>DLGP01000104.1:13967-23139 GCA_002482765.1 Alphaproteobacteria bacterium UBA7691
CCTGTCGCCACCGGAGTCCCCGGCCCTTTGGCTCGTTCCCGTCTTCCCCTGCTGCTGCTCTGCCTGCCGCTGCTGGCCCTGGCCGGCTGGCTCGGCCTCACCATGCTGGGGCTGCTTGGCTTTCTGCTGGCGGCGGCCAGCGTGGTGTTCAATGTGGCAGCCCTGGCCTATCTGCCGGCCTTGGTGCCGCGCCAGGTGTTGGCGGTAGCCAATGCCAAGCTGGAATTTGCCCGCGCCGCAGCCGTGTTTCTCGGCCCCGGCCTGGCTGGGCTGGTGGCGGGCTGGACCTCGCCGGCTCTGGCGCTGGCGGCTTCCGGCCTTGCCTCGGCCTGGGCCGCCTGGCTGCTGCGCGATCCGGTTATGCGGCGTCAGCACATGACCACGCAGCCACGCCAGCCGCTGCTGCCAGCATTGCGCGAAGGTTTTGCCCTGGTCTGGCGGCATGACCTGCTGCGCGCCATCGCCGCCTGTGCCATGGCGTGGAATTTCAGCTGGTTTCTGTTGATGGCGGTGTTTGTGCTGTTCGCCAGCCAGCGCCTGGGCCTCAGCCCGGCCGGGATCGGCCTGGCGCTGGGCCTGCAAGGCATCGGCATGCTGCTGGCCAGCCTGATGGCGCCTTTGCTGCATCGCCGGCTGGCGCTGGGGGTGCAGATCACCATCGGGCCGGCATTGTCGCTGCTGGCAGCAATATTGCTCGCCCTGGCAACATTGGCACCGCAGGCTGGTGGTTTTGCCTTGGTGGCTGGCGGTTTTATGCTGTTTGGCTTTGGCCCGATGCTGTGGACCATCGGCCAGACCAGTTTGCGCCAGGCTGTGGTGCCGGCGCCGCTGATCGGCCGCGCCAGTGCCATCCAGCAGGTTGCCACCCTGGGCATGCGGCCGCTGGGCGCGCTGGCTGGCGGCTGGGTTGGCGGGGCGTGGAGCCTGGAGGCGGTGTTGTGGCTGGCGGCGGCCGGCTTTGCTGTGCAGCTTGGCGTGATCCTGCTCTCGCCGGTGCCACGCCTGATCGCGCTGCCGGCAGAGGCAGCTATTTAAACCTTCATCCCGACCACGCCGCGCAGATCGGCGCCATCCAGGTTGGCGCCACGGAAATCGGCATTGGTCAGGTCGGCATCCAGGAAGGAAGCATTCTTCAGGTTGGCCGAGCGGAAATCCGCCATGTTGAGGATCGAGCGGTTGAACAGCGCGCCCTCAAGATCGGCGCCCTGGAATTTCGCCTGGGTCAGATTGCATTCCTGGAAACTTGTGGCCTGGCGGCGATGGAAGGCGCCGCTGATAGTGACCGGCGCAAAATTGCCGCCCCTGAAATCGGCATTGGTCAGGATGCCGCGATCAAATTTTGAACCCTGCATCTGTGCGCCGGTGAAATTGGCATTCAGCATCATGCCGCCGCGCAGGTCTGACAGCACAAAGCGGCAGCCGGAGAAATCCGTGTTGCGCATGATGGCATAGGAGAAATCCCCGGCCGAGAAATTGATGCTCGACAATTTCTGGTCGGAAAGATCGTAGCGGCTGAAATCGATCCGCATGCCCTGCTTGCCCAGCGTGTCGATCCAGGTCAGGTGTTCCTTGACGATGAATTGCAGCGAACGGTCCAGATTCTCCAGGCTGCGCGGCATGATCGCCTTGGAGATATCGGCATCGCGCAGATCGATTGGGCGGAAATAGCTGGCGGTAAGATCGGCGCCCTCAAAATTGGTTTCGTTCAGCACCGCGCCGGCCAGCACAGCGCCGTGCAATATACAATTCGAGAGATTGGCTTCGGTCAGGTCGGCGCCGGCAAACAGGCAGCCGGTCAGGTTCGAGCCGGAAAGATCGGCATTGGTCAGTTTGGCATTGGAGAAGTTCACATTGGTCAGGTCAGTGTTGCGCCCCACCACTTTGCCAAGCCGGGCCGAAGACAGGTTGGCGCCGGCCATCTTGGCATTGTCGATGCTGGCCGAGCGTTTCAACACGGCGATCAGGTTGCCATCCTCATCCGGCCGCAGCAGCACGCCGTCGCGGATATCGGCCGAGGTCAGGTTGGCGCCTTCCAGATTGGCGTTGCGCAGATTCACGCCGCGCAGGTCGGCCTTGGTCAGGTCGCAGCGCCGCATGTCGGCGCCTTGCAGGTCGGCGGCGAAGAAGGAGGAGGAGGTCATCACCGAATGGCTGAAATCGGCATAGGCCATCTTGCTGGAAACAAAATCCGCCGAGGCTAGGTTCTTGCCGCTGAAATCGAGCCGTGAGGCATCACGGAAATGCATCACCAGGCGTTTGCCGCCGCGCACACCTTTCACGTAATTGGCATGCGCCTCGAACATCTCGTCGATTTCGTACTGCGCGATGACCTTGACCGTGTTTTCCATTACCCCAGCCTAACCTGCCCGGGGTTTCAGGACAAGTTCACCCCGATGGCCGAGCGCAGGTCGGCGCCGGCCAGGTTGGCATCGCGCAGGTCTGCCCCGGTCAGGTCGGCGCCGCTCAGGTCGGCGCCGGCCAGATTGGCGTCGCGCAGATCAGTATGCATCATGATGGCCTGGCTCAGATTGGCGCCGCTGAGGTCGCAACCGGCCATCACCGCCTGGCTCAGATTGGCATTTTCCAGGCTGGCATGCCATTTTTTGCCTTGCAGACTGCTGATCGGCATCGGCCCCATCTTGGCCTGCTTCAGGTTGACGCCGATCATGTTGGCGCCGGCAAATTTCACCCCGCGCAGGTCGGCGCTGGTCAGGTTGGCATTCAGCAGCATGGCGTCGGTGAAATCGGTCATCGACAGCACCGAAAAGCTCAGGTCGGTCTCCACCATGGTGCTCTGCACAAAGAGCGCCGCAGAAAGTTCCAGCCGGTGCAGCTTGGCGCCGGAAATATCCACCCGGCTGAAATCGGCCCGCTTGCCTTTCAGGCCCATGCTTTCGGTCCAGCTCTGATGCTCGCGCAGGATCGCCTGGAGCGGCTTTTCCAGGCTGTCGAGCGAGCGCGGCATCTGGGCGCCGCGCATCTTGGCATCGCGCATGTCGGCACTACGGAAGAAGGCGCCGGCCAGGTCGGAATTCTCAAATACCGTGCCGTTCAGCATGGCGCCGGCCAGCACTGCGCCGGAGAGTTTGCAATTGCTCATATTGGTGTTGGTCAGGTCGGCGCCAACGAAGATCGTGCCCCGCAGGTCGCAATTCGACAGGTCGGCATCCACCAGCTTGGCATTGGCCAGGTTGGCATGGCTCAGATCGGCATGCTGGCTGAAGGCGCGGCCCAGCTTGGCGCCGATCAGCTTGGCGTGGCTCATATGGGCCTTTTCGGTGACGGCGCCACCAGCGGTCACCGCCACCAGATTGCCCTCGGCATCCGGCCGCAGCAGCCGGCCATCGCGGATATCGGCTCCGGTCAGGTCGGCAAATTCCAGATTGGCGCCGCGCAGCCGGGCGCCGCGCAGGTCGGAACGGGTCAGGTCGGTGGAGGAAAGATCGGCGCCTTCCAGGTCGGCGCCGTAGAAATTGGCCGTAGCCAGCTTGGCGAAGCGGAACAGACAACCGCGAAAATTGCCGCCCACCATATTGGCCTGGCGCAGGTCGCGGTTGGCAAAATTCATCCCGGCGGCATCAAAAAACTGTAAATTCAGACGGTTACCGCCGCGGTGTCCTTTGGCAAAGCGCTCATGCGCCTGCAACAGGCTGTCGAGTGTTTCAGGCTTGAGCTTTTGCAGGTCCATGGTGCGAGTATGCCTGATGCGGGCGCGAAAATCCCGGTTGTAATGAAGAATCTCGCTGCGACATGCAAGGTGGTATCGGGCCGGTTTTATCTGCCCCCTTGCGCCGTGGCCCAGACTCGGCTACAAGCCCGGCGTTCAGTAAACCCCACACGCAGGCTTGCGCAGACCCGGGGAGACATCCTGGGTATGCGTTCCGGTGTCTGTCCGCCATACGAGGCGGAACCAGACGGCGCTTGCGGCGGTCCAACCGGAAAAGGACAAAGACGATGACCGTACCCACGTTCACGATGCGGCAGCTTATCGAGGCTGGCGTTCACTTCGGCCACCAGACCCACCGCTGGAACCCGAAGATGAAGTCGTATCTCTTCGGCGCACGCAACAACATCCATATCATTGACTTGCAGCAGACCGTGCCGTTGCTGCACCGTGCCCTGCATGCCGTGCGCGACACTGTCGCCGGCGGCGGCAAGGTGCTGTTCGTCGGCACCAAGCGCCAGGCTTCCGAGGCGGTGGCCGAGGCGGCTGCCAAATGCGGCCAGTATTATGTGAACCATCGCTGGCTTGGCGGCATGCTGACCAACTGGAAGACCATCTCCCAGTCGATCAAGCGCCTCAAGGAGCTGGAAGAGCAGCTTGGCAGCGAGCAGGGCGGCCTTGGTCTGACCAAGAAAGAGACCCTGAACCTGACCCGCGAGCGCGAGAAGCTTGATCGTGCGCTGGGCGGTATCAAGGATATGGGCGGCCTGCCCGCCGTGATGATCGTGATCGACACCGTGAAGGAAGACATCGCGATTGCCGAAGCCCGCACGCTCGGCATCCCGGTGGTGGCGATCCTGGACAGCAATTCCGATCCGTCGGGCATCACCTATCCGGTGCCGGGCAACGATGACGCGCTGCGCGCCATCAACCTGTATTGCGATCTGTTCTCGCTCGCCATCGTTGGCGGCATCGAAGAGCAGCTTGCGGCCAGCGGCGCCGATCTTGGCGAAGCCGAAGAGCTGCCGACCGAACTGTTGCCGGAAGTGGCCGTTGAGGCTGCCGGCGCCGAAGTCGTCGCCCAGGCTTGATTTTAGTGGCCGGGCCGCGTCACAGCGGCCCGGTTCGTGAATTACCGGCGGCGCTCCGATGGGGCGCCGTCTTCCGTTGCTTCCGACCTTGAGAGGACGACATGGCTGAGATCACTGCGGCCCTGGTGAAGGACCTGCGCGAAAAGACCGGCGCGGGCATGATGGATTGCAAGAAGGCGCTGGGCGAAACCGGTGGCGATGTTGACGCTGCGGTGGATTGGCTGCGCAAGAAGGGTCTCTCGGCTGCGGCCAAGAAGGCCGGTCGTGTTGCCGCCGAAGGTCTGGTGGCGCTGGCGATCAAGGACAATGTTGGCACCCTGGTGGAACTGAATGCGGAAACCGACTTTGTTGGTCGCAATCCGCAATTCCAGGCGATTGCTGCCGGCATCGCCCAGGTGGCGCTGAGCGCTGGCGAGGATGTGGCGGCGCTGGAAGCCGCGCCGTTCCCGGGCAGCGACCGCAACGTCAAGGACGAAATCACCAACGCCATCGCCACCATCGGCGAGAACATGACGCTGCGTCGCGCCAAGCGGCTCAGCGTGGAAGGCGGCGCAGTGATCGGCTATGTGCATTCGGCGCTGGGCGAAGGCATCGGCAAGCTGGGCGTGCTGGTGGCGCTGAAGTCGACCGCCAAGCGTGAGGCGCTGGAGGCCATCGGCAAGCAGTTGGCGATGCATATCGCCGCTGCCAATCCGCAGTCGCTGAGCACCAAGGACCTGGACCCGGCCGCTGTGGAGCGTGAGCGCACCGTGCTGACCGATCAGGCTGCCGGTTCGGGCAAGCCGGCCGATATCATCGCCAAGATGGTGGAAGGCCGCATCCGCAAGTTCTACCAGGAAGTGGTGCTGCTGGAGCAGACCTTCGTGATCGATGGCGAGACCCAGGTGGCCAAGGCGATCGAGAAGGCCGGCAAGGATGCCGGCGCGGCGATCGAACTGGTGGCTTTTGCCCGCTTCCAGCTTGGTGAAGGCATCGAGAAGAAGGCTGACGATTTCGCCGCTGAAGTGGCCAAGATGGCCGGCTAAGCCGGCTTTTCCTGGCCGGCCACGGTCAGTAATTCCAAGGCCCGTGCCCCGGTTCGTCCCCGCAATTGTCGGGGCCGGATTGGAGCGCGGGCCTTGATCGTATAAGGTGAAGGGCCGGGAATCGGCCCACCCGCGTTTTCCGGCTTCCGATCCGGAACCATTACCGAGGCACCCATGAGCGACAGCTTCAAATACCGCCGCGTCCTGCTGAAATGTTCCGGCGAGGCGCTGATGGGGCCGACCCCCTACGGGATCGATTTCGAAACCGTTGACCGCATCGCCAAGGAAGTTCGCTCGGTGCAGCAATTGGGCGCCGAGGTTTGCCTGGTGATTGGCGGCGGCAATATCTTCCGCGGCGTGGCCGGCGCCACCCAGGGCATGCAGCGTGCTTCGGCGGATTACATGGGCATGCTGGCCACCACGATCAACGCGCTGGCGGTGCAGCATGCGCTGGAGCGCCATAATGTTGACACGCGGGTGCAGTCGGCTATCCGCATGGACACGGTTTGCGAACCCTATATTCGGCGCCGCGCCATCCGGCATCTGGAAAAGGGCCGGGTGGTGATTTTCGCCGCCGGCACCGGCAATCCGTTTTTCACCACCGATACCGCTGCTGCTTTGCGCGCTGCCGAGATGGGCTGCGATGCGCTGCTCAAAGGCACCCAGGTGGATGGTGTCTACAGCGACGATCCGAAGAAGAATCCGGATGCCGTGCGCTATGACCGGGTCAGCTACCATGATGTGCTGGCCAAGGACCTCAAGGTAATGGATGCCGCCGCGATCAGCCTGGCGCGCGAGAACAAGATTCCAATCCTGGTCTTCTCCTTGCACGAACCGGGCGGCTTCGCCAAAGTGTTGCGGGGAGAAGGCCGCTGCACAGTGGTGGAAGGCGACTGAGCCGCTATCGGCGCCTGAAAACTTTGATAGCGATTGTAAAGACTTAGAGACAGGAGACGACCATGGCCGAACCGGATATCGACGATATCGAGCGGCGCATGAACAAGGCGATTGACGTGTTGAAGCACGAATATACCGGTTTGCGTACCGGCCGTGCTTCCACCAGCATGCTCGACCCGGTGCGGGTTGATGTTTATGGCAGCTCAATGCCGATCAACCAGATTGGCACTATTTCCGTGCCCGAGCCGCGCATGATCAGCGTGTCGGTGTGGGACAAGTCGAACGTGAAGGCGGTGGAAAAGGCGATTGCCGCTTCCGGCCTGGGGCTAAATCCGCAGGCCGATGGCACGCTGATCCGCATTCCGATCCCGGAACTGAACGAGCAGCGCCGCAAGGAACTGAGCAAGGTGGCGGGGCAGTATGCCGAGCAGGCCAAGGTGGCGGTGCGCGGTGTGCGCCGCGACGGCATGGACAGCCTGAAGAAGCTGGAGAAGGACCACGAGATCGGCGAGGACGACGCCAAGATGTGGCAGGAGGAAATCCAGCGCCTGACCGATGACGCGACCAAGAAGATCGATGAGATTCTGGCTGCGAAATCCAAGGAGATCATGCAGGTCTGAGATGGTGGTGTCGTTGCCCGAGACTGCTCCCCAGACCGGTACGTCCCAGGCCGGTACATCCCAGGCCGGCACAGCCCAGGCCGCTACGCCGGCAGGCTATCCGCGCCATATCGCCATCATCATGGATGGCAACGGGCGCTGGGCCAAGGCGCGTGGCCTGCCGCGTAATCTCGGGCATCGCCAGGGTGTTGATACGGTGCGTAACGTGGTGCGCGCCTGCCGCGATCTCGGCGTCGAATACCTGACGCTCTATGCCTTTTCGTCGGAAAACTGGAAGCGGCCAGTGGCGGAGGTGGCCGGGCTGATGGATTTGCTGCGGCTTTATATCCGCCGTGAACTGGAAGAACTGCGCCGCAATGGTGTGCGTATCCGGGTGATCGGTGACCGCAGCCGCTTGGCCGCCGATATCGTGCCGATGATCGAGGAGGCCGAGGCCAAGACGGCTGAAAACCGGCGCATGACGCTGGTGATCGCACTATCCTATGGCGGCCAGGATGAGATCATCGCCGCCTGCCGGCGCATTGCCGAGGCGGTGGCGGCCGGCCAGTTGCGCCCCGAGCAGATCGACCGCGCCACGATTGAAAGCCACCTGCTGACGGTTGGTATTCCTGATCCCGACATGGTGATCCGCACCAGCGGCGAGCAGCGCCTGAGCAATTTCCTGATCTGGCAATCGGCCTATAGCGAGATGCTGTTTGTCGACAAGTTATGGCCGGATTTCACCGCTGCCGACCTGGAGGCGGCGATTGCCGATTTCCAGCGCCGTGAGCGCCGCTATGGCGGCAGCGATGGCTGAAACCCCGGTCGCTGCGGGCTGGCTGGGCAGCGCTTTGACCAAGCGTATCCTGTCGGCCCTGGTGATGCTGCCGCTGGCGCTGGCGGCCCTGTGGTTCGGAAAGTGGATTTTCGCCGGCCTGGTGGCGCTGGCGGCATTGCTGATGCTGCGTGAATGGCAGCGGCTGCCGGATGGCCCGGAAAGCCAGGCTGCGCCGGATACCAAGGCGCTTGCCCTGGGCGGTGCAGCCTTGGTGCTGGCAATAGCCCTGATGCGGCTGGATCTGCGCCTGGCGTCTCTCATTGTGCTGCTGTTCGGCGCGCTGGCTTATCTCTGGCTTCAGCCGGCGCGGCCGCGTTGGGCTTTTGGCGGCATGATCTATGTTGGCCTGCCCAGCCTGAGCCTGATCTGGCTGCGTGACCAGCCCGAGCATGGCCGGCTGATCGTGTTCTGGCTGTTGCTGGTGGTATGGGCCACTGATACCGGCGCTTATGCCTTTGGCCGGCTGATCGGCGGCCCCAAGCTGATTCCGGCGATCAGCCCGAACAAAACCTGGGCCGGCCTGTTGGGCGGCATGCTGTGCGCTGCGCTTGCCGGCTATGGCGTGGCGCAACTGGAGCCGCGCCTGCCGGCACTATCGCTTGGCCTGTTCGCAGCCTTGGTGGCGGTGGTGTCGCAAGCCGGCGACTTTTTTGAATCCGGTGCCAAACGCCGTTTCGGCGTGAAAGACAGTGGTGCCCTGATCCCGGGCCATGGCGGCGCGCTCGACCGGCTTGATGGCGTGTTGTTTGCCGCTCCCTTCGTGGCTTTTGGCCTGCTGCTGTGGGGTGGGTGGGGGCTGTCATGAGCGGGGCAACCAAGCGGGTCACGGTTCTGGGGTCTACCGGTTCAATCGGTCGCTCCACCATTGATCTGCTGCAACGGGGCAAACCGGGCCAGTTTGTGGTTGAGGCGCTGACCGCGCAGAGCAATGTGGCGCTGCTGGCCGAACAGGCGCGGCTGCTGCAAGCAAGTGTGGCGGTGATCGGCGACGAGGCTTTGCTGCCTGAATTGCGCGCCCGGCTTGCCGGTAGCGCGGTTGAGGCTGCCGGCGGGCGACG
>DLGP01000104.1:23170-38908 GCA_002482765.1 Alphaproteobacteria bacterium UBA7691
GGCCGGCCGATTGGGTGATGGCGGCGATTGTTGGCGCCGCCGGCCTGGAGCCGACCCTGGCGGCGGTGCGCCGGGGCGCCATGGTGGCTTTGGCGAACAAGGAAGCTTTGGTCTGTGCCGGCGATCTGGTGATGCACGAGGCGGCGCGCTGCGGCGCCACCATTCTGCCGGTCGATTCCGAGCATAATGCGATTTTCCAGGTTTTTGACTTCAAGGCGCCGGAAAATGTTGATCGCATCATCCTGACTGCTTCCGGCGGGCCGTTCCGCACCCTCAGCCTGGCCGAGATGCGCGAAGCCACGCCAGCCCAGGCCATCGCCCATCCGATCTGGAGTATGGGCGCGAAAATATCCGTCGATTCCGCAACCTTAATGAATAAGGGCTTGGAATTGATTGAGGCCAGCTACCTGTTTCCGGTGTCGGAAGAGCGTATTGAAGTGTTGATTCACCCGCAATCGGTGGTGCATAGCTTGGTAGCCTATCTTGATGGTTCGGTGCTGGCCCAGCTTGGCACCCCCGATATGCGCACGCCGATTGCCTTCACGCTGGCCTGGCCGTCGCGCATGGCTGCCCCGGTGCCCCGGCTCGATCTTGCCGCCATCGCCAAACTGACCTTTGAAGTGCCTGATTCCGCACGCTTTCCGGCGCTCAATCTGGCGCGTCGGGCCTTGCAAAGCGGGGGGGGCGCCCCTACTATCCTGAATGCGGCCAATGAAGTGGCGGTTGAAGCATTCCTGAGTGGCAGGATCGGCTTTCTGGACATCGCGCGCATCGTCGAACAGACGCTGGCGCGGGTGAACCGGCGGCCCCTGACCGATCTGGAAGCGGTGCGTGATGCCGATGGCGCCGCGCGCCGGCATGCGGCTCTGGTGATCGATCCGCTCACCGATGATCGTGTGGTCAGCGTGCACAAGGCGGCGCGACGCAAGCGCGGCGAAGCCTAGCGGAAGACAGGACCTGAGACAGCATGGATTTTATCTTTAACCTGGCCAGCTACATCATTCCCTTTGTGGTGGTGTTGACCATTATCGTGTTCGTGCATGAACTGGGTCATTTCTGGGTGGCGCGGCGCTGTGGCGTGCGTGTGGAAGTGTTTTCCATTGGCTTCGGCCCGGAGCTTTTTGGCTTCAATGACCGCCATGGCACACGATGGAAGTTTGCTGCTGTGCCGCTGGGCGGCTATGTCAAATTCTTCGGTGATGCCGATGCCACCTCCAGCGGCGCCGATCAGGATGCGATGGGCAGCATGAGCGCGGCAGACCGCGCCGTGTCGTTCCACCACAAGCGGCTGCCGCAGCGCGCCGCCATCGTGGCGGCCGGGCCAATCGCCAATTTCATCTTTGCCATCGTGATCTATACCGGGCTGTTCAGCCTGATTGGCCAGCCTTATACGCCGCCGGTGATTGGTGGCGTGGTGGCGGGCAGCGCTGCCGAGGCGGCCGGCCTCAAGGCCGGCGACCGTATCACCAGCCTGGATGGCAGCGCGGTGCAGCGGTTTGAGGAATTGCGCACCTATGTGGCGCTGCGGGCTGAAACCCCGATCCAGCTTGGCGTGCTGCGCGACGGCGCCGATATGGCACTGACCATTGTGCCGCGCCGGGTGGATGTGCCGGATGGCTTCGGTGGCACCCAGCGGCTTGGTCAGGTCGGCATCCAGTCGCCTACTGGCAGTACTGAGTTTGTGCGCCATGGCCCGGTTTCCGCCGTGGTGCAGGCGGTGCGCCAGATCGGCACTGAAATCACCACCACCTTCACCTATCTCGGCCGCATCATCAAAGGCAAGGAATCGGGCGACCAGCTCAGTGGTCCGCTTGGCATTGCCAAGATGTCGGGTGATATTGCCAAGAGCGGCTGGCTCGCCCTGGTGTCGCTGATGGCGACGCTGTCGGTTGCCATCGGCCTGATCAACCTGTTCCCGGTGCCGATGCTGGATGGCGGCCACCTGCTGTTTTATGCGGTGGAAGCCGTGCGCGGCCGCCCGCTGGGCGAAAGGGCGCAGGAATACGGCTTTCGCGTCGGCTTTGCCCTGGTGCTGTCGCTGTTCCTGTTCGCGACCTGGAACGACTTGAACCGCCTGCCGGTTTTCAATTTCATCGCTGGGCTTTTTTCGTGAAAACGGGTATGTCAAAGGCGGCCGGATCGAGCGATGAGGGTTTTATCTAGCATGGCGAATGATTGCCGCGGCAAGGTTGCCCCCTGGCGCTTGAAGGCGGCTGCTGCCGCCCTGGCGTTTTTTGCTATCGTTGGCAGCCTGGCCGACGCATCCGCACAAGGCCAGCGCCAAGTGCAGCGGCCATTGCCAGGTGCTGCTCCTGGCCCGATGGCACAGCCACAATCCATCGTCATGCGCGATGTGGTGGTTGAGGGCAATCAGCGGATCGAGGCGTCAACGATCCAGAGTTATCTGGCCGCGCAGCCGGGTGAGCCGTTCAACGAGGAATTGGCTGATCGTTCGCTGAAGGCGCTGTTTGCCACCGGCCTGTTCTCGGATGTCAATCTGCGTATGCAGGGTAACACCCTGGTGGTGCGGGTGACCGAAAATCCGGTGATCAACCGTGTGGTGCTGGAAGGCAATCGCCGGGTCACCACTGAAACGCTGAGCCGCGAACTCACCCTCAAGCCGCGTCAGGTCTACACCCGCGCCAAGGTGCAGGCCGATACCCAGCGTATCCAGCAAATCTACCGCCGCTCCGGTCGCTTCGCCGCCACCGTTGAGCCCAAGGTGGTGCAACTGCCGCAAAACCGCGTTGATCTGGTATTCGAGATCGGCGAAGGCCCGATCACAACGGTGGGCCGCATCCGTTTCATCGGCAATCGCGCCTATAGTGACGGTGCCTTGCGCGAGCAGATTCAGACCAAGGAAACCGTCTGGTGGCGTTTCCTGTCGTCGGATGACAATTACGATCCTGATCGTGTCACCTTCGACCGCGAGAAGCTGCGCAAATATTATCTCAGCAAGGGCTACGCCGATTTCCGCGTTGCCAATGCCGTGGCCGAATTGTCGTCGAACCGCGAAAATTTCTTCATCACCTTCACGGTGGATGAAGGTGATCGCTATCGGCTTGGCAAAGTAGACCTGACCAGCGAATTGAAGAATGTTGATCCGCAGGCGCTGCGTCAGTTGGTCGAGCTTAAGACCGGCGATGTTTACAACGCCGATGCGGTTGAAAAAGTGGTGCAGCTGCTGACCAGTGAACTTGGTCGCCTGGGCTATGCCTTTGTCGATGTGCGCCCCGAGGTGCAGAAGCATCGTGAGCAGAAGGCGATTGATGTTTCCTTCATCATCGGCGAAAGCCCGCGTGTCTATGTTGAGCGTATCGATGTGGTGGGCAATGTCCGCACCCTCGACAAGGTGATCCGGCGTGAATTCCGGCTTGTTGAAGGTGATGCCTTTAACGCCGCCAAGCTGCGTCGTACCCGCACCCGTGTTCGTGGCCTGAATTTCTTCGACAAGGCGGAAATTGCCGAAACCAAGGGCAGTGCGCCGGACAAGGTGGTGCTGACCGCCGAGGTGCAGGAGCGTTCGACCGGCGAATTGTCATTCGGCGTTGGCTATTCCACGGCCGAGGCGGTGATTGGTGATGTCTCGATCCGTGAGCGCAACCTGCTTGGTCGCGGCCAGGATCTGCGGCTTGGCTTCAGCTTGTCTTCCCGCCGCCAGCAGGTTGATCTTGGCTTCACCGAGCCATATTTCCTCGACCGCGAACTGGCTGCCGGCGTGGATATTTTGCGCCGCCGCACCGACCTCAACCGGCGCAGCGGTTATCAGCAGACCACCACCAGTGGCACGGTGCGCTTCGGTTTCCCGATCACCGAATATCTAGACGATCAGGTATTCTACCGCCTGCGCCTCGACGAGATCGACGATATCGATCCGACCCAGTCACGCTTTATCAAGGGCGAGGAGGGTTCATTCACCACCTCGTCGATCGGCAATTCGCTGATCTATGACCGCCGTGATGACAAGATCGAGCCAACCTCCGGCTATATCATCAAACTGAGCCAGGAATTTGCCGGTTTTGGCGGCACCGAGCGCTTCCTGCGTAACGTGTTGCAGGCCGGGCATTATTTCCCGGTGACGGATGAGGTGATCTTCAATCTCAGTGGTGAGGCCGGTCAGATCACCTCCTTTGGCCGCCGTCTGCGCCTGCCGAACCGCTTCTTCATTGGCGGCGATACCTTCCGTGGCTTTGCGGCCGGCGGTGTTGGTCCGCGCGAAACAGTGAACGACAAGGCCATTGGCGGGCAGTATTATTATGTCGGTACGGCTGAAATGACCTTCCCGCTGGGCCTGCCGAATGATTTCGGCATCAGGGGCCGTGTCTTCACCGATGCCGGCTCGGCCTGGGGTTCGGGTGAGTCTGGCGCCGATGTGCGAGACATCAACAGCCTGCGTGTTGCAATCGGCACCGGTGTTTCCTGGAAATCGCCTTTCGGCCTGATCCGGCTTGATCTTGGTTTCCCGCTGCTCAAGGAAGAATTCGACGAAACGGAAGTCTTCCGCATCAACTTCGGCTCCCGCTTCTAGGGGCCATAGCTAACAAGGTTCAGTCCTATGCTTCGCCTGCCTTCGATCTTTTTCGCCTGCCTCACAGTGTTGTTCCTGCTCGTGCCGGATATGGCCGCTGCCCAAGGCAAAATTCCGCCGGCGGTGATTGCCGTTATCGACGCCCAGCGCATCAATCGTGATGCTCAGGCGCTCAAGACGGCACGGCAACAGCTTGAGCAGTTCCGCTTCAGCTTCCAGTCGGAAATCGTCAAGGAAGAAGAGCAGCTGCGTGCCGAGGACCAGGAACTGGCGCGTCAGCGTGCGGTACTGACGCCGGAAGTGTTTGAACAGCGTCGCGCCGCTTTCCAAGGCAAAGTGATCGAATTGCAGCGCCGCATTCAGGAGCGCTCGCAGGCGCTCGACAAGATGCTGGGCGGTGTGCGTGATCAGGTCACCAAGGAAGTGGTGGCGATCATGAAGCAACTCAGCGCCGAGCGCGGCTTCAACATGGTGCTTGATCGCGCCCAGTTGCAGATGCCGGTGGCTGACAATTTCGAAATCACCGCTGAAGTGCTGAAGCGCCTGGATCAGCGGTTGCCGTCTGTGAAGGTGGCGCTGCCCGGCGTCCAGTAAGGCAGGGCGCGGGGCGATGGCTGATCCGCGCTTTTTCGACAAGGCTGGCCCATTCCCGCTCGGTCTGATCGCCGAGCGGATAGGCGCCAAACTGGCCGATCCAGCCATGGCCGAACTGGCCATAGAGGATGTGGCCGCACTCGATCAGGCCGGCCCCGGTCAGCTCAGTTTTCTTGATAACCCAAGATATGCTGCGGCTTTTGCGGCCACCCATGCCGCAGCCTGCATTGTTGCGGAAAAGCATGCTGGCCGAGCGCCGGCAGGGGTTGCGTTGCTGCTGACGCCAAGCCCCTATCACGCCTATGCCCGCGCGGCGCAGCTGTTTTATCCGCAGCCGAAAGCACAGCCAGGCATCCATGCCAGCGCTTTTGTTGATCCTGCTGCGCATTTGGGTGAGGGAGTGTCGGTTGGTCCGCAGGCGGTGATCGAAGCCGGCGCGGTGATTGGTGCCGGCAGCATCATCGGGGCCGGCAGTATGGTCGGGCGCAATGTGGTGCTTGGGGAAGCATGCCGGGTCGGCATGCAGGTTAGCCTGAGCCATTGCATCATCGGCAACCGTGTGACGCTGCATCCCGGCGTGCGTATCGGCCAGGATGGTTTTGGCTTTGCGCCGCATCCGGCCGGGCATATCAAGGTGCCGCAGCTAGGCCGTGTACTGATTGGCGACGATTGCGATATTGGCGCCAATAGCTGCATCGATCGTGGTTCTGGTCCCGATACTGTGATCGGACCAAGCTGCTGGATTGATAATTTGGTCCAGATCGGGCACAACGTCAGCCTTGGTCGCGGCTGTATCGTGATCGCCCAGGCAGGGATTGCAGGGTCGTCGCAGCTCGGTGATTTCGCCATTCTGGCGGCCCAGGGCGGCATCGCCGGCCATCTCAAGATCGGTAGCGGCGCACGGATCGCGGCCCAGGCCGGTGTGATGACCGATATTGAACCCGGCGCATCCTATGCCGGGTCGCCGGCTCAGCCGGCAAAGGCATTTTTCCGCGAAGTGGCTGCCCTACGCCAGTTCGTGAAGAGGAGAGGCAGGGAGCATGAGTGAGAGCCAGACGGCCCCGATCCAAATGGCCCCGAACCAAATGGCAGCAGCCGAGGATACGGCAAGCGTGAGCAGTGTCGATATCCTCCGCATCATGGAGATGATTCCACATCGCTACCCGATGCTGCTGGTTGATAAAGTGGTGAACATGAAGCCGCGCGTCAGCGCCGTGGGCATCAAGAATGTCACCATCAACGAGCCGTATTTCCCGGGCCATTTCCCGACCCAGCCGGTGATGCCGGGGGTGATGATCGTGGAGAGCATGGCGCAGACTGCCGCCATCCTGGTGGTGAATTCCCTCGGCAAGGAAGCAGAGGGCAAGCTGGTCTATTTCATGACCATCGACGAAGCCCGCTTCCGCAAGCCGGTGCAGCCAGGTGACCAGATGCATATTCATGTTGATTGCCTGAAGCAGCGCGGCCCGGTGTGGAAATTCCGGGGTGAGGCCAAGGTGGATGGCAAGCTGATGGCCGAGGCGGTGTTCTCAGCCATGATCATGGACAAGTGATGACCCAGATTCACCCCAGCGCCGTTGTCGAGGCTGGTGCCAAACTTGGTGCTGGCGTGAAGATCGGGCCGTTCTGCACGGTTGGGCCGCAGGTTGAGCTTGGCGATGGCGTGGAGCTGGTCAGCCATGTGGCTGTTGCCGGGATCACCAGCATCGGCGCCGGCACACGGATTTTCCCATTCGCTTCCATCGGTCATCAGCCGCAGGATTTGAAATACCATGGCGAGCCGTCTCGCCTGACCATCGGTGCGCGCAACCAGATTCGCGAAGGTGTCACCATCAATCCCGGCACTGAAGGCGGCGGCATGCTGACCAGTGTGGGCGATGATTGCCTGCTGATGGCCGGCGCCCATGTGGCGCATGATTGCCATGTCAGCCACCATGTCGTCATGGCCAATAACGCCACCCTGGCCGGCCATATCGAGGTTGGCGAATTCGCTTTTGTCGGCGGCCTGGCGGCGGTGCATCAATTCTGCCGCATCGGCAAACATGCCATGATTGGCGGCATGTCGGGGGTTGAACAGGATGTCATCCCCTATGGCATGGTGATCGGCAATCGCGCCCATCTTTCCGGCCTAAACTTGGTGGGCTTGAAGCGCCGCGGCTTTGAACGCGAGGCGATTCACAAGCTGCGTGCCGCCTATCGCATGCTGTTTGCCGATGAAGGCACCCAGGCCGAGCGGGTCGAGGATGTGGCGCAGCATTTTGCTGACATACCGCTGGTGCAGGAAGTGATCGAATTCACCCGCAATGCTTCGTCGCGCGGCATCTGCATGCCGTTGCCCGATGGACACAAAAGCTAAGCTGGGGCTGATTGCCGGCGCCGGCATGGTGCCGGCTCTGGTCCGCGCCGCCTGCAACCAGACCGGTCGCCCGCTTTTTATCGCAGCACTGAATGGCTTCTGCGCTCCAGCCACTGTGGCCGACGCCGAGCATGGCTGGTTTGACATGACCCAGGTTGGCCGGCTGTTTGACGCCTTGAAGGCTGCTGGCGTGTCCGATGTTGTGATCTGCGGTGCCGTCACCCGGCCGGATTTTGGCAAACTCTTGCCGGATTGGCGCGGCGCGCGGCTGTTGCCGCGCTTCATCAAGGCCGGGTTGCAGGGGGATGATGCCGTGTTGCGTGTGGTGGCGGAAACATTCGAGGCCGAGGGTTTCCGCCTGATTGGTGTTGAGGCCGTGGTCGCCGATCTGCTCGCGCCAACTGGCCAGCTTGGCGCGGTTGCTGCCAGTGAAGCTGACTGGGGCAATATCCGCGCCGGCATTGTGGCGGCTCGGGCTCTGGGCGTGGAGGATAAGGGGCAGGCGGCGGTGGCGGCGAATGGCCGCGCCATCGGCCTGGAGGATCAGGCCGGCACCGATGCCCTGCTGCGCCGCATGGTGGATGAGCCGGCGGCGCGTGACGGTGTCCTGGTGAAATGCAGCAAGCCGGGCCAGGAGCGCCGTGTTGATCTGCCCACCATCGGCACCAGCACGGTGGCCAATGCCGCTGCGGCCGGGTTGCGCGGTATCGCCATTGAGGCAGGATCGGCCCTGATTGTGGACCTTGGCGCCACTGCTGCCGCTGCCGATGCAGCGGGGCTTTACCTGATCGGATTTGACAATCATGGCTGAGGCGTTGCCGCCGCTGCATATCGCCCTGGTGGCGGGTGAACCTTCCGGCGATGCGCTGGGCGAGGGGCTGATTCGCGCCTTGCGGGCCGCTTGCGGTGGCCGCGCCCTGCGTTTCAGCGGCATCGGCGGCGAGCGCATGATTGCAGAAGGCTTTGAAAGCCTGTTTCCAATTGATGACCTGGCGGTGATGGGGCTGGTGGAAGTGCTGCCCCGGGCGCGGCAAATCCTGCGCCGCCTGGATCAGCTTGCCACCGCTTTGCGCGCCGATCCGCCGGATGTACTGGTCACCATCGACAGCCCGGGCTTTACCCATCGCCTGGCCAAGCGGCTGGCGCGGAGTGACTTCCCAATTGTGCATTATGTGGCGCCGACGGTCTGGGCCTGGCGCCCCGGCCGGGCGCGCAAGCTGGCCGGCCTGGTGGATCATCTGCTGGCCCTGTTGCCATTTGAACCGCCCTATTTTGAGCGTGAGGGCTTGGCCACCAGCTTTATCGGCCATCCGGCGGTGGAAACCATTGCTGCGGCGCGGGCGCAGGCCGAGGCGGAACAGGCTGAGGGCAACAGCTTCCGCCAGCGTTATGGCATCCCCGACACAGCCCCGCTGCTGGCCTTGCTGCCGGGCAGCCGGCGCGGCGAGGTGGCCAAATTGCTGCCGGTATTTGTTGCCACCCTGGGCAAGTTGGCCAAGCTGTATCCGGATTTGCGCGTGGTTTTGCCCACTGTGCCAAATGTTGCCAGTATGATATTGACAACATTGCCGAATTTCCCGCTTCCTGCACAGGTGGTTTCAGCCCCGGCCGAGCGTTATCAGGCCATGCTGGCGGCCGACCTGGCATTGGCTGCCTCGGGTACAGCAACACTGGAACTGGGTCTGGCGCAAACGCCGACGGTGCTGGCTTATCGGGTGAACCCGATCACGGCGGCAATCCTGCGCAAGCTTTTGCGGGTGCCTTATGCCGGCCTGGTCAATATCCTGGAGCGCCGCGAGGTGATGCCGGAATTTTTGCAGGAACGCTGCCGGCCGGATTTGCTGGCGGCAGCCTTGTCGCCGCTGGTGCAGGATGCGGCGGCGCGCGCGGTGCAGCTCGAAGCCTGCCAGCGGGTGGGCGAGGCGCTTGGCATGGGGCAAAGCCCAACCCCCAGTGAACGCGCCGCTGCGGCAGTTCTGCGGGTTGCAGCAAATCAACGCAAATTGTTAAATAAACCAAGCAACTTATTATTAGAGCAAAGGGAATTGCCATGACGGCTCAGTCAATGCGCCTGCTGCACACGATGCTGCGGGTTTTCGACCTGGAAAAATCGCTGGATTTCTATGTCAACAAGATGGGCATGCAGTTGCTGCGCCGGAAGGACTATCCAGGCGGCGAATTCACCCTGGCTTTTGTCGGCTATGGCGACGAGGATGCCCAGGCGGTGATTGAACTGACCCATAATTGGGGCCAGAAAGAGCCATACAGCATCGGCAGCGGCTATGGCCATATCGCCTTTGGCGTGCCGGATATCTATGGCTTTTGCGACAAGCTGGGCGCGCATGGCGTGAAGATCACCCGGCCGCCCGGGCCGATGAAGCATGGCGGCAGTGTCATCGCCTTTATCGAAGACCCGGATGGCTACAAGATCGAGTTGATCGAGCGCCAGTAACAAAACAAAAAAGGCCCGGTAAACCGGGCCTTTTTCATGTGATGGCGCTGATTCTGACTGGATCAGCCGCGCAAAGCGATGATCAGCGAGAAGGCCAGGATCAACCCGGTCCAGACCCAGAAGCGGCGCTGGCCGAGCAGGCGTCGCGCCGTCAGCCGGTTGTCATTCGCCGGATAGGGCATGGTGATATAGCCGGGGCGCATCCAGCCATGACCGGTGGTCGCTGCTCCCGTCGGCGGCTGAGTGCCTTTTTGCCTTGCTTGTCCTGCCATTGGCCCACCTCCCTGGTTTGCCCGGGGCTTACTTTGCCCGCTTTTACTGTTTTTTCTGTCTGCCCGGTGCGGCCGGAACACCCTGGTGGGGCATCCCGGCCTTAACCAGGTCAGGCTACTCTTTTACTGGCGGCTGTAAAGCCCAAGCTTAGCGCTTGGCGACCGGCACATAGGCGCGGGCGCCGGCACCGGTGTAGAGCTGGCGCGGGCGGCCGATCTTCTGTGCCGGATCCTCGATCATCTCGTTCCACTGCGCAATCCAGCCGACCGTGCGGGCCAGCGCAAACAGCGCGGTGAACATCGCGGTGGGGAAGCCCATGGCGCGCAGGATGATGCCGGAATAGAAGTCGACATTCGGATACAGCTTCTTGGAGACAAAGTAGTCGTCTTCCAGGGCAATCCGCTCCAGTTCCATGGCCATCTTGAGCAGCGGCTCGTCCTTGACGCCCAATTCGTCAAGCACTTCGTAGCAGGTCTCGCGCATCACCTTGGCGCGCGGGTCGTAGTTCTTGTAGACGCGGTGGCCGAAGCCCATCAGGCGGAAGCCCGAATTCTTGTCCTTGGCCTTCTTGACCGCTTCGCCGACCTTGTCGACCGAACCGATCTCTTCCAGCATCTTCAGCACGGCTTCATTGGCGCCGCCATGGGCCGGACCCCACAAGCAGGCAATGCCGGCGGCGATACAGGCGAAGGGATTGGCACCCGACGAGCCGGCCAGGCGCACCGTGGAGGTGGAGGCATTCTGCTCGTGATCGGCATGCAGGATGAAGATGCGGTCCATCGCCTTGGCCAGCACCGGGCTGTTCTTATACGGCTCGGCCGGCACGCCAAAGGTCATGTTCAGGAAGTTCTCGGCATAGCCAAGATCGTTGCGCGGATACATGAATGGCTGGCCGACGGAATATTTGTAGGCCATGGCGGCAATGGTCGGCATCTTGGCGATCAGGCGATGCTGCGCGATCATGCGCTGGTGCGGATCGTCGTAATCGGTCGAGTCGTGGTAGAAGGCCGACAGCGCGCCGACCACGCCGCACATCACAGCCATTGGATGAGCATCGCGGCGGAAGCCACGGAACAGGAAGTGGATTTGCTCATGCAGCATGGTGTGCATGGTGATCGATTGTTCAAAATCGGTCTTCTGCTTGCCGTTCGGCAATTCGCCATTCAGCAGCAGATAGCAGGTTTCCAGAAAGCTGGAATGCTCGGCCAGGTCGGCAATGTCATAGCCGCGATAGCGCAGGATACCTTCATCGCCGTCGATGTAGGTGATCTTGCTTTCGGTGCTGGCAGTGGAGGTGAAGCCCGGGTCGTAGGTGAAATAACCCGATTCCGCGTAGAGCTTTCGGATATCAATGACGGACGGGCCTTCGGAACCGTCCAGCATGGGCATCGTAATGGTTTTGCCGGTATTCGGATCGTTAAGCGTGACAGGTTTGCTGCCGGCTTTGCTCATCGGCGGATACTCCCAATCTGTGTAGAAGATATATCGTCATGTTTTCCAACCTGTGGAGTATAGGCTTTCGGCGGCACCACTGAAAAGCCCCTCTGGCGGGTTTTTGCCGAAGGTATAAAGCGCACAGGTTAATCGTGATATTATTATTTAAATTTAATGAGATGTGGCATATTTATAATGTAGTGGTGGATAATTTGATTGCTGATTTTAGCCATGAAAATGGCATAAACGGATGCTTTGGGGCGCGCGCCGGCAATATTGCTGCGATGCGTCATGACCCTTCTGCGCAATTTAGCAAGGTGCCATAATATTTTGATTGTTATGATAAATTAGCTGAATCGCAGCCTAAGGCCGTTTATTGCGAGCTGTGGCTGGAAGGGCGGCGCCCAGCTTTCTGGCTGAGCTATATATAGGGAGCGACCTGCCCGAAAAATTAACCCATGTGTAATGATTGCTGGCTGAGATTAGCCTGCCGCCATCCGGGCGCGGCCACCGCCGGTTTTTTTTGGCCTGAGTCGGCGGCAGAAGTGGGTTATAGTGCCATTACACCGCCTTTTTGGGCCGTGCTTACAGACGTCGTAGAGCATAATAATGCTTTATTATCAATATTTTACACTATAATCGGCCCTGTCGTGAAATCGCGCTTGACGGGGCAGGGTGCGGGCAGTAATGTCCGGCACGCGATTCGACGGTGGTGGTAGGTTTTTTACCTAAACGCACTCGTCGAAAAACGGTTTTGGCTTCCGTTCGCTCACGTTGAGGCCAGTACCTACGCAAATGGACATACTGACCCCTATCCGTGACGAAAGTTGCGAGCATGGGTCTAGAGCGAGAGAGCAGGGTGGTTCGCTGGCGCAAGCTGGTGGACTGCTCCGGTACAATTTGTGTTGAACTAACTACGGGGTTCTGACTCGTATGCCGACGATCAACCAGCTTATTCGCAAGCCGCGCAAGCCGAATCCGGCCCGCGACAAGGTGCCGGCGCTGCAGGAATGCCCGCAGCGTCGTGGTGTTTGCACCCGCGTCTACACCACTACACCGAAGAAGCCGAACTCGGCGCTTCGTAAGGTGGCGCGTGTGCGCCTCACCAATGGCTTCGAAGTTTCGAGCTATATTCCCGGCGAAGGCCATAACCTCCAGGAGCACTCCGTGGTGCTGATCCGTGGCGGCCGCGTCAAGGACCTTCCGGGTGTCCGCTATCACATCGTCCGTGGCGTGCTCGATACGCAGGGCGTCAAGGACCGCAAGCAGCGCCGTTCGAAATACGGCGCCAAGCGTCCGAAGTAAGGCTCAGGAGATCATCGATGTCGCGTCGCCACGCCGCTGTTAAGCGCGAAGTTCTGCCGGACCCGAAGTTCGGCGACCTCGTTGTCACCAAGTTCATGAACATGCTGATGTATGCCGGCAAGAAGTCGGCTGCTGAGCAGATCCTCTATGGTGCGTTTGATCGCATCAAGGGCAAGACTGGCAACGACCCGGTCAAGATGTTCCACGATGCGCTGGGCAATGTTCGCCCGCAGATCGAGGTTCGCTCGCGTCGTGTTGGCGGCGCCACCTACCAGGTGCCGGTGGAAGTGCGTCATGATCGTGGTCAGGCGCTGGCGATCCGCTGGCTGATCTCCTCGGCGCGTTCGCGCTCCGAGAACACCATGATTGACCGCCTCTCCACCGAGCTGCTTGACGCTGCCAATGGCCGTGGCGGCGCGGTGAAGAAGCGCGAAGACACCCATCGCATGGCGGAGGCCAACAAGGCCTTCTCGCATTACCGCTGGTAAGCCAGAGAATCCCCGGAGTTCGTCATGCCTCGCACTACCCCCTACGAGCGCTATCGCAATATCGGCATCATGGCTCACATCGATGCCGGCAAGACCACTTGCACTGAGCGCATCCTGTATTACACCGGCCGTTCGCATAAGATCGGCGAAGTGCATGACGGCGCTGCCACCATGGATTGGATGGAGCAGGAGCAGGAGCGCGGCATCACGATCACGTCGGCTGCCACCACTTGCTTCTGGAACGACCACCGCATCAACATCATCGACACCCCCGGCCACGTCGACTTCACCATTGAAGTTGAGCGTTCGCTGCGTGTGCTCGACGGCGCGGTCTGCCTGTTTGACGGCGTTGCCGGCGTTGAGCCGCAGTCGGAGACGGTGTGGCGCCAGGCTGACAAGTACGGCGTGCCGCGCATGTGCTTCGCCAACAAGATGGACCGCATGGGTGCCAACTTCTTCCGCTGCGTCGACATGATTGTCGATCGCCTGGGCGCGAAGCCGCTGGTGCTGACCCTGCCGATCGGCCTGGAAGCCGATTTCAAGGGCGTGGTGGATCTGGTGCGCAACCGTGCGATCATCTGGAAGGATGAGAGCCTGGGCGCCGAGTTCTACTACGATGAAATTCCGGCCGACATGAAAGAGCAGGCTGCGGAATACCGCACCAAGCTGATCGACATGGCCGTGGAAGCCGACGACGCCGCGCTGGAAGCCTATCTTGAAGGCAACGAGCCGGACGAGAAGACGCTGACCGCGTGCATCCGCAAGGGCACCATTGGCTACAAGTTTGTGCCGGTGATGTGCGGTTCGGCCTTCAAGAACAAGGGCGTGCAGCCGCTGCTCGATGCTATCGTCGATTACCTGCCGTCGCCGGTCGATGTTGAAGGCGTCAAGGGCGTCAAGCCCGGCACCGATGTGGAACTGGTGCGCAAGACCTCGGACGAAGAGCCGTTCTCCGGCCTGGCGTTCAAGATCATGAACGACCCNNGTTCGTCGGCTCGCTGACCTTCGTGCGCATCTATTCCGGCGTGCTGGAAGCCGGCCAGGGCGTGCTCAACACGGTCAAGGAAAACCGCGAGCGTATCGGCCGCATGTTGCAGATGCATGCCAATACCCGTGAAGAAATCAAGGAAGCCCGCGCCGGCGACATCGTTGCGCTGGCCGGCCTGAAGAACACCACCACTGGCGATACGCTGTGCGATCCGCTGAACCCCATCGTGCTTGAGCGCATGGAGTTCCCGGAGCCGGTGATCGAGGTGGCGGTTGAGCCGAAGACCAAGAACGACCAGGAAAAGATGGGCATCGCCCTGAACCGCCTGGCCGCCGAAGATCCGTCCTTCCGCGTGTCGGTTGACCATGAGAGCGGCCAGACCGTGATCAAGGGCATGGGCGAACTTCATCTTGAAATCCTTGTTGATCGCATGAAGCGTGAGTTCAAGGTGGAAGCGAATGTCGGCGCCCCGCAGGTGGCCTATCGCGAAACCCTGACCAAGAACGCCGATATCGATTACACCCACAAGAAGCAGTCCGGCGGTTCGGGCCAGTTTGCCCGCGTCAAGCTCAAGTTCGAAGCCCAGGAGCCGGGTTCGGGCATCGAGTTTGTCAATGCCGTGGTCGGCGGCAATGTGCCGAAGGAATATGTGCCGGCGGTGGAAAAGGGCATCAAGCAGGTCGCCGAGAGCGGCGTGCTCGCCGGCTTCCCGGTCATCGACTTCAAGGTGACGCTGTATGACGGCGCCTACCATGACGTTGACTCCTCGGCGCTCGCCTTCGAAATCGCTGCCCGTGCAGCTTTCCGCGAAGTTGCGCCGAAGGCTGGTGCCAAGCTGCTCGAACCCATCATGCGGGTGGAAGTGGTGACGCCGGAAGACTTTGTTGGTGACGTGATGGGCGACTTGTCGTCCCGCCGTGGCCAGCTGACCGGCACCGAGCAGCGCGGCAACGCGCAGGTCATCAATGCGATGGTGCCGCTCGCCAACATGTTTGGTTATGTGAACAATCTGCGTTCCATGACCCAGGGTCGTGCCACCTACACCATGACCTTCGACCATTATGCGCAGGTGCCGCAGAACGTGTCTGACGAAGTCGTCGCCAAGATGGCCGGCTAAGACACTGAAGCGCATCGTAGAGAACAACTAGTATCGAGCGGAGAAAGTAGCCATGGGCAAGGCAAAATTTGAACGCAACAAGCCGCATTGCAATATCGGCACGATTGGTCACGTTGACCATGGCAAGACGTCGCTGACGGCGGCGATCACGAAGATTCTGGCTGAGACTGGCGGTGCGACGTTCACGGCGTATGACCAGATCG
>DLGP01000129.1:0-127 GCA_002482765.1 Alphaproteobacteria bacterium UBA7691
GGGCTACGGGCAAGATTTGCGACAGTCCAAGCGCGTGGGCGTCCAGTGGACGCCCATGGGCGCGGACGCGCGAAGCGCTTGGCGGCGGCCTGCCTGGACCAATCCCTGCGGGGCGGTGTGCTTTTCT
>DLGP01000129.1:208-2850 GCA_002482765.1 Alphaproteobacteria bacterium UBA7691
ATCACGCCGTCACGGACCCATTAACAAGGGAGTCGGACCCTACAACCGCAGGGGTTAAAGGAGGGTTCAGAAACGCCCCAGCACGCCGATCAATTTGGCCTTTAGCTGGGTGGCGTCAAACGGCTTGAGGATATAGCCCGACACTTTTTCCGCCTTCGCCGCCAACACATTTTCCGGGTTCGCCTCGGCCGTGATCAGAATAAAAGGCGTATCGGCCTGCTGCGGATCGCCGCGCACCGCCCGCAACAGCCCCAGGCCGCTGATCGGCGTCATATTCCAATCCGACAGGATCAGGCCATAGCGCCGCCGGCGCAGCCGGGCCAGCGCGGCGGCAGGATCATGCTCGGTTTCGATATCGGTGAAGCCGATAACCTGTAGATGGGCTTCCACCAAGCGCAGCATCGGGCGATGATCATCCACCACCAGAATCGGCAAAAGCAGAATCCCGGTCGGTGCGGCAGGCGAAACGGGCGGCGGCGCTGCGGTCACAGGTGGCCGGTTCAGCCGAACAGGCCAAGCAGATAGCTGCCGCTGCCGCCGGTGCTTTCGGCCGATTTATTGGTCAGATAGCGCATCACCATCTTGTCGACCTCGGCCGAATCCTTGAATTTCTTCACATCCACCTTGCGTTCCAGCGCCGTGACCTGGCTGCTCACTTCCTGGATCGCCAGTTCCTTCGGGATGTTGTTGGCCACCGTGATCACTTCACGCAGCACGGAGTCGCCCAGCAATTGCACGGTCTGGGTGATATTCGAGGCACGGCGCTTGAATTCGATGGCGGCGCGCACACCAGGCGCCTGCTCATCCAGCGATTGCTCGTATTTCACCCGCTCGTATTTGGTGATGATGTTTTTAACTGTGGTTTCGGATTTCAGCAGCACTTCCTTCAGCGCGCCCATATTCAGATCGGCGGCAAGCTGCTTGAAGCGGGTATCCTCAAAGCGGTTGGCCAGCGAGTCGGGATCGGTCAGATCGCTTTCCAGAATCTTGCGGATCTTGCCGGTATTGGTCACTTCCGATTCAAGATCATAGGCCGCCAGCGTAAAGCGCAGCAGGCGCTTGTCGTTGAAGAAGTCATCCACCGACTTGATGGTCTTGATGTTGTTTTTGAAATATTCTTCTTCGCGCTGAATGTCGGTACGGGCGCGGAAACGCTGGAATTCCGGGCCGTCGAATTCATAGGCCTTGCTGCCGCTGGTGGCGGGCAAGGTCAGTTCCTTTTCCAGCGCCTTGGTCTTGGCCTTGGAAAAGTCGGTGGCGACCTTCTCCGCCAGTTTACCCACTTGCAGAACCGAGCCATCCGGATTGAGCGCCACCGCCCCGCTGGCATTCAGCACCAGATTCTTCAGCTTGACCAAGCCAGCTTCCAGCGGCGTGCCGCTGCCGTTATTCTGCACCTTGCCGGTGGCATCCACGGTCACGGTATTGCCATTGGTATCAACCAGGCTGCCAGTGGCGCCGAGATTGAACTTCTTGGCCAGTTCCAGTTCCTTGGTGGTGCCCTGGCGCGCCACCGAATTGGGATTGCTCAGATCACTCAGCAGCACATCCTTGAGCCGCTGCTTGTTGAAGGTGAAAAGCTCGCCCAGGCCATTGGCATTGGCGATCACCCGCAACACGCGGTCGTCATTGATCAGCGAACTGACCGAGGTGGCGCCGGCAACACGATTCTGGAAATAGGCTGAGTCAGACACCACCAATGCGTTATCGGCCTTGGCCTGGGTGTTGCGCATGCGGATGGTGGAATTGCGCACATCCAGCAGCTGCTTGTTCACCGCATCCTGGGTGGCGGTGCTGGGCGTGGTGTTGGCATTCTGCTCGGCGGTCTGTTGCAGACGCCGATACAGCGTATACGGCGAGATGCCGCTGCTTGATGCAGATGGAATTTCTATCGACGCCATGTTCGCCCGCCTCCTGCGTGCTCACCGGTTCCGGATGCAGCATCGTTCTGAGCTGCTAACCAGGAAATATTGTTACCACGTTTGGTGCAATATTACCATGGATGGAAAAGGCCTCAACCAGACGATAGTCGTCATTTGCTAAGAATTAGTTAACAAGCCAGCCCGGCGGTTAACCACCGGGCCGGTTCTGCCCGGCCGGATTGGCCGCCTGCGGCGTCGCAGGCCGGGCCGCAGCCGGAGCCGCCTGGCCGCCGGCCGCCGCCTTCAGATTGGCCGGCAATTGTTTGCGCGTCGCCATCCGCACGGTCAGATCCTGCGCCATGGCCGGCTCCATCTTGGCCATCACCGCCGCCACCTTGGCTTCCTTCATACGCTCGATCACATTCAGCAACACGCCGCTATCCAGTTGCGCGAAGATGCGTGCCGCCTCTTCCGGCTTCATGGTTTCGTAGATTTTCACCAGGCCACGCAGATTCTCGTCTTCCTGCTTGTCGGTGCTCTGCACGATCTGCTTGATGCTGCCTTCCAGCTTCTTCAGTTCGGCAATCCGCTCGTCAATGCGCTTTTCCGCCGCCGCCAGCAGGCTTTCGCGCAAATCCAGCTCGCGCGCGCGCTGCTCAAGCTGTTCGCGGCGCTGCGCCAGATTGGACAGCAATTCGATCTCGGCCCGGGTGAAGGTGGTGGGATCACGATCCGCCAGCGCAGACAGGCCGGAATTGGCGCCAGCCGGCGCCATGCCTG
>DLGP01000111.1 GCA_002482765.1 Alphaproteobacteria bacterium UBA7691
CGCCCATGTTCTCGAACTTGTCGGAAAGCTCGATCTCCTTGGCGACGGTGACGCCGTCCTTGGTGATGCGGGGCGCCCCGAAAGCCTTGTCGATCACCACATTGCGGCCCTTCGGGCCCAGGGTAACCTTCACGGCATTGGCGAGGATGTCCACGCCGCGCAGCATCTTGTCGCGAGCGTCGGAGCCGAAGCGAACGTCTTTAGCAGCCATAATTGTTTCTCCTAACAGACTGGGTTAATTCAGGCGGCCTTGGCCGACTTCTTGGCGGAACCTTCGATCACGCCCATGATGTCGGATTCCTTCATGATCAGAAGGTCTTCGCCATCGATCTTGACTTCAGTGCCGGACCACTTGCCGAACAGCACGCGGTCACCGGCCTTCACGTCCAGCGGCACCAGCTTGCCATCATCGCCACGGGCGCCCGGGCCAACGGCGATCACGTCGCCCTGCATCGGCTTTTCCTTGGCGGTATCCGGAATGATGATGCCACCGGCGGTGCGCGCCTCTTCCTCAATGCGCTTCACCACCACGCGGTCGTGCAACGGACGAAACTTCATGCGATCCTCCATCTCGATATCGATCGGGCCAGCGGCCCGAGGGGGTCAAAATTCTTGGCCCACAAACCGGAATTCACTTAAGTTATTGAAATAACTGTAGTGAACCCGAATTGTTAGCACTCTCCCTAGGAGAGCGCCAGATACCTAGGCGCGACCGGGCGCGCTGTCAAGGAGGCGGCAGCAGATTCCGCCAAAGCCGGCGGCATGGCCGGGGCGGAAAGCGCCAAATGCAGCCAATATGACTCAAATCAATGTATTGTCGGCGTCCGGCAGGGTAGGTGGGGCCATGAAAATGCTTTCATTTGCAGAACAGCTCGGCGGCCTGTGCCGTAACAGCCTTTCAATTCGCACCCATCTTGCGGTGTTGATGGGCGTGATAATGCTACCATTAATTGTTTTGCATGGCTGGGGCGCCTATGGCGATTACCGCCGCATCACGGCTGATCGTGTGGAATTGCTGGGCCATGCCGCCCAGGTCACCGCCGAGCGGCTGGATGATTTTCTCGGCGAAACCGAGATCATGCTCAACCGCCTGGCATTGAGTGGCGCGGTGGCGGCGTTGCAGCCTGAACGCTGCCAGGATGTATTCGACGATGCGATGTTTTTCCTACTGCGTTTCACCAACCTGCTGACGGTGCGCCGCGATGGCCGGGTGATTTGCAGTGCCATTCCGCAGCCGCAAGGCACGGCGCGTCATATCAAGCCGGATTATTACTTGAACCGCCTGCTGGCGCGCCCAGGTTTCACAATTGGCGAACCCAACCCGACCGGGGTGGTCAGCGGCCGGCCCAATATCGCCCTGGCGGTGCCGCTGGGGTCAAGTGAAGCCGTAGCCGGCGCGCTTGTGCTCGGCCTTGATCCGCAGCGGCTGGTTTTGCAGATGCCCGACCTGCATGGCATCGGCGGCCTGGTGCTGACCCGTTCGGGCCATGTCGCCCTGGCCAGCCACGGCCAGCGCGCCCTGATCGGCACGCAACTGCCCGAGGCCGCAAGCTACTGGCAGAGCCATGCCGCCGGTCAAGGCGTCGCCGAGGGCGCGATCCTCGGCCTGGCCCATATTGCCGCAGCGGATTGGCTGGTGGTGGTGCGCGAACCGGAAGCCGCCGCCCTGCTGCCGGCGCGCCGGCAATTGCTGCGCGATATCAGTGTTGATCTTGGCGTGCTGCTGGTGGCTGCGCTGGGCGCCTGGCTGCTTGGCCGGCGGCTCTACAAGCCGCTGGAAAAACTGGCCCATGTTGCCGATCTGGTGCGCCAGGGTGATGAAAGTATGCGCGCGCCGGCGGCAGGGCCGCGTGAATTGCGCCGCATTGCGCAAGGGCTCAACCGCATGGTCGATGCCCTGGTGCAGCGCCAGAGCCAGTTGCGCGAGCGCGAGGAACGGCTCGGCCTGGCCTTTGTCGGCAATCAGGATGGCATCTGGGATTGGGATTATCCCAGCGGCCGGGTGCTGTTCAGTGACCGCTGGATGAGCATGCTGGGTTATCTGCCGGGCGAGCTGGCCGGTGAATTGTCGACCTGGGAAAAGCTGGTGCATCCGCAGGATATGGCGCGGGTGCGCGTTGCCTTGCAGGATCACCTGCAAGGCCGCAGCCCGAATTACGAATGCGAACATCGCTTGCTCTGCCGCGACGGCCGCTACAAATGGGTGCTCGACCGCGGCGCCGTGGTGGAGCGCGATATCAACGGCCTGCCATTGCGGGTGATCGGCACGCATAGCGATATTGATGCGCGCAAAATCGCCGAGCAGCGCCTGAGTCAGGCCGGCGTGGTGTTCGAAAAATCACCCCAGGCCATCATGGTCACCAATGCCGATAACATCATCCTGCATGTCAACCCGGCCTTTGAGCGCGTGACCGGCTATAGCGCCGACGAGGTGAGGGGCCGCAACCCGGCGCTGCTTTCCTCGGGTCGGCAGGGCCGCGATTTCTATGTTGACATGTGGGCCGCCATCGAACGGGCCGGCGAATGGCAGGGCGAGGTTTGGAACCGCCGCAGGGATGGCGCGATCTATTGTGAATGGCTCTCGATCACGCGCCTGCGTGATACCGATGATGTGGCGGCCAGTGGTTATATCGCCATGTTCATCGATATCACCGATCGCAAGAATGCCGAGGCTTTGGTGCGCTGGCAGGCGGATTATGATGCCCTGACCAGGCTGCCGAACCGCCGCCTGCTGCTGGATCGTATCGACCAGGCAGCACGCCTGGCGCAGCGGCATCGTGGCGATACTGAATTGGGCGGTATGCCGGTGGGTGGCGCCGTGCTGCTGCTCGATCTGGATCACTTCAAGGAAGTGAATGACACGCTGGGCCATCTGGCCGGCGATGCCTTGTTGCAGGAAGTGGCCACCCGGCTACAGGGCGCGTTGCGCGCCAGCGACACGGTGGGCCGCCTGGGCGGCGATGAATTTGCCGTGCTGCTGCCCAACATGGCGCCAGAGGCCGTGCCGGCGGTGATCGAGAAACTGCGCGTTGCACTGGCCCAGCCTTATCAACTGGAAGGCCGGCTGGTGCCACTTTCCGCCAGTATCGGCGTGACGGTGTTTCCCAATGATGCCAGCGATCCCAATGACCTGATGCGCATGGCGGATACGGCGATGTATGCCGCCAAGACCAGCGAACGCGGCTCATGGCGTTTCTTCACCCCGGAAATGCAGAGCGAGACCGAGCGCCGCGTGGCGCTGATCGCCGATCTGCGCCAAGCCGTGGCGCGCGGCGAATTTGAACTTTTCTGCCAGCCGATCATAGATCTTGATACCGGCCGCGTAGCCAAGGCGGAAGCCTTGCTGCGCTGGCATCATCCCAGCCGGGGCATGGTGGCGCCGGGCGAATTCATCCCGCTGCTGGAACAAAGCGGCCTGATCCACGATGTTGGGCTATGGGCGTTGCGTGAGGCTTTGCGCTTGCGTGCCGCCTTGTTGGCAGCCGAGCTGGATATCGAACTGGCGGTGAATGTTTCCACCCGGCAATTTGAACGCGCCGATTTTGTGCCGATGGCGGCCGAGATGATAAAGACCAGCGGCCTGCCGCGCCCGATCACGCTGGAAGTGACCGAAAGTGTGGCGCTGGTGGATGTTCATGGCGCCCGCACCGATCTGGAGCGCCTGGTGGCTGCCGGGGCGCGCATTGCGCTGGATGATTTCGGCACCGGCTATTCCAGCCTGAGCTATCTCACCTCGCTGCCGGCAGCGGTGCTGAAGATCGATCGCAGCTTCCTGCAAGGTGCCGAGCAGGATGCCGCCGTGGCGCATATGGTGCGCGCCATCATCGATCTGGGCCATGACCTGGGCCTGGTTGTGGTGGCCGAGGGGGTGGAGACTGAAGATCAGGCGGCGGCTTTGCGCAGCATGGGCTGCGATCTTGGCCAGGGCTATTATTTCGACCGGCCAATGCGGTTTGCTGCATTACTTGAGCGCTATGCGCCCAGCCGGGAAAAAGTTTAGACTATTGGCATGACACTCGATGACCTGCCGACGCCCAGCCTGATTCTTGACCTTGCCCGCCTGGAGCATAACCTGGCCCGCATGCGCGAACGCGCCTCGGCGCTGGGGGTGCGGCTCAGGCCGCATCTGAAAACCGCAAAATCAGCGCGGATTGCGGCTTTGGCGCATGGCGGTGAGGCCGGGCCGATAACGGTTTCCACCCTGGCGGAGGCAGCGTATTTCGCTGCTGCCGGGTTCACCGATATCCTATATGCCGTCGGCATCGTGCCGACCAAGCTAGAGCAAGTTGCCGCGATCATGCGCCAAGGTGGTGATAGCTCGGCTGGTGGTGTTGATCTCAAGCTGATCACCGATGATGTGGCCACGGCGCAGGCCATCGCCGCCAAAGGCCAGGAACTCGGCGTTACTTTCCGTGTGCTGATCAAGATCGATACCGGCCTGGGCCGCGCCGGCATTGCTCCGGATGCGGATAGCCTGCTGCCGCTGGCTGCGGCCCTGAACCAGCCGGGCGGCGTTTTGGCTGGCGTGCTGACCCATGCCGGGCATTCCTATCATGCCCATGGTGCTGCCGAGATCATTGCCATTGCCGAGGCCGAGCGCGCCGGCGTGGTGCGTGCCGCCGAACGGCTGCGCCAGGCCGGCCATGCCTGCGGCATCGTTTCGGTCGGCTCCACGCCCACCGCACTGTTTGCCGAGAAGCTACCCGGCATCACCGAGATGCGGCCGGGAAATTATGTGTTCTTTGATCTGTTCCAGGCCGGGCTTGGCACCTGCGCCATGGATGATATTGCCGTGTCGGTGCTAGCTTCGGTCACCGGCCGGCATCGTGGCCGCAACCATCTGCTGATCGATGCCGGCGGCCTGGCGCTGTCCAAGGATATCGGTGCCAACGAGCATCGGCCGCATACCGGCTATGGCCTGGTCTGCCTGCCCGGCGGTGCGCTGCCGCTGCCCGGCCTGGCGGTGGTGGATGTGCATCAGGAACATGGCCTGATCGGCCCGGCCGGCCCGGCTGAAACGGCTGCGGCCTTGCCGTTTGAGCGTTTCCCGGTGGGTAGCCGGCTGCGCGTGCTGCCCAATCATTCCTGCATGACGGCAGCGATGTATGATCGTTATTATGTGGTGTCGGGCCAGCCCGGTGATGGCAGGGTGATTGCCGAATGGGACCGCGTTAACGGCTGGGGATGGTGCAATGGGCAGCAACGGCATCGGCACTTCCGCTGCCCGCCCCGAAGAAGGCGGCGACCCGCTTTTCACCAGTTATCGCCAAACCGTGCCGCTGAATGCCGCCGTCACCCTGGCCATCGCCTCGATCACCGCGATTACGTTGCTGCCGGATTTGTCGCTGGCGTTGATTGGCGGCTGGTGGCTGGCGCAAACCGCCTATGCCGGTGCCATGCTGGCCGGCTGGTGGCTGGCCAGCCAGCGCCAGGCTTGGCGCGCCGCGATGCCGCCGGATACACTGCCGCAGCGCACGCCACAGCAACATGCCGCCCGGCTGCGGTTCCGCCGCCGCCAGGCTTTTGCCTCGGCCATTCTTGGCGGCAGCCTGTGGGGTGTCGGCGCCATTATTCTCGATCAGCTGGATCCGGCGCGGCAGATCTTCCTGCTCACCGTGGCGGCCGGCATGGTATCGGGCGCCGCCACCACACTGGCCTCGATGCCGGCGGCAGCCGCGGCCTTTGTGATCTGCACCGTGCTGCCCTATGTGGTGGTGTTTTTCCTGCGCGACGAGCCAACCTATTATGCCTTGAGCGCTATGGCGTTGGTCTATGTGCTGGCGATGATGGTTTCCAGCCGGATCGTGCACGGCATGATCGCCCGTAACCGGCGCCTGCGTGGCGAGAATCGCGATTTGCTGGCACGCACCCGCGCGGCGCGCGCCGCCTTGCTGGATGTGGCGGAAAGCGCCGAAGCCTTTGTGTTCAGCGATGCCGAGGGCCGGGTGACGCAATGGAACCGCAAATTTGCCGATCTGCTGCGCCTGGATACGGCTAAGCTGCGGCCCGGTATCGTATTGGCGCCATTGCTGGCAGAAGGTGGCCTGGCGCCCGACGCCATCGAGGCAGCTTTGCACGGCCAGGGCCTGGCCCCGTTGCGCACCGCTGCGGGCCGCTGGGTGCGGCCATTGCAACGCCACACGCCGCATGGCGATAGGGCTTTGCTGCTGCTGGATATCAGCGAACAGTATGCCGCCACCGAAACGCTGGAACAGCAGAAGCGGCGGCTGGAGGAACTGGTGGCGGAAGTGACCCGCGCCCGCGATGCCGCCGAACGCGCCAGCCGCGCCAAATCCAGCTTCCTGGCCAATATGAGCCATGAATTGCGTACGCCGCTGAATGCCGTGATCGGCTTTTCCGATATCGTGCGGCAGAAGCTCTATGGCCCGCAATCGCCGAAATACGACGAATACATCAGCGACATCCATTCCAGCGCCACGCATCTGCTCGGCATTATCGACGACATCCTCGATCTCGCCCGGGTTGAGGTTAACCGCATCGGCTTGCAGGAAACCGATATCGATGTGGCGGAAACTGCGGCCATCTGCATCCGGCTCTCCGCCTCGGCGCCGGCAGCCAGCGGCAAAAGCCTGCGCGCCGAGATACCCGAAGATTTGCCGTTACTCTGTGGCGATGCCCGGCTGTTTCGCCAGATGCTGCTCAACCTGATCGGCAATGCGGTGAAATTCTCCGGCCCGCAGGGGCAGGTCTGTGTTGGCGCTGATGTGAGTGCTGCGGCGCCCAATCCGGGCGGTATCACGGTTTGGGTGCAGGATGATGGCATCGGCATCGCGGCGGCTGATCGTGAGCGCGTTTTTGCGCCGTTTGAGCAGGCCGAGGCGGCGCGCAGCCGGCAATATGGCGGCGTTGGCTTGGGGCTGGCGCTGGTGCGCGCCTATGTCGAGGCGCATCAGGGTAGCGTGGCGCTGAAAAGTGAACTCGGCCAGGGAACACGGATGCTGCTGCATTTTCCGGCCAGTCGCACCGTGGCGCTGGATCGCGCCGGTCTTCTGGGTGATTAGTACATGGCGGGCGGCGCAGATAACAACGGGTTCCGTGCCGCAATCGGCCATCCTGGCCTGCTGCCGCTCTATGATTACTGGTGCGAATTGCAGCAGGATGGCGCCAGTCCGCCACCGCGCGATGCGTTTGATCCGCGCCGGCTTGGCCGTGCCCTGGCCTGGCTGATCGTGAACGATGTGGTGCATGGGGCCGCACCGGATGGCGGCCCGCGTTTTCGCATCCGGCTGGAAGGCGATGATGTGGTGCAGGCGCGTGGTTATGGCGCCAAGGGCCGCTTCATCGATGAACCCGGCGTGCTGTTGTTGCATAACGAGGTGGCGGCGCAATACCGCCGCATCGTGGAAACCGGCCAGCCCTGGTATAGCGAAGGGGGTTTTCGCCATGCCGAGGGGCGCTATGGCCAGCTTTACCGCCTGGCAGTGCCGTTTGCCGGCGCATTGCCGGGGCGCGTCGATTTTATCTTTGTCGGCTTTCTGCACACGATTTGACGCCGGCTGGCTATTTGCGCGGCGCCAGCAGGGCATAGGTCAGCGTGGCCTGGGCAATCGGTGCCTCGTTGCCCAGCGTGGTGAACAGCACGTCGCCAAAGGCCAGCGAGCGGCCCATGCGCACCACGCGGGCATCGCATAGCACATCGCTATCCACGGCGGCGCGGAAGAAGCTGGTATTCTGGTTCACCGTCGCCATGTCGGAAAAGCCGGCCTGGGCGGTGGAAACGGCAAATACCATGGCGGTATCGGCCACCGCCATCAGCGCCTGGCCGCAGAGCACGCCGCCCAGGCGGTTGAGGCGCGGGTTATTCGGCAGCCGCAGCACCACGCGGCCTTTTTCCAACGTCTCAAAGCGCAGATTGAGGTCGTTGATCCAGGGCGCAAAATTCTGCTTCAGGATCGCTTCCGCCTCGGCCTTGGTCAGCATGCTCATGGCTGTTCCCTTCTCACCTGTGCATCGACTATAGCGGAAAATGGCTCTAGAACAGCGGCCATGACCGACCTTAATCCCCGCCGCGTAGCCGCCGACCTGCTGGAAGCCGTGCTGCGCCGCCACCGCGCGCTTGACGAAGCCATGCACGAGCCGAGCCTGGGCTTTGCCCGCCTGGCTGATCGTGATCGTGCCTTTGTGCGCCGCCTGGTTGCCACCTGCCTGCGCCGCCTGGGCCAGGTTGATGCCGTGCTCAAGGGCTTTGTGAAAATCTGGCCCAAGGGCCTGCCGTTGCAGGCTTTGCGGCTCGGCCTGTGCGAATTGCTGTTTCTGGATACGCCGCCGCATGCGGCGGTTTCCAGCGCGGTGGAATTGCTGCCGGCCGGCTCCAAGGCGCGCGGCCTGGTCAATGCCGTGCTGCGCCGCGCCGGGCGCGAAGGCGCTGCCATCATTGCCGGCCAGGATGCCGCGCGGCTCAACACGCCGGCCTGGCTGCGGCGGCGCTGGGAAGCCGCTTATGGCGCCGATCTGGCGCAGGCGATCATGATCGCGCATCAGGCCGAGGCGGCGCTGGATATCAGCACCAAGCCGGGCCGCGCCGCCGCCTGGGCCGAACCGCTTAATGCCGTGCTGCTGCCCAGCGGCAGCCTGCGCCGGCTGGCCGGCGGGGCGGTGGAAAGCCTGCCCGGATTTGCCGATTTGCCCGCCGAATGGTGGGTGCAGGATGCCGCAGCGGCTTTGCCGGCGCGGTTATTCGGCGCTGATCTGGCCGGCCGGCAGATCGCCGATCTGTGCGCTGCGCCGGGCGGCAAGACGGCGCAATTGCTCAGCCTTGGCGCCGAAGTCTTTGCCATTGATCGTTCCGAGCCGCGTTTGCAGCGGCTGAAGCAGAATCTGGCCCGGCTCGGCCTCAAGGCCCAGGTGCGCACCGCTGATGCCACGGCCTGGCAGCCGGAAGCCGGCCTGCTGCTGGATGGTGTGCTGGTGGATGCGCCCTGTTCCGCCACCGGCACAATCCGGCGCCATCCGGAATTGCCCTATCTGAAGCAGGAAAGTGATCTGGTGGCGCTCACCGCCTTGCAGCGCCGCCTGCTGCACCATGCGATCACATTGCTCAAGCCCGGCGGCCTGCTGGTCTATGCCACCTGCTCGCTGGAGCCGGAGGAAGGCGAGGCGCAGCGCGACTGGCTGCTGGCCCAGCCGGAGCTGGAGGCAATGCCGATCCAGCCCGCCGAACTCGGCCTGCCGGCAGCACTGATCGATGCCAGCGGCAGCCTGCGCTGCCTGCCCTGCCATTGGCCTGAACATGGCGGCATTGACGGCTTCTTCGCGGCGCGTTTCCGCAAGCGTTGAACTGCGTCTGCTTTATTTCGAAGTCAGTATTTCAGATACGGTATCGGGCGCCCGGTCGATCAGGTTCAGCAGCACCCTGGCGGCAACGGGTGGTTCAGACCTGTGCTGCTCCCAATTCTTGATCAACGTGTGATCCAGCGCAAAACGCGCCGCAAATTCCGACTGGCTCAGCCCAAGGCGCTCCCTGAGTGCCTTCACATCGACGGCTCGAACCGTCGGCACGGCCGCCGAAATGCCATGCGCGGCGAAGCGACGGGCATAATCCTTCGGTGCCTGATCCACCAAGGCTACGGCCTCACCCCGTTTATTCAGGGCGTCAACAATTTCCTTGGCGCGCCGTGGTGACAGGCCACAGCGCACCAGGATACGCATAACCTCGATGAGGTTGCCGTTGCCGGTGCGACGCAGATACAGATTGGCTGGTTCACCGGCGAAAGCTGACGGCTCGGCTGGGGCGGTTAGGCCGCGCGCCTGAAGAACGCCAGCCAGAGATTTTGATTTCGCTGACATCGAGTATCTCCATAATTGCGCGTGCGATCTGATAAATCATGGCATGGCCGAGGTCGCGGGCATTTAGGCCGTCCCTGCCATAGATCAAGGCATCCTCAATCTCCAGCAGGGCGTGGTCGAAGGTAACCACTATGCCGGCGAGGTGTAGTTGGCCGACCGGCGTATCAATGAAGATGACACCAAGTTCATTGTCGCAAAGCGCATTGTCCAGGCGAATGTTGAACCGGGGCGGCATCATCTCCTCCCTTTTTAACTATACGTATTTTGCGTATAGATGTCAACTTCTGCCATGGCTGTCGCCACCCTGGTCGCAGGTCAAGCCCGCGTCGTCTCCACCAGCCAGCCGACCACATCGCGCAAAGCCTCGATGCGGCTTTTGCCTTCGCTGCGGCGTTGGCGATAGAGCGCCATCTGCTGCGCCGCGCTGGTGCCGCGCGCCAGGATGGTGCGGGCGTGGTTCACTTCCTGCTCGCAATCCAGCGCCGCGGCATCCTCGGCCACCAGGGCCAGCAGGTTGTTCACCACATCGGCGAAAGGCAGGATGGCGCGGTTGTCAAAATCGATCTGGCCGGCTTCGGTGCCATAACGCTGGGCACGCCAGCGGTTTTCCTCGATCAGCAGCCTGGTATGGTTGCGCCAGGTGCCGTTCAAATCCGGCCGGCGGCGCAGGCAACGCACCAGGCAGCGATACAGCGCCGCGATGCACAGCGTATCCTCCAGATGGGTGCAGGAATCGGCGACGCGCAATTCCAGCGTCGGGAAACGCAGGCTGGGCCGGATCGCCCACCAGATATGGCTGGCATCCTCGATCACGCCGGCCGCCACCAGCGTATCGACATAGCCGTTATAGTCGGCCAGGTTGACAAAAAAATCCGGAATCCCGGTGCGCGGCAATTCATCATAGGCGGCGAGGCGATAGCCCATCAGCCCGGTCGGCGTTTTGCTCCAGAAGGGCGACGAGGTGCTGAGGCCGAGCAGCACCGGCAGGAAGGGCAGCATGCGGTTCATCACATCGATGCGCACATGCGGGTCCTTCACCTCCACATGCACATGCAGGCCGCACAGCATGTTGCGCCGGGCGAGGAATTTCAGGTCATTGGCCAGCTTGTGATAGCGCGGCTTGTCGGTGGGCAATTGTTCCGACCACACCGCCAGCGGATGGGTGCCGGCGGCAAAAACCTGCATGTCGAATTCCGCCGCCGCCTCGGCCAGGGCGCGGCGATAGCGCCGCAAAGCCTGGCGCGCCTCGGCCAGCGAAGCACAGACCGGCGTGCCAACCTCGATCTGCGATTGCAGCAATTCCGGCGTCACCTGATCGCCGAGCGCCCCCCGGAAGCGCCGGATCAGCGCCTTGGGCATGCGCGAGATGGTGTTCTTGCTGACGGTTTCAGCGAGGAAGTATTCCTCCTCGATACCAATCGTATAGGGCTCGCTCATGCGCGCCTCCAGTATGCGTGTTTTTCTGAGCGCTTTTTTTGTCCGGCAGCTTTGGCTGCTAATTTGGGCGGCAATGTGGCATTTTTGCTGGCGCGGAAGCCACCCCTGCGTGTAAAGATTCAATAAATATGTGTCGTGGGGGAATAAAATGTCATTTGCGGTTGGTGCCGCCTCGCAGCGTTTGGCTTTCCTCGGTCTGTGTCTCGCGTTTTTCCTGTCGGGTTTTGCCGCCCTGATCGATCAGATTGTCTGGCAGCGTATGCTCGGGCTGTTTGCCGGCTCGGATTCGGTGACGGCCGCGCTGGTGGTGGGCGCCTTCCTGCTTGGCCTTGGCCTGGGCAGCCTGGCCGCCGGCGCGGTGACGGATCGCCTCGGCATGCGGGCGGCCCTGATCGGCTTTGTGCTGTGTGAGATCGGCATCGGCATTTTCGGCCTGCTCAGCCGGCCGTTTCTCTATGACTTTGTGGTGCAGGTGATCGGCCCGTTGGTGCCAAATCGCTGGGGCATCTTCGCGGTCTGCTTCGGCGGCATTCTGATCCCCACCATGCTGATGGGCGCCTCGCTGCCCTTGCTGGCCAAGGCGGCGATCAACAGCCTGGCTGAAGCGGCGCCGCGTATCGGCTGGCTCTATGGCCTCAACACGCTGGGCGCCGGCCTGGGCGCGCTGCTCGGCGGCTGGTGGCTGATCGGCACGCTGGGTTATGAGAACAGCCTGCGGGTTGCGGCGCTGTTCAATCTGCTCGCCGCCGCCATCGGCCTGCTGCTATGGCGCCTGGAGCCAGCGGGGAAAGCCGCGGCGCCGGCCCTGGCAGCAACAGCACCCGCCGCGATTGCCACGCGCGGCTTCGGCTTCGGCATCTGGGCGGTGTTGGTCTTTGTATCCGGCTTTGCCATCGTGGCGCTGGAAATCCTCTGGGTGCGGGTGGCCGGCGTGGTGGCGCAATACACCGCCTATAGTTTCGCCACCATCCTGGGCAGTTTCCTGCTGGCGGATGGCCTGGGCATGGTGCTGGGGGCGCTTTGGCTCAAGCGGCTGCGTGATACCCGCGCCGCCTTCTTTGCCGTGCAGGCCTTGGCCACGCTCTATGCCCTGGCTTCGATCTGGCTGGTCTACTGGCTGGCCGGCGCCGCTTGGTGGGAAGGTTTGCTGGCCGCTGAAACCACGCGGCATTACGGCACGCCGCTTTTTGCTGCGCTGGTGGTCACCGTGCTGCTGGTGGCGCCGCCCTCGCTGCTGCTCGGCATCTCGTTTCCGCTGGCGCAGCAGGCGGTGCAAACTGATCTGAGCCGGCTTGGCTGGCGCGTTGCCGCCGTGCAGGTGGCGAATATCCTGGGCAATGCCGCAGGCTCCTTGGCCACCGGCCTGGTGGCTTTGCATTGGCTTGGCACCGCCGGCACGCTGAAATTCATCGCCCTGCTGGCGGTGTTGCTGTTGCTGTACTGGGCCTATGCCGCCTGGCGCGAAGGCCAGCCCGGTGCCTGGCGTTTTGCCGCCGGTCTGGCCGCCGTGCTGGCCGTGGCGCTGGCGCTGTTTCCCGGCAATACACAATTCTGGGCGCGGCTGCATCAGGCCGCCGAACAGCATGAAATCCTGGTGGCCGAGGATCGCTCTGGCCTGGCGCTGTTCCGGCTCAATGAAAACGGCGCTGCCAGTCCGTTTTTCATCCAGGGTTTCACCCAGTCAAAATGGCCCTTCATGGTGGAACATGCATTTCTTGGCGCGGTTGGTCCGTTGCTGCATCCGGCGCCCGCCGATGTGCTGGTGATCGGTTCGGGCAGCGGCGGCACACCTTTCGCCGCCGGGGTCAATCCGGCCACCCAGCGGGTGCGGGTGGTGGAACTGGTTGGCCCGGTTTTCCAGGTACTGCGCGATTTTGCCGCGCTGGAACCGGATTCAGCGATTGCCGGGCTGCTGCGTGATCCACGGTATGAGTTTGTGGTGGGCGATGGCCGCCGCGCCATCTTTGCTGCCGAGCGGCGGTATAACGTGATCCAGGCCGATGCCATCCTGCCCGAATCATCCCATAGCGGGCTGCTCTATTCGCGCGAATTCATGCAAATGGTGCTGGCCGCGCTGGCCGATGACGGCATCTATGTGCAATGGGGGCCGACGGCGCGCAGTGTTGCCACCTTTGCCGCCGTGTTTCCGCATGTGGCGATGTTGCAGCCGTTTCCGGTGCTGATCGGCTCGCGCCACCGGCTGGATATCGACCATGACCGCTTGCGTGCCGTGTTTGGCAGCGAAGCGGCGCGGCGCCATTTCGCCGCCGCCGGCATCGATACCGGCCATGCCGAGCGGCTGTTCCATCAGGCCGTGCTGCGGGCGCCGCAGCTCGATACCGGCGCCGGCGTGAATGCCGATCTGTTCCCGCGTGATGAATATTACATCAACAACCAGCTGGGCGCGGCGACAGCGGCGAAAGGTGGTTCCTGAGCCGGGGGGCTGGCCTCTGGTTGCGAACCGCTCTAACTTAAGCCCATGTCCGACAGACCCCGCACTCTGCTTCTCACCGGCGCCAGCCGAGGCATTGGCCACGCCACCGTCAAACGCTTTTCCGCCGCCGGCTGGAAGGTGTTGACCGTGTCGCGGCAGGCCTTTTCCGAACACTGCCCCTGGGAGGGCGGCGCCGAAAGCCATGTGCAGATGGATTTGGCCGATATCGCCAAACTGCCGGCCGCCATCGAGGAATTGCGGGATCGCCTGCCCGGCGGCAAGCTGGATGCGCTGGTCAATAATGCCGGCATTTCGCCCAAAGGGCCGGGCGGCAGCCGGCTTGGCGTGCTGGGCACCGATCTGACCACGTTGCAGCAGGTTTATAACGTCAACCTGTTCTCGGTGATGCTGCTGGCCAAGGGTTTCTTCAACGAGTTGAAGGCGGCGCAAGGCTCCATCGTCAATGTCACCTCGATTGCCGGCAGCCGGGTGCATCCCTTTGCCGGCATGGCCTATGCCACGTCCAAGGCGGCTCTGGCGGCGCTGACCCGCGAAATGGCTTCCGAATTCGGCGCCCATGGCATCCGCGTCAATGCCATCGCGCCGGGCGAGATCGACACGGCGATTCTCTCACCCGGCACCAGCGAGATTGTTGAGCGTGAAATCCCGATGCACCGCCTGGGCAAGCCCGAGGAAGTGGCCTCGACGATCTATTTCCTCTGCACGCCCACTTCATCCTATGTGAATGGCGCCGAAATTCACATAAACGGCGGCCAGCACGTATAATTTCACATTAAGGCTTGTGAGGACGGGGCGGCTTCGTTAGGTTTTTGCACACCAAGTCCCCGTAATTTCTGGTGAAGGCCGCGTGCTGAACGGAAAACGAATCCTCCTGGTCATCTCGGGCGGCATTGCCGCCTTCAAGGCGCTGGAACTGATCCGCCGCCTGCGTGAACGCGGCGCCAGCGTGCGCTGCGTGCTGAGCCGCTCGGCGCCGCAATTTGTCACCCCGCTCTCGGTGGCCGCGCTGTCGGGCGACAAGGTTTATGGCGAGCTGTTTTCGCTCACCGACGAAGCCGAGATGGGCCATATCCAGCTTTCGCGTGACGCCGACCTGCTGCTGGTGGCACCGGCCAGCGCCGACCTGCTGGCGCGCATGACCAATGGCCTGGCCGATGATCTGGCCGCCACCGTGCTGCTGGCCACCGACAAGCCGGTGCTGGTGGCGCCGGCAATGAATGTGCGCATGTGGCTGCACCCGGCCACGCAGCGCAATGTTGCCCGGCTGCGCGGCGATGGCATTGGCTTTATCGGCCCGGTGGATGGCGATATGGCCTGCAACGAATATGGCCCCGGCCGCATGAGCGAGCCGGCCGAGATCGTGGCCGCAACCGAGGCGTTTTTTGCCCGGCCGTTGCCGCTGAAAGGCCGCAAGATCATCGTCACCTCCGGCCCGACGCATGAGCCGATAGACCCGGTGCGTTATATCGCCAACCGTTCCTCGGGCAAGCAGGGCCATGCCATTGCCGCCGCGCTGGCAGCGGCCGGGGCCGAAGTGATCCTGGTCAGCGGCCCGGTCAACCTGCCCGATCCACCCGGGGTGAAAACCATCCATGTGGAAGCGGCGCGTGACATGTTCTCGGCCTGCTTCCTTAATCTGCCGGCGGATTGCGCCATCTTTGCCGCTGCCGTGGCCGATTGGCGCGTGGCGGTGGCAGCGGATCAGAAGCTGAAAAAAAGCGGCGAATTGGCGCCCAGCCTGCAATTGGCGGAAAATCCCGATATCCTGCGCGCCATCGCCACCACCGATGCCAAACGCCGGCCCAAACTGGTGATCGGCTTTGCCGCCGAGACCGAGCAGGTGGTGGAATACGCCAAGGCCAAGCTGGCCAGGAAGGGCTGCGACTGGATTCTGGCCAATGATGCCAGCCCGGCCAGCGGCACTTTCGGCGGTGATGACAACACCATCCATCTGGTGACCAAGGCTGGTGTGCAGGATTGGCCGCGCATGAGCAAACAGGCGGTGGCCGAACGGCTGGCCGAGCATGTGGCGGCGTTTTTTAATGGAACGGAAAATCATGAGTGATGACGTAACCGTGGCGGTGCGGCGCCTGCCGCATGGCGCCGAGCTGCCTTTGCCGGCCTATGCCACGCTGGAATCGGCCGGGCTGGATCTGCTGGCCGCCATCGCCGAGCCGATTGTGCTGGCGCCGGGCGAACGCCGCCTGGTGCCCACCGGCCTGGCGCTGGCTTTGCCGGCAGGTTTTGAGGCCCAGGTGCGGCCACGTTCCGGCCTGGCGTTGAAACATGGCCTCACGGTGCTGAATGCGCCCGGCACCATCGACGCGGATTATCGCGGCGAGGTGGGTGTGGTGCTGATCAATCACGGCCAGGCCGCCTTCACCATCAATCGCGGCGAGCGCATTGCGCAGCTGGTGGTGGCACGCCATGCCCGCGTGCAATGGCAGGCAGTGGCCGATCTTGATGCGACGGAACGCGGCGCCGGCGGCTTCGGCTCGACCGGGCTGGCCGCCCAGACTGGAGGCTGAACTGATGTTGAAATGTACCCGACGCACCATGCATGCGCTGGAAGCGGTGGTGGATATCGCCTTTCATGCCCGGCCCGAGCCGGTGCAATCCAAGGATATTGCCGCAAGGCAGGGTGTGCCGCAGCGTTATCTTGAACAGGTGATGCAGCATCTGGTGCGCAATGGCGTGCTGAAAGGTGTGCGCGGCCCGCGTGGCGGCTACACCCTGGCGCGTGAACGCCGCCGCATCACGGTGGGTGAGGTGGTGCGTATCGTTTCTGAACTGGATGCCGATGGCGAAGAGCCGATGCTGGCCGGTTCCGAATTGGGCCGCCGCACGGTGCAGCCGATCTGGGATGAATGCCAGGTGGTGATCATGGAACGGATTGATCGCATCACACTGGAAGACCTGTGCAACCGGGCACAGGTGCAAGGCATTGACGCGCCGCTTGAGGGCGCAGACAATTTCGCCATCTGATTTATAACGACAAGCAAAGGCCGGGAAAAATCATGGTTGCTCCCTCCGTTTCCAACGCGCCGCCCATTTCCAACGCGCCGCGTGGCCGCATCTACAATTCCATCGTCGAGACCATCGGCGCCACGCCGCTGGTGCGCATCAACCGCCTGGCCGCCGAGGCTGGTGCCAAGGCCACCATCCTGGCCAAGCTGGAATTTTTCAATCCGCTGGCTTCGGTGAAGGATCGTATCGGCATCGCGATGATCGAGGCGCTGGAGGGCGCCGGCAAGCTGGCGCCGGGCAACACCATCGTTGAGCCGACTTCGGGTAATACCGGCATCGCGCTGGCTTTTGTTGCCGCCGCCAAGGGCTATCGCCTGATCCTGGTGATGCCGGAAAGCATGTCGATCGAACGCCGCAAGATGCTCAAGTATCTTGGCGCCGAGATCGAATTGACCCCGCCGGGCCAGGGCATGCGTGGCGCCGTGGCGCGCGCCGAGGAGTTGCTCAAGGAAATTCCTGGCGCCGTGATGCCGCAGCAATTTGATAATCCGGCCAACCCGGCGATCCATCGCGCCACCACCGCCGAGGAGATCTGGGCCGACACCCAGGGCGCCGTGGATGTGGTGATTTCCGGCGTTGGCACTGGCGGCACGCTGAGCGGCATCGGCAGTGTGCTGAAGCCGCGCAAGCCCGGCTTGCGCATGGTGGCGGTGGAGCCGGAGGACAGCCCGGTGATTTCCGGCGGCCGCCCCGGCCCGCACAAGATCCAGGGTATCGGCGCCGGCTTCATTCCGGGCAACCTGGATACTGCGTTGATCGACGAGATCATCACCATCGGCAATGAAACCGCGTTTGAAACCGCGCGCCAGATGGCCCGGCTGGAAGGCATTCCGGGCGGCATCTCATCGGGTGCGGCGATGGCGGCGGCTTTGGAAGTGGCCGGCCGCGCCGATATGGCCGGCAAGACCGTGGTGGCGATCATTCCGTCCTTTGCCGAGCGTTATCTCTCCACCGCCTTGTTCGACGGGCTGTAACCGCATGGCTGCCTTCTCGCCGGCAGAACTGGAGCGTTATGCGCGCCATATCATCCTGCCGGAAGTGGGCGGTGCCGGGCAGCAGGCGCTGAAACGCGCCCGTGTGCTGGTGATCGGCGCTGGCGGCCTGGGTTCGCCGCTGGCGCTGTATCTTGCCGCTGCCGGCATCGGCACGCTGGGCATTGTGGATGATGACCGGGTGTCGCTCAGCAATTTGCAGCGCCAGGTGCTGCATGGCAGCAGCCGCATCGGCCAGCTCAAAACCGAAAGCGCCGCCGTGGCTTTGGCCGAACTCAATCCGCATGTGCGGGTGATTGAGCATAGTCTGCGGCTGGATGCCGGCAATATCGCTGATGTGCTGCAAGGCTACGATATCGTGGCCGATGGCAGCGACAATTTTGACACCCGCTTTCTGGTCAGCGACACCTGCCATCGGCTTGGCAAAACCTTGGTGACGGCGGCGATGCTGCGTTTTGATGGCCAGCTTTCCACCTTCAAATCGCATCTCGGCGCGCCGCATCCCTGCTATCGCTGCGTTTTCCCCGAACCGCCGCCGCCGGGCAGTGTGCCAGCCTGTGCCGAAGCCGGTGTGCTTGGTGCGCTTGGCGGTGTGATGGGCAGTTTGCAGGCGCTGGAAGTGATCAAGGAAATCACCGGGCTGGGTGACAGCCTGTCGGGCCGGCTGCTGCTCTATGATGCGCTGCGCGGCGAGATGCGCAATGTGCGCTTGAAGCGCGATCCGGCCTGCCGCATTTGTGGCGACCATGCGGAGGCAGCGCCCTGAGACAGGAGAATGCGCCGCCCGGCATCTGGCCTGATCTGCGCGATGCGCGCCAGAGCCTGCTGCTGCGGCATTGGGCGCTGTGGCGCGATGGCCTGCGGCCGCCGCCGCGCAGCCGGCTTGATCCGGCGCTGCTCAAGCCGTGCCTGCCGGATTTCTGGATTTTCCGTATCGCCGATAGTGGCAATGATCTGGTCTGCACCCTGGCCGGCGAGAATATCCGCGATGCCTGGGGCCATTCGATCATCGGCGGCCGGCCAGTGGATTTGTGGGGTGCCGGTGATGGCGATCTGGTGCGCGAACGGCTATTGCGTGCGGCGCGCGAGCCGGCGCTGATCCATGGCCGCACCGGCATCACCCCCAAAACCGGGGCGAGCAAACTGGCGCAGCGCCTGATGCTGCCGCTGTGCGATGATGCCGGCGCAGCCTATGGCGTGATGGGCATGACGCAGTTTGTCTATGACCATTCACGCGATGCATTGCCACCCGGCCCCAGCGAGGCACCAACTCTGTTCAGCACCTTCTATCCCTGCGCCAACCTGCCCGATACGGCCCCCGATGCCTGATGCCGGCAGCAATGTGATCATGCAGCCGCCCGGCATCTGGCCTGTGCTGCCGGATGGCCGGCTGCGGCAGTTTCTGCGCCATTGGGCGGCGCAGCGCGGCGATGCCTTGCTGGCACCACGCAGCCGGATTGATCCGCTGGCGATGCGCGAATGCCTGCCGCATTTGTGGATTTACCGCTGGGATGATGGCCAGGGCGATTTTGTCTGCAACCTGGCCGGCGAGGCGGTGAATGAAGCCTGGGGTTTCGGCCTGGCCGGGCGTAGCCTGCAACAGGTGATGGGCGCGGCCAATGCCGCCGTGGTGGGCGAGCGTTATCGCCAAGTGCTGCGCCTGCCGGCTTTGCAATATAGCTGGCGGCCGATTGCGCCGGGCAATGCGGTGGAGAAAGTCTGCCACCGCCTGATTCTGCCTGTGGCCGATGCCGATGGCACGGCTGCGGCGGTGCTGGGCATGACGGTGTATGATTACGACCGCTTCGTCGATGCCGACAAGCCGATCAATGTGGCGCCGGATGTGGCGATGTATGCCTGTGCCACATTGCCGCGTGATCTGCCGCCGCCCTGATTCGAAGGAGGCCCGACCATGGACGAAACCAGCATCGAGCAACGCCGCGCCGCCTTCCAGGCGCTGCACCGGCAGGGTTGTTTTGTCATCCCCAATCCGTGGGATATCGGTTCGGCCATGCTGCTGGCTGGCTTGGGTTTCAAAGCATTGGCCAGCAGTTCGGCCGGCTTCGCCTTTTCACGCGGCCTGCCGGATACCGATTGGGCGGTGCCGCGCGATGCCATGCTGGCGCATATCGGCGAATTGGTGCGCGCCACGGCGCTGCCGGTGAATGCCGATTACGAATCGGGCTATGCGCATGACCCTGAGGGGGTGGCCGATAGTGTGCGGCTCTGTGCCGCCACCGGGGTGGCCGGCCTGTCGATCGAGGATAATACCGGCGATGCCGCCGCGCCGCTTTATGATCACACCCTGGCGGTTGAGCGTATCGCCGCTGCGGCCGAGGCGCTGAAAGGCAGCGGCGTGCTGCTCACGGCGCGTTGCGAAGCCTTCCTGGTGGGGCATCCTGAGGCCGAGGCGGAAGTGTTGCGCCGCTTGCCGGCCTTTGCCGCAGCCGGCGCCGATGTGCTCTACGCCCCGGGCCTGCGTGATGCCGGGCAGATTAGCCGCGTGGTGCAGGCGGTGGCGCCCAAGCCGGTCAATCTACTGGTTTCATCCCCCATCGGCCTCAGCGTGGCCGAGATTGCCGCGCTGGGTGTGCGCCGCATCAGTGTCGGCTCGGCCTTTGCCCGCGCCGCCTGGGGCGGCTTCCTGCGCGCCGCCCGCGAAGTGGCCGGGCCGGGCAGCTTCACGGCATTGGCCGATGCCGAGCCATTCGGCGCGCTGAACGACTTTTTCCGCAAAGCCGAACGCGAGGGCTGAGGCTGCCGTTCAGGCTGGCTTACTTGCCGCCAGAAACGTCCACGAACAGCCGGACCAGAGGCACATAGGTCGACTTTAACATGCTGGCCTCCATATGTTAACGGAATGCGATTTTGTTAACATATACCCCCGGACATGTATAGCAAAGTTGCATCCCGACAACATGTTCTGCAAACGGCATGGCGACACTGCCCGTATAACGGCAAGATCGTGATCGTTCGGTGATCCGGCGCCCTCTCAGATGCACGCTCTGTGGCAGATTGTCGCAGTTTCGGCTATGCCGTCACCGGCTGCTAACCCAGAATCTGCCATATGGAAGTCATGCTGGCGCCGTTTAGCCTCATAAAAACATAAATTTATGAGGGGCTTGATTTGGCAATTAAGAATGTTTCTTAATTGAGGCCGAAAACCGGCCCGGCTTGACGCTGGCGGGGCTGGTTCCTATGGTGCGGCCGCTTTCCACGGCACAGGCCGGGAGTCGCGCCGGAGCATATATGCCTATGGCCGAGACAAACCGACCTGATCCAGGGAAAGACGAGCATGCAGCCCTTGCCCGTCTCGACCAGGCGATAAGCCAAGCCGAGGAGCGCAAAGACGGCAAGGCTCGCCGGCAAGCCGAACAGGAAGCGGCGGCCATTGGTTCGCGCCGCTCACTTGGCCGGGCTTGGTCGCTGGCGATTGAGATGGTGGCGTCGGTCGGGGTGTCGGTATTCATCGGCTGGTGGGTTGACCGCTGGCTGAATTCGGCGCCATTCGGGATTGTCGGCTTTGCCCTGCTGGGCGTCGCCGCCGCGATGTGGACCGCAATCCGCACCGGCATGGCGATGAACCGGGAAGCCGCCGGCCAGGATGGCAGCAATGAGAAGGGGAAGTGACCGTGGCAACTAGCCCGCTCGACCAATTCAAGATCAAGTGCATCGCGCTGTGCGGTGAAGGCGATAGCCTGACCGCAGTTTCCTTCACCAATGCCTCGCTGTTCATGGTGCTGGCGGTGGCCGCCGCCACACTGCTGATGGTTTATGGCATGCGCGAGCGCAGCTTGGTGCCGGGCCGGCTGCAAAGCGTGGCCGAGCTGTGCTACGAATTCGTCGCCAACATGGTGCGCGACAATGTCGGCGCCAATGGCCGGCAGTATTTCCCGTTCATCTTCTCGATCTTCATGTTTGTGCTGATGTGCAACATGCTCGGCATGGTGCCCTACAGCTTCACCGTCACCAGCCACATCATCGTCACCTTCGTGATGGCCATGGTGGTGTTCCTGGGCGTGACCGTGATCGCCATTGCCCGCAACGGCATCCACTTCTTCACCCATTTCCTGCCGGCCGGCGTGCCGGTGGCGCTGGCCCCGATCATCGTGCCGATCGAGATCATCTCGTATCTCTCGCGCCCGATCTCGCTGTCGTTGCGTCTCTGCGCCAACATGCTGGCGGGCCACACCACGCTCAAGGTGTTTGCCGGTTTCATCGTCTCGATGGTCGGCATGGGCGGCGTGGCCTCGCTCAGCGGCATCCTGCCGCTGATCATGGTGATTGCGCTCACTGCGCTGGAATTCCTGATCGCTTTCCTACAGGCCTATGTCTTTGCAATCCTGACCTGCCTGTATCTGAGCGAAGCCGTCAACATGGAGCACCACTAAGTCCGGTGCTGCTTGCCCTCTGAACCGTTAAGCGTAAAACCAACCCTGAAAGGATGAGTAATATGGATCTCGCTGCTGCAAAGATGATCGGCGCCGGCATTGCTGCTATCGGCATGGGTGGCGCGGCGATCGGCGTGGGTCTGATCTTCGCCAACTTCCTCAACGGCGCGCTGCGCAATCCGGGCGCTGCCCCGAAGCTGTTCGGCAACCTGATGCTCGGCTTCGCCGTGACCGAAGCGCTCGGCATCTTCGCGCTGCTGATCGCGCTGCTGATCCTGTTCACCTGAGCCATTAGATGCCTCAGCTCGATACAGCCACATTCCTGCCGCAGCTTGTATGGCTGGCGATCACTTTCGCCGTGCTCTATGTGCTGATGGCCAAGGTGGCGCTGCCGCGCGTGGCGGGTGTGATGGACGAGCGCAAGCGGCGCCTGGACCATGACCTCGAAGAAGCGGCGCGGCTGAAGCGCGAGACCGAGACGGCGATCGCGGAGTATGAGGCGGCGCTGGCTGCGGCCCGCGCCAAGGCACAAGGCATCGGCGGCGAAATGCGCGCGCGGCTGGCAGCGGATGCTGCCGCCGAGCGGGCCAAGATCGACGCCGAGCTGGTCTCTGCCACCAAGGCTGCGGAAACCCGCATCCTGGCCAGCAAGGACGCTGCCCTGGCTCAGCTCTCGGGCGTGGCCGATGCCACCGCCCGCGATATTGTTGCCAAGCTCACCGGCGCGGCCGGCTAACCCAGGAGAAATCGGATGTTGCAAGATTCGAGTTTCTGGGTCCTGGTCGCCTTCGTCATCTTCTTCGGCTTCCTGTTTTATCTGAAAGTGCCGGGCCAGTTGGCCAAGTCGCTGGATGAGCGGGCCGAGAAGATCAAGCGCGAGCTGGAAGAGGCGGAGAAGCTGCATCGCGAGGCGCAGCATCTGTTTGCCGAATACCAGCGCAAGCAGCGCAATGCGATGAAGGAAGCCGAGGAGATCGTGGCGGCGGCGCAAGCCGAAGCCAAGCGCATCGCCGAGGCCGCCAAGGCCGATCTCACTGCCAGCCTGGAACGCCGTCGTCTCCAGGCCGAGCAGAAAATCGCCCAGGCCGAGCAGACTGCCTTGCGCGAAGTGCGTGATGCTGCCGTGGATATGGCGGTGAATGCTGCCAGCACCATCCTGCGCGAAAAGTTGCAGGGGCCGGCCGCTGCCGCACAGACCGAACGCGCCATTGCCGATGTGAAGGCCAAGCTGCATTAAGCGCCTGAACCTGTCGGATACCGAAAAGGCCGCCCCCGGGCGGCCTTTTTGCGTTTTAGTCCAGCACGCGGCAGAAGCAGCGATACAGCCGGATGATATGGGCATCCATGGCGCTGATGCGGATTGCCCAATGTTCGCCCTCGGCAATCACCCAGTCGCGCTCGTTATCCGTCACCTCGGAACCGCGTAATTTGATATCGGCGGCATAGCGGGCGAAGGCATCGATCACGCCGGCCTTGTATTCCTCAGTCACGTCTTCCATGAACATGATGGTGAAGCCGAGGCCTTCAAGTTCGGCCTGTAAATCATCCGGCGTCAGCAGCACCGGCTTCACCGGCTCGCGATCCAGCCACACTTCATAAACCCGGCTGCCTTCCGGCCCGGTGAGCAGGAAGTCGGTGAACATAAGCTGCCCGCCCGGCTTCATTGCAGCGCGCAGTTTGGTCAGCAGCAGGCGCTTGTCCTGCACGCTCATCAGGCCTTCCTTGGACAGCACGGCATCCAGGCTGCGGCGCTTGAACTGGATGTCGTCGAGCAGGGCATGTTTGATATTGGTGCGCTGCTTGATGCCCTCGCGCCGCGCCAGGGTCAGCGCGGCATCGCTCAGCGCCTGATCCGGCTCATAGGCATCCACCCAGATGCCGTCACGCGCCAGCAGCCGGGTCATGCCGCCCAGGCCGCAGCCCAGTTCAGTCACTGACATATTTGGGTTGAGGCCAAGCGGCGCGGTCATGGCGCGAAGCTGGGCTTCGCCGCCGGGTTGATGAATGCCTTCGCCAAACAGCAATTGCACAATCTGCTGGCGGCGCGGCGACCAGATGGCGATGTTGGGGGTTGTATCGTCGATGACAGGGGCGGGATTGTCATCCACAGGCGGAGCTTGCGGCTGCGTCGATGAACGGAAATCCTGCACTTCGGGGCCGAAGCCCTGGCTCTCGCCATGCCACCAAGCACGTAAGCGGTCGCGCCATCCGGGCCGGTCGTGGTCGTCGTTCATTCTGCCGCCGATTCGTTGCCCCCTGGCGTAGTCTGGCGGCGGCGGCGAGGTGGCGCAAGCGTCAAGTATGAACCGCTTTGCTCAGCCCTTCAGCAGGGTTTCGACCACGCGCTGCACGGCAAATGCCTCGGCGGCGCTGGCCAGCGGAAAGCCGGTTTCGGCTTCGCCTCGGCTCAGGCGGGCCAGTTTTTCAAGCTGGTGGCGCAAAACCAGCGGCCGCGCCTTCTCGTTGGGCATGGCATCGGGCGCCGGCTGCCACTGGCCGGCGGCATCCTGGCGCTCGGCAACCGCCCAGTCGCGCAGCCGGATGGCGCCGCGCGGCCCGGTCAGGGTGAACAGGTTATGGTCCGGCTTGTCGGTGCTGCCCACGGCGCCCTGCAAACTCAGCGGCAAATCGCCGGCGCGCAGGCTGGCGCTCAGGCCACGCTCACTCAGGCCGGCTTGCGGATAGCTGACTTGATGGCCCGGCAGCAGGTCGAGCTGGCCGCCGAGTCGTGAGGCCAGGAACAGGAAATGCGATACAACTTCGCGCACAAAGCCGCCCTGCTGGCGGCGATCAAGCCAGCTCTCGGCATCCATCTGCCAGGGCCGCGGCCAATGTGCGAAGCCGACTTCGATAGCGAGTCGTTCAGGCTGCCCGATGGCATCCTCGGCCAGCCAGGCGCGCAGTTGCTGCACACCCAGCGAGGAGGCGAAGGGGAAATTCACCGCGATGCGGCTGGCGCGGGCGGCGTGCTGATCCAGGAAAGCCTGGGCTTCGGCCACATCAATGGCAAAGGGTTTCTCGCAGAACACCGCCAGGCCACGATCAAGCGCGGCGCCGACATAACCGAGATGGCTGGCTGGCGGCGAGGCGACATAAAGCACATCGGCATTGTCCAGCAAGGCGGCGGCAGACTGCGCTTGCTTCACCTGCGGCAAGTCTCGCCCCAGCCGCGCCATGGCATCGGCTGAAGGGTCCCACACACCGCTGATTGAGACAAAATCGGCGGCATGATCAAGTGCCGCACGCAGCAGGCGCTCGCCCATGATGCCATAGCCAACGATGGAAAGGCGCAATTTGCCGCTCATCGCCCGGGCAACCTTGTGTCTTTGGGCCGCCAGGTCAGCGGCGGCCGGCAATACGCTCAGGCAACAGGTCACGCACGCGGCGGCGCGCTTCCAGTTCGCGGATACGGGCGGATTGTGCCGTGGTGATCAGGCGCGGCGCCGGCGGATTGGCCCACACGGTGACCGGATCGGTCAGCAGGCTATCGGCCAGCTGCTTGATCTCGGCCGGCAGCGTGGTGGCAAACACGATGGTCTGGCGTTCGCTCGGCGCGGCTTCAAAAATCGCCTTCAATTCGGCGGTCAGGCCGAGATCGAGCATGCGATCCGCTTCATCCAGCACCAGGATTTCCAGCTTGTTCAGTTCAAGCTGGCCGGCATTGATCAGTTCCACCACGCGGCCGGGGGTGCCGATCACAATATCAATGCCGCGCGCCAAAGCCTGCGCCTGTGCAGCCTTGCCGGGGCCTTCATACACGGTGGCCTGGCTCAGGCGCACAAAGCGGCCATAAGCGCGGAAGCTTTCGTGGATATGGGTGACACGCTCACGCGCCGGCGTCAGCACCAGGGCACGCGCCTTGCGCGCCCCGGCCGGGTGCCGGTCAATCGAGAGATGCTGCAAGATCGGCAGCGTGAAAGCGACGGTCTTGCCAGCACCCGCTTCCGCCTGACCGAGCAGGTCTCGGCCCTGGAGCAGATGAGGGATGGCTTTGGCCTGGATGGCCGTCGGCGCCTGGTGCTTTTCGGCTGCCAGGGCGCGCTGAATCGGTTCTACCAGGTCGAGCTGCGAGAAAGAGGCGTTCAACATCGTTCGACAATCTTTGGTTAACACGATCATCCTTGACCGGGCGAAAATCCACCCCCAGCCGCAGTACACATAGCTGCGACATGGTAGCGGATTTGGTGCGGGAGCTTCCCGGCGGGAGGCCGCGAACTCGGGGATACTACCCGCCCATCCGGCTTTTGCAAGTGCGAAAACTAGGGTGTGACATTTTAGCTACACGGCCCGTTTGCCACACTCTACAAATAGAGATAAAATATTGAAATGCAAGGAATTATTTTTATGCATAGAATCTATGCAGCCTGCTAAACGGGCGGAATCGCGTTGCCTTATCCACAAGCCGGCCCTGATTGGCCGGCTCAGGCGGCCTGGTTTGGCGCTGATTCTCAAGATATTGATTTTTCCGGGCCGAGACTCGGGCGGCAATGCTCCGCCCAAAGCGGTGCCAAAGCGGGGTGCCAAAGCGAGCCGCTGGCGCCCAAGGCGGGATCGTTAACGACTCAGCCCCTGATGCTCTGCGGCAACATAGCCGGCGATAACTGCGCCAAGGCTGGTTTTGCTGCCTTGCAATTGGCGGCAATGGCCGCTAAAACCCGCGCCTCTATCGGGCGTTCCGGCTATAGGGCTGCCGTGTCTGCCTAGAATGTCATTCTTCCTTATCGGAGGTTATCGCAAAATGCCCAAGTTGAAGACCAAGAGCGGGGCGAAGAAGCGTTTTAAGCTTACCGCCACCGGAAAAGTGAAGCGCGCCCAGGCGGGCAAGCGGCACGGCATGATCAAGCGCACCAATAAGCAGATCCGTGAGCATCGCGGCACCGAGATGGTGTTTGAGGGTGATGCCCGCAAGATCCGCAAATACTGGCTCGCCGGTTAAGGAGGCGCTGAAATGGCTCGTGTTAAGCGCGGCGTAGCCGCTCATGCCAAGCATAAGAAAATCATCAAGGCCGCGAAGGGTTTCCGTGGCCGTGGCAATAGTGCCTTCCGCGTTGCGATCGAGAAGGTCGAACATGCGATGCGCTATGCGTATCGCGACCGTCGCGCCCGCAAGCGTGATTTCCGCGCGCTGTGGATCCAGCGTATCAACGCCGCTGTGCGTGAGCAGGGCCTGACCTACGGTCGATTTATCAACGGCCTCAAGCTGGCCGGCATCGAGGTGGACCGCAAGGTGCTCGCCGATCTCGCCGTGACGCAGCCTGAGGCTTTCACCGCCCTGGTGGAGCAGGCCAAGGCCGCGCTTCCCGCCCAGGCGGCCTGACCGGCTCGCACTCGAATACAGTATCGACGCATGCGATCAGGGGGCCGTTACCCAACGGCCCCCTTTTTGTATGCGTGCTGCCGCTTTGGTTTATTTGATTCCATCGACAGGTGATGCCATGACCGATATTGCCAGCCTTGCCGCCGCCGCCGAGCGCGCCGTGACCGAGGCAACCGCGCCAGAGGCGCTGGAACAGGCGCGCATCGATGTGCTGGGTAAAAAAGGCTGGCTCAGCGCCGCATTGAAAGAACTGGGCAGCCTGGCGCCAGACGAGCGCAAGGCGCGCGCGGCACAGCTCAATGCCATCAAGGACAGCCTGTCCGGCGCCATCGAGGCGCGCCGCAATGTGTTGCAAGATGCGGCGATCAATGCCCGCCTGGCCGCTGAAACGCTGGATATGACGCTGCCGCTGCTTGAGGGTGCCGAGGCCCAGGGCCGCATCCATCCGATCAGCCAGGTGGTGGATGAAATCACCGAAATCTTTGCCGGCATGGGTTTCACCATCGCCGAGGGGCCGGATATTGAAGACGGCTTCCACAATTTCACCGCGCTGAACATGCCGCCGGCGCATCCGGCGCGGCAGATGCAGGATACTTTCTATCTGCCGAGTGCGCCGGATCGCGATGAAACCGTGCTGCGCACGCATACCTCGCCGGTGCAGATTCGCACCATGCGTGCCGGCCCGCCGCCTTATCGCATCGCCGTGCCGGGCCGCACCTATCGCAGTGATTATGACATGACCCATACGCCGATGTTTCACCAGATCGAAGGCCTGGTGATCGACCGCAGCACGCATATGGGCCATCTCAAGGGTGTGCTGGTGGAATTCTGCAAGGCGTTCTTCGAAACCGACAATGTGAAAATGCGTTTCCGCCCAAGTTATTTCCCCTTCGTGGAGCCGGGCGCCGAGGTGGATATCAATTGCAGCCGCAAGGGCGGCGAATTGCGTGTCGGCGAGGGCGACGATTGGCTGGAAATTCTCGGCTGCGGCATGGTGCATCGCAAGGTGCTGGAACATTGCGGCCTCGATCCGAATGAATGGCAGGGTTTCGCCTGGGGCATGGGCATTGATCGCATCGCGATGCTGAAATATGGCATCCCCGATTTGCGCGCGTTTTTTGATTCCGACCTGCGCTGGCTGAAGCATTACGGCTTCCTGCCGCTCGACATGCCGTCTCTTGGCCAGGGGATTGCCCGATGAAATTCACGTTGTCCTGGCTCAAGGATCATCTTGAGACCACCGCTCCGCTCGAAACCATTGCCGAAAAGCTCACCGCGCTTGGCCTGGAAGTGGAAGGCATCACCGACCCGGCAGCGCTCTACAAGCCGTTTGTCACCGGCCGCGTGATCACGGCCGAGCCGCATCCCAATGCCGACAAGCTGCGCGTCTGCGTGGTGGAAACCGGCCCAGGTAACGGGGGCGGCGCCGAAACCATGCAGGTGGTGTGCGGCGCGCCGAATGCGCGCGCCGGCATGATCGGCGTGTTCGCTCCGGTGGGTTCCACCGTGCCCGGCATCGACCTTCTGCTCAAGGCCGCCACCATCCGCGGCGTGGCCTCCAATGGCATGCTGTGCTCGGAACGCGAAATGGGCCTGTCGGATGACCATGAAGGCATCATCGACCTGCCGGCCGATACGCCGATCGGCGTGCCTTTCGCCTCGGTGATCGGCCTGGACGATCCGGTGATCGAGATCAAGCTGACGCCCAATCGCGGCGATTGCCTTGGCGTGCGGGGCATTGCCCGCGACTTGGCCGCTGCCGGGCTGGGCATTCTCAAGCCGCTCGACACCAGCAAGGTGCCGGGCAGCTTTGCCAGCCCGATCAAGGTGCGGCGTGAATTGCCGGCCGAGGCCCAGGATGCCTGCGCGCAGTTTGTCGGCCGCCTGATCCGCAATGTTAAGAACGGCCCGTCGCCGGCCTGGCTGCAACGCCGGCTCAAGGCCATCGGCCTGCGCCCGATCTCGGCCCTGGTCGATGTCACCAACTACATAACCTACGATCTTGGCCGGCCGCTGCATGTGTTCGATGCCGACAAGGTGCAGGGCGATATCGTTGCCCGGCTGGCAAGCCCGGGTGAAAAGCTGCTGGCGCTGGATGGTAAGGAATATACCCTCGACGACACCATGACGGTGATCGCCGATGCGGCCGGGCCGGAAGGCATTGGCGGCGTGATGGGCGGCGAACATTCCGGCTGCTCGGCGGAAACCGTGAATGTGTTTCTGGAATGCGCCTGGTTCGATCCGGAACGCACCGCCAAGACCGGCCGCAAGCTGGGTATCCATTCCGATGCACGGCATCGGTTTGAGCGCGGCGTCGATCCGGCTTTCCTGCTTGATGGCGCCGAGATCGCTACTAGGCTGATCCAGCAGCTTTGCGGCGGCGAGGCCTCCGAACTGGTGATTGCCGGCCAGGAACCGGCCTGGCAGAAACGTGTGGCTTTGCGCCCGGGCCGCCTGCTCGGTCTGGTCGGCTTCGATCTGCCGCGCCAGCGCCAGGCCGAATTGCTGACTGCGCTGGGCTTCGGCGTGATGGATGACGGCGCGCTGATCCAGGTTGATGTGCCATCCTGGCGCCCGGATATCGATGGCGAGGCCGATCTGGTTGAGGAAATCGCCCGTCTGGCCGGTTTTGAGCATATCCCGGCCGAACCGTTGCCGCCGTTGCGCGCCGTGCCGCTGCCGGCGGTGAATGCGGCGCAGCGCCGCCTGCGCCAGACCCGGCGCGCTATTGCCGCGCGCGGGCTGGTGGAGGCGGTGACCTATTCCTTCATCAAGCGCGAGGAAGCCGTGCTGTTTGGCGGCGGCGGCGCCGATCTGCTGCTGGTCAATCCGATCAGCGCCGATATGGATGCGATGCGGCCGTCGATCCTGCCCGGCCTGGTGGCGGCGGCGCGGCGCAACATGGATCGTGGTTTCAACGATCTGGCCTTATTCGAGGTTGGCCCGCAATTCGCCGATGCCACGCCGGAGGGCCAGGCTTTTGTTGCCACCGGCATCAGGCGCGGCCAGAGCGGCTCGCGTCATTGGCGTGAAAAGCCGCGCCCCGTGGATGCCTACGATGCCAAGGCCGATGCCATTGCGGCTTTGGCGGCGGCCGGTGTGCCGGTGGAAAGCCTGCAAGTGATGGATGGTGCGCCGGGCTGGTATCACCCCGGCCGCTCCGGCACGCTCCGGCTCGGCCCCAAGACCGTGCTGGCGCAATTCGGTGAATTGCATCCGCGTGTGCTCAAGGCATTGGATGCCAAGGGGCCATTGGTCGGTTTCGAGGTGTTTCTTGATCGTGTGCCGACGGCGCGTGGCAAGGCAGGCCGCTCCAAGCCGGCGCTCAAACTGTCTGAATTCCCCGCTGTCGAGCGCGACTTCGCCTTCATCGTCGATCAGGCGGTGGCGGCGGATACGCTCACGCGCGCCGTGCGCGGTGCCGAGAAGGCGCTGATCGCGCGTGTGGCGGTGTTTGACGTGTTTGCCGGCACCGGCATCGAGCCGGGCAAAAAGTCGGTGGCGCTTTCGGTGCGGCTGGAGCCGCGCGAACGTACGCTGACGGATGCCGAAATCGATGCCGTGGGCCAGAAGATCGTTGCCGCCGCCGCCAAGGCCTGCGGCGCCGTGCTGCGCGGCTGATAAAAAAAACGGCGGCCGATTGCGCGGCCGCCGTCATTCAACACGCTCGTGGCGTCTGGCTCAATAGGGCTTCATGCCCGGGATGAGCTGGCGCACAAAATTAGGCAGCGCAAAGGCACCGGTGGCGATATCCGGATTGTAGTAGCGCAGCTTCTTCAGGCCGGCCCGCTTGAACCGCGTCGCCACGGTCTTGGCCGGCACCTTGGTGATGTCCTGGTCGGAAGCCCAGGTCAGCGACATGAAGCCGCAGACATAGGTCGGCACCACGGCCAGATACGAGCCAGACTTCTTCCAGATTTTCTGGAACAGCTTCACGGCATCGGTCAGTTCCGGACCCTGCATATGCGGCACGCCATTCTGCGCCACCAGGATGGCGCCCGGCTTCATCACACGCTTGCAGTTCTTGTAGAACTCGGCGCTGAACAGCACGGTTGCCGGGCCGACCGGATCGGGCCGGTCCACGATGATCAGGTCGTAGCTTTCCTCGGTGTCGCGCACCCAGGCAGCGCCGTCGCCAACGATCAGGTTGGTGCGCTTGTCGCTGAAGGCCTTGCCGCAGATCGACGACAGGAACTTCTTCGACACGTCGATCACCACATCGTCGATCTCGACCATGGTGGCGCGGCGCACACTCTTGTGCTTGAGCACTTCTTCAAGGATGCCGCCGTCGCCGCCGCCGATGATCAGCACGTCGCGCACCTTGCCATGCGCCAGCATCGGCAGATGGGTCAGCATCTCGTGATAGACGAACTCGTCGCCCTCAGTGCATTGCACCACGCCGTCAAGGCCGAGAATGCGGCCGTAACGGGCGCTCTCGAACACCGTCACCTTCTGGTATTGCGACTTGCCCTCGAAGAGGACTTCCTTGATCTCGTGGCTCTGCCGGAAACCGGAATAGAGCGTTTCGTTAAACCACTTGGTCACAGAATCAAACCCCGCTTCAGTTCGGTGCATTGGATATTGTCGGGCAGGAAGGCGCGGCGCAGCACCGGGATCGCCTTCGCCGGCTGGCAATCGCCGCAGACAAACACGTCAAGCGCGGCATAGCCTTTTTCCGGCCAGGAATGGATCGACATGTGGCTCTCGGCCAGCACGGCCACGCCCGAGATGCCGCCATTCGGCTCGAAGTGATGCAGGTCGATGTTCAGCAGGGTGGCGCCAATGGCTTCCACCGCTTCGGTCAGCGTCTGCTTCACCAGGGCCAGATTGTCGAGATTCTTGCCGCCCCACAGATCAATGATCAGATGCTGGCCGGCATAACGCATGCCATCCTTGTTGATGAAATGCTCTTCCTCGGCGGCGGCCTCGGGCTGAACGGCAACTTCGTACAGGGCCGGCTTGGGCGCGGCGGCGTTTTTGGTCATTGTCTGGTCTCTCCACCATCAAGAAAAAACCGGGCCATCCGGAAACCGGATGACTCCGACGGCAGAAAGACTGTTGGGAAAGCCCCGTGGTACCGGCCGGTTAATGCTAAACAGCAACCGGCGGCCATTCGCCACTTTCCAAACAGTCTTCGAGAGGGGGGTATGGGACCATTTCCCCCCCGATGCAAGAAGAAATTGACCCTGATGGTGATTTTTTAGGCCGCGTGTTGCCGGGGTCACACTCGGTTGACTGTCACAATTCAGCTAGAAATAGCTGCCGGCGAGCGTGAATACCTCGCCATTCAGCCCCAGCTTGAATCGCGCCACCCCGGCGCCCTCTTCGGTATTGGCGCCGCCCAGGTCAAAATGCTGCACACCGCGCGCCTTCAGCGCCAGCAGGCCATGCCATAGCAGGCGGTGATGTGCGCGCAGCAGGCGCCCGGCCTCGCCGCTCCAGCCGGCGGCATAAGTGGCGCCGCGGCCATGGCGCAGCAAGAGCATGCCGGCCACCGGGCGGTTGCCGATACTGGCGGTGAACAGATGCGCCTGTTCGCCATGGGCGGGATCGGCAGCGGCGGCAAAAGCACGGTAGAAGGCGCCATCGGGGCCAAGAAAGCGTTTTTCGATTCGCTGCACGTCATGCGCCCGCATCACGGTGTCAAATTGTGCCGGATCGCTGCTTTCCGCGATCAGCAGCGGGCTGCGCTCGGCGGCTTTCAGCGCATTGCGCCATTTGCCATCCAGCTGGCTGCGCAGGGCATTGGGCGGCGGTGTCAGGTCCAGCCGCACCGAACTCCAGCCGGTCATCATCTGCGCCAGGCCCAGCCGCTGCATCAGGGCTTCGGCCTCGCTGCCGCCGGGCAGTTCCGGCAGCCACCATAACAGCCGGCGTTGACCGCGATACTGCGCCCGCACCGCCGCCAGCGCGGCCTGGCGCAAGGCTGGATCAAGGCCGGATCGGAAAAGTGGCCCGCGCAGGATGCGCACCAGGCTGAACAGGCCGGCAAAATCGCGCCGGAAAGCCTGCACCAAGCCAATATCCTGGCCATCGGCACAGATAAGCCAGCGTTCCGGCCGGGTACGCGAAACCTGCGCCACGGCCGCGCCATAGGCCCAGCATTGCTCCAGGGTTTCCAGTCGCAAAGCCGCCTGCCCAGCAGCCCAGGCGGCCGGCTCGGTGCAGGGCAGCAATGTTATGCTGGCGGCTTTGCTATCGGGCATCACAAGTAACGTGCGAGTGGTTCCTCGGCAAAAATCTGCCCGGCCATGAACATATCCACGTCTTCGCCATTGGCCGCCAGGGGCAGCCAGATCGCCTCGTAATCATACCAGCGGTCGTCATAACAATCGGCATTGCGGATCAGCAACGGCGCCGGATCGGCGGTCAATGCGCCCAGGCGGGCCAGGATCAGGCGGCGATAGTCGCTTGGCGGCAGGTCGTTCAGCACCTTGCTGGTGGCGTCATAGCCGGCCCGGGTGGCAATGTCGCTGCCGACCAGGCGGAAGCGGTATCTTGGTTCGGCGGCGGCCGGTTCCGGCAGCCGTTCAAACAGCACGATGTTGCCCAGGGCATAGCGCATCTGCAACGGATCAAGGTCGGCGCGGGCGGGAAAGCGCCGGCTGCCGCGCTGCGCCAGCCAGTATTCCAGCAATTGCCTGATCGCCGGATTTTGGCAATCCGCCGGTTTGGCATCCCGGATCTGCTCCCCGTCGCCTGGATAGGGCTTGGCTTCCATTGCAGCCTGTTCCTCCTATGCCCGAATATCTTATAACCAGTATCATGGCTTGGATTCGACTGCCGTCGCGCTGGCGCGGCCCTGAACCTGTTCACGGCTACGTGATCCCGGCGCCGCGCCTGACCCGGCATGCGCTGCGCCGTTTCCTGCTCTGGGCCTTGCTGCCCTTCCTGCTGCTCTGCCTGGCCGGCGACCTGCTGCTCTACTGGCTGTTCCGGGAATTCCTCGGCCGCTGTTACGGTCTGTTGTGCTTCTTCTGATCCGGCAGTTATGCTGACGCTATGGAAACCGCAAGCTGTCTTTGCCCGGATCGGGTGATATCCAGTTGGCAGATCGCACCGCGCACGGCCGGTGGCCAGGCAATCTGGCGCTATTGGCTGGCAAAGCGCGCGGCGGTTGGCACCAGGCTGCCCGGGCGGGGCGATATCGATCCGTCGGACATGCTGGATTTCCTGCCCAATGTTTTCCTGGTCGATGTCACCCCGCTGCCCAGCGGCCGGCTTGGCTTTCGCTATCGCCTGGCCGGCACCGGCATGCGCTATATCATGGGCGGCGAGATCGGCGGCAAAAGCTTGAGCGAAGCCTTGCTGCCCGATGTGGCGCGAGCTTTTGAGCAGGCCTATGCGGCGGTAAGCCGCCGTGGCGAGCCGTTGCAGAATAACGGCGATGCCTTCTGGGAGAAGGCGCGTGGTTTCCTACAGGTGGAAACCCTGCTGTTGCCGCTGGCCGGGCCGGATGGGGCGGTGGCCATGCTGCTCGGCCATTGCGCCTTGGAAGCGGCCGGCGCTGACAGGTGAAGCCCAGGCATGAAAAAACCCGCCTTTCGGCGGGGCCAGACTGCTGACAAACCCCGTCAT
>DLGP01000050.1 GCA_002482765.1 Alphaproteobacteria bacterium UBA7691
CATGTCGGCGAAGCGCAGGTCGACATAGGTGATCTTCTGATCCTTGATCTGCTTGAGCACGTTTGCTGCGGACATGGAAACCTCGGCGTGGAAATGGTTGTGCAACACCGGTTGCAACCCCCATGCCAGCCGCTTCGGCTCTGAAAAACTCCTTGAATTCAATCTCTTGCGGAAACTGCGTCGCCGGGCGCGGGGACCAGGCGCACCAAATCCATGCATATCCCATCAATCTTTCACCATGCTGGTGCATTGGTGCGAGCGAGGCAGCCCTGCCGAACCGGCCACGTTGCCGCGATAACAGGCGCTGTCAGCGCCCGGCATGCACGGAATGCCCGACCCCGTCGATGCAGAGGTCCAGCCTGCGCCCGAAGGCGCGCGAATCAAGCAATGAAAAACGCCGCCCGCAGGCGGCGTTTCTGATTCGTGGTGGGCCCGCTCAGGGCATCATTTGACCTGGCTCATCATCCACTCGACGGTGGCCTTGACCTGCTCGTCGCTGAGCGCCGGATTGCCGCCCTTGGCCGGCATCATGCCGGTGGCGCCGGTGAAGCCGTCGATGGCGTGCTTGAGCAGGGTCTCCTCACCTTGGGCCAGGCGCGGCACCCAGGCTGCCTTGTCGGCCAGCGTCGGCGAACCGCCGGCTCCGGTTTCGTGGCAGGCATGGCAGAGGTTGCCGAAGATGGTCTTGCCATCTGTGGTGCCGCCGTATGCCACTTCTGCGCTGGCCGCGGCCTTGGCAGCTTCCTCGGCAGCGGCGATCGCGGCCCGCCCGGTGTCGCCGGCGTAGACGCCACCGACCGGCTGCAGGCGCAGATCCGTGGCGCGCGCCTTGGCCGGATTTTCCGGAGCCGGATGCCGACTGTAGATGAAGGCGCCGAGGGCAATCAGGGCAACGGCAAGGCAGACCAGAAAGGTGATCAACTGGGCGAAATGCTTGAGAAAGACCGCATCGGTCTTGGGTACGGGATTGGTCACGGAGCCACCTCTTGCGGGCGTCCGGAGCGGTTGCCGGCGCGCCAAAATTGACGGGCAAGTATAGCCAGACGCGGCAACTCGCGGAAGTCCGCGAGCATCGATCCGCGGAAAACTGTGGCATGCGGTCGCGGCGCAGGCCGTTGTCGATCCGCCCTTGATGCCGGTCAAAGCGTTGCGCGGGCCAGACCGCGCACCGTGCCGGCCATCCCGGCACCCCGCCGAAACCTTGAGGAACCCACCATGAACTTCCCCCCGCTGCGTCCGTTGCCACGGACACTTTGTACCGCCGTGGCCCTGGCCTTGTTTGCGCCCCTGTCCCTGGCCGAAGCGGCCGAGCCGCCGCAATCCGGACCGGTCATCGAAGTGCGCTACCGGCATGAAGGCGTCGACGATGCCGCGTTCTCGCGCAACGCCAGTGCCGATACCCTGCGCCTGCGCCTTGGTTATCGCTGGGTGTTTGCGCCCGGCTGGCAACTGTATGCCGACGGCGAACACGTGCAACCGCTGTTTGGCGAGCGCTACAACAGCACCGCCAACGGCAAGACCGAGTACCCGGTGGTGGCCGATCCTGAGAGCGACGAGATCAACCAGGCCTGGATCGGCTACAGCAACGATGCCTTCCACGCCACCCTGGGCCGGCAGCTGGTCCTCCTCGACAACCAGCGCTTCTTCGGCAATTCCGGCTGGCGCCAGAACGAGCAGACCTTCGATGCACTGGCCGCCAGCTACGCCTTTGGCGAGGGTCGCCCGAGCGTGCGCTACACCTATCTCGATCGCGTCCTGCGCGTGTTCGGACATCAGAATCCAAACCCGCTGCAGCGCGAGTGGTCACTCGACGGGCATCTCTTCAACGTCAGCCAGGCGCTGCCACTGGGCGTGCTCAGCGCCTATGCCTACCTGGTCGAAAACAATGACATCGCCAGCCAGTCCACGCGCACGCTGGGCGCGCGCTGGAGCGGCAAGCACGCCTGGGGCGAGACGCAATTTGCCTGGACGGCCGAATGGGCCAGGCAGTCCGATTACGCCAACAATCCCTTGTCGCAAAGTGCGCAATACCGCTTCATCGAACCCAGCGTCAGCGTGGGCGGGATCACCCTCAAGGCCGGCTGGGAAGTCCTCGGTGGCGATGGCCATTATGGCTTCAGCACGCCGTTCGCCACCCTGCACGCCTTCAACGGCTGGGCCGACCGCTTTCCCGCCACGCCGGTCAATGGCCTCGATGATCGCTACATCGGCATCGGTGGCAAGATCGGCAAGGCTGCCTGGGCTGCCAGCTACCATGATTTCCGCGCCGATCACGGCAACCAGGATTACGGCCGCGAGTTCGATGCCTCGATCGGCTACCCGTTCAACAAGCACGTCAGTGGCTTGCTCAAGCTGGCCGACTACCGCAGTGACGGTTTCGCCAGCGACGTGCGCAAGCTCTGGGCCAGCGTCGAATACAAGTACTGATTCCCGCCCCGGGCGGCGAGCGGCTCTCGCATGCGTGCCGAGAGCCGCTTGCTGTTCCGGGTGTTGGCAGCGCCGCGGGAATGCGCAGACCCGCGGCGCTCAGAGCCAGCGACTGAAGATGCCCAATGGATGATGGGCGAGGGCGACACTGATGATGAAGGCATAGACGAGCAAGGCGGCCACCAAGCAGGTGACGCGCAAGCCCCGCGTGCGCCCGGCGTGCAGGGCGAAGATGCCGAGCACGATGTAGACGAACAGCAACACCACCTTGACCGTCAGCCATGAATGCACAAAGGGATACTGGTGCAACATGCTGATCAGGAACAGCGCGGCCACCAGCAAGGTGGTGTCGATCAGTTGCGAGAGCCGGCGCAGGACGATGTGGTTGGTGTAGGGCGAACGCGCCAGCATGAGCATGCCGCGCACGCTGAACAGGCTGCCGGAGAGCACCACGCAGACAATGTGGACAATGCGGACTTGCGGATAGAACTCGATCATGGCTGCGTGTTGGGGTCGGGTTGCGGCCATGCTCAGCCGGGTTTGCCATCGATGCGCGGCGTGGTGAAGATCCAGATCGAGCGGATCACCCAGGGCAGGAACGCCAGCAGCCAGGCAAAGGCCGCGATCACCAGCCACAAGGCGATGTTGCCGGCCAGTTCGGCAAACAGGCGGATCAGCACCACGCCCTGCAGGAGGATGAAGGTGAGCCAGGGGATGCGGCCCATTTCCAGCGGGCGCCCCGAATGGCCCTGGGTGACGCGGGTGACCATGGCAACCAGCATCGAGCCGAAGAAACCGACGGTCAGCGCATGCACCGGCGCGCGACCGATGGCGATGGCCGAGTCGGAGAACAGCAGCAGGCTCTGCAGCGCGTACAGACCGAGCGCGATCGGCAGCCATGCGGCGGCCAGATGCAGCACGGCGAGCAAGCCGGGACGCATGCATTTCCAGGGTTGCCAGCGCAGCCAATGGATGAGGAAGAACACGGCCAGCGGCGCATCGGCCAGCCACAACCACTGCGGCCGGTGTGCCAGGTCCAGGCCGAGGTGGGTCAGCGCGAGCAGCCAGAACACCGGCAGGCTCCAGGCCGGCTTGACCATGCGGTAGCTCGGCCCAATCGCGCTGGCGCTGAAGAACGGCAGCATGCGATGGATGACGGTGAAATAGATCGGCAGGAGCAGGCCGAAGGTGCCGATCTTGATTGCCGCCTGGGCCAGTTCGGCCGAGGCGCCAAAGGCGAACGCGGCGAATGCGGCCAGTCCACAAAACCCCAGCGAGAGTGCGCTGAAACAGGACAAGGCGGTGCGATCCCTGGCACCGTTGCGGACGAGGATGCGGCCGAGCACGCTCAAGGCATACGCCCACCCCGCCAGCATCATCAGCAAGCCGGCGAGCAGCAGGGGCTTGTTGTCGAGCAGGCCGACATGGGCCAGCAGGTAACCGCCGAACACGCCGAGGAAAACCGGCACATAGTGACGCTGGCTCAAGGCTGGCTGCGCCATCCAGCGCGGAAACACGGTGAGCAGGAATCCGAAGATGAAGAACGGCAGCATGCCGTACTGGGTGAACACGGCGTGTGCCCAGCCGGGCGGCACCGGCGCGGCCGGCACGGCAAAGCCGTAATAACCACCGGTCAGCACGCAGGCCCACCACAACATGGAGACGATGATTGCCGAGGCCCCGGCAAAGAACATCATCCGATGCGGCGCGCTGGCCAGCAGGGCCGGCAGGTCGGCAAGGCGCGAGCTCGCCTCGTCGTGCGAGGAGAATTCGAGGATGAAGCCGATATTGACGTTCTCCGCCTGGATCGTGCGCGCATTGGGAAAGCGCGGGGAAAGGGATTCTGCAATCATCGATGTGCTCCGCTGAGCCTGGAAAAGCGCGGATGCATCGTCTGACCGAAGTACCGCTCGCCGATATTATCGCGAACGATTCGCATCTGCAGCTTGACCGGGATCAGGCCGAACGCACTTTCCGCGGGCCAGCGTCGGCTGCGGCGGACGCTGCGACATTTTGCCCTTCGAAAGCCGACTGCAAGCATGCCAGCACCGGCACGGGCTGCATTTCTAACTCGCTGCGGGTTGGCAATAGATTCCATAGAGGGTCGCGATGACACCCTGGGCGGGGCCATCGACCAGGCAGTACCAGATGGTCTGCGACTCGCGCCGGGTGCTGACCATGCCTTCGTCGCGCAGCCTGGCCAGATGCTGGGACAGCGCCGACTGGCTCAGGTCGGGCAGTTCCTCGTTGATCTGCCGCACGCTCATTTCGCCGCCGACCAGCAGGCACAGCACGCGCAGGCGCTGTGCATTGGCCAGGGTCTTCAGCAGGCGCGCGGCTTCATCGGCGCTTTGTTGCATGGCCACCAAGGCAAGTGGATCCATCATGGCTGTCGGGCCTCCGGGCGTTGGCGCGGGTTGCTTGTGCGGCGCGCTTTCCAAGGATTCTAATTTAGGGGCTTGTATATTAGCAAATGCTTAATTAGAATCACTTTGACGCAAGTCACGGTGCCCACCCTGGCATCGGCGCACCCTCGATTCAGGCAACGGTGGAGGGACGATCATGGCGAGGATCCTTGTTCTGGGTGCGGGTCTGGGTGGCATGGCCGCCGCCTACGAGATTCGGGCGGCGCTCGGCAAGAATCATCCGATCACGGTGGTCGGCGACAGCCCGCAGTTCAACTTCACACCGTCCAATCCGTGGCTGGCGATTGGCTGGCGCAAGCCGGCCGATATCCGCATCGACGCCGCTCCGGCGCTGGCAAGGCATGCCATCGAATTCATCCACGCCACGGCGGAAAAGGTCTTGCCGGAGGAAAATCGGGTGCGCCTGTCCGATGGCCGCGTCCTTGATTACGACTTCCTGGTCATCACCACCGGGCCGCGCCTGGCCTTCGACGAAGTTCCCGGCCTGGGACCGACGACCGGCTTCACGCACTCGGTGTGCACCGGCGCGCATGCGGAAAGCGCCTGGCTGGCCTACCAGGAGTTCCTGAAAAAGCCCGGCCCGATCGTCGTCGGCGCGGTGCAGGGTGCCAGTTGTTATGGCCCGGCCTATGAGTTCGCCATGATCCTCGATGCCGACCTGCGCAAGCGCAAGCTGCGCGATCGCGTGCCGATGACCTATGTGACCGCAGAACCCTACATCGGCCACATGGGCCTCGGTGGCGTTGGCGATTCCAAGAGCCTGCTCGAATCGGAACTGCGCCAGCGCCATATCAAATGGATCACCAATGCCCGCGTGACCGCGGTGGAGGCCGGCACGGTCAAGGTCGACGAAGTCGACGGCAAGGGTGTCGTCATCCAATCGCACGAATTGCCGTTCGCCTATTCCATGTTGCTGCCGGCCTTCACCGGCGTCGATGCCGTGCGTGGCATTGAAGGCCTGAGCAATCCGCGCGGTTTCATCCTCATTGACGAACACCAGCGCAACCCAACCTTCCGCAACATCTTTTCCGCTGGCGTCTGCGTGGCGATCCCGCCG
>DLGP01000128.1 GCA_002482765.1 Alphaproteobacteria bacterium UBA7691
GCATTTCTGCTCGATGTGCGGGCCAAAATTCTGCTCGATGCAGATCAGCCAGGAAATCCGCCAGGCCGGCATGGCGGCAAAGGCGGCGGAATTCCGCGATCCGGCACATGGCGGCGGTGAAATCTATCGGCCCGGCGGCAACAGGACGGAATAATGCCGAAACGGCGGGACGGGGCTTGCGCCCCGCCCCCCGCATCCTACATAAATATTCCATAACCTTTGCTGCCACCTGCGTTATGATCAGGCGAAGCGATAACGGGGAGAGATGTTGCTCATGCGTAAATTCAAGCTACTTGGCATCATCGGGCTGGGCCTGATGCTGACCGTGCTGCCCGCCCTGGTGGAAGCCAAGGCCGGCCGTTCCGGCGGCAGCATGGGCAGCCGCGGCAGCCGCACCTATCAGGCAGCGCCGCCGACCCAGACCGCACCTTCGGCCGCCCCGGTGCAGCGCAGCGTCACCCCGCCGCCAGCAGCCGGCAGCACCAGCCAGGCAGCCGCGCCACGTGCCGGCCAGTCGGCCGCCGCCGCGCCAGCCGCCGCCGGTCGTTCACCCTTCATGAGCGGCCTGATGGGCGGCCTGCTTGGCGCCGGCCTGATCGGCCTGCTGTTTGGCAGCGGCCTGTTCGGTGCGGGCGGCATGGGCGCCGCCGGCATGTTCGGCCTGCTGCTGCAAGTTTTGCTGATCGGCGGCCTGGCCTGGCTGGCCATCAGTTTCTTCCGTCGCCGCTCGGCAGCCCAGGCCGGCATGCAGCCCGGCCGCCCGGCGATGGCCGGCGGCGCTCCCGCCCCCGCCAGCTACGAGCCGGCACCGCTGGCGCGTGAAGCCGGCGATGGCCAGCGCTACGACATCCCCGGCGCGGGTTCCCCTGCCGGCAATGCCGCCATGGCTGACAATAGCGACGGCGTGGGCATCGGCGAGGCCGACTATCAGGCTTTTGAACAAAGCCTCAAGGATGTTCAGGCCGCCTGGAGCAAGGCCGATGTGGTGGCACTGACCGAATATTGCACCCCGGAAATGGCCAGCTTCCTGTCGCGTGACCTGGCCGAATTGACCAGCCTGGGCCAGAGCAACCAGATCGAGGATGTGGTGCTGGAACAGGGCGATCTGGCCGAAGCCTGGCGCGAGGATGGGGTGGATTACGCCACCGTGGCGATGCGCTGGAGTGCGCTGGATTACACCCTCAACCGCGCCGATGGCAGCGTGGTGGAAGGCAGCCGCGAGCAGCGCAGCGAAAGCATCGAAGTGTGGACCTTCCTGCGCGCCGGCAGCAGCGGCAAATGGCTGCTCTCGGCCATCCAGCAGCCCAGCGGCGCAGCCCTCTGAGGCTGTTGCACTGCCCCGCCTATAGGGACATAACGGGCGGCCCAACCGAGGCCCGCATGCCAACAGAGCCGCCCGTTATCACTTCGCCGCCAGCCGATCCCCCCAGCTTCGATCCCGGCTTCCGGGATCGTTTCGCCGACCTGCTGCAATGGCGGCGTGATGTGCGGCATTTTCGCAGCGATCCGCTGCCGCCCGGCCTGCTGCCGGAACTGATCGACATGGCCGCCCTGGCGCCCAGCGTCGGCAACAGCCAGCCCTGGCGTTTTGTGCTGGTGCAAAGCCCCGACAAACGTGCCCTGGTGATACAGAATTTTGAAGCTGCCAACGCCCGGGCGCTGTCAGCCTATGCGGGTGATCGCGCCCGACTTTATGCCAGCCTGAAACTGGCCGGCCTGCGCGAAGCGCCGGTGCATCTGGCGGTGTTCTGCGATGCCGGCACCACACAAGGCCATGGACTGGGGCGCCAGAGCATGCCGGAAATGCTGGAATATTCCGTGGTGATGGCGGTGCATGGATTCTGGCTCGCCGCCCGCGCCGCCAATCTGGGCTGCGGCTGGGTCTCGATCCTCGACCCCGAACAAGTGCGCAGCGACCTGGACCTGCCCAGCCCGTGGCGCCTGGTGGCCTATCTCTGCGTCGGCTACGAGCAGGAGCAGAGCAGCGTGCCGGAACTGGAGCGACTGGGCTGGGAAATACGGCGCCCGAGCGAGACAACCATCATCCGGCGTTAATGGCCTTATCTAAAATTTACACCTTAATCCCGGCGGGTTTCGTCTGCCCTTTAAACTGATTTGGGGCATCGAATGGCCGCCCTTTAACCTCTTCTATAATGAGCTGGCAAATTTTCATCTCTGGCTTTAGGAGAAAATCAAATGGCCCAAGGTTGATAATTTCAAGTGTGATCTTGCCTTCAAAGCCCGCATGAATGGTCGGCGCCGTAAAATGCACCAATATTCCGCATCGAGCCAAAGAACTCCGGCCTTCAACCCTCGCACTATAACAAGTGCCTTTTCTGTGCAGCGGGAACGCCACGCGCTCCATTGTTTGCGCCAGCACAAAAACACCTTTCTTCAAAGTGTAAGGTTGATCCTCGGTAATAATTTTCGTTTCAGAATATTGGTGCAGTAGCTGAGGAATGCCTGGCTTACTCAAATCCAATTGCAGAGGGGCATTTTCATTTTTGGGGACAGCAATTTCATTCCCCAATCTGAGATCGATTGCACTGGTGTTGAAAGGGGATTTAGAAGCGTCTTGTCCATCCAAAGGCTCAATAAAGAGCCTTTTCATTTTAACTGCATTTAAGATGTTTGCGTTGCTTAGGATCATTTCAAAATCGCACTAGCAGGAACATCAAGCCACCTTGATCCAGCCTCGAAGGGTTCACTTGGCAGCAGCACTGTCGCAGTGTCTTTTGTCTTCTGAATCAAATTCAACGACACAAAGTCCCGTTTACCATCCTGGTGGACAAGTTTCTTGTCGACAAAAAGGGAGAAGCTTTCTCCCGCCTTTGATTTCAGCTCGACCGCAGATTCTGAGCTAAAAATACCCGGCTTTACTTGGCAAGAAACTTTTACATGCCCGCTTGTGGTCATTGCTTGAAGCTCCCGATTCGTTGGCACTAATTTACCAGATAATACAGCAGGGTTAACTCGACTTTTGCTCGCATAAATAAAAAACGGCGCGGGATGAACCGCGCCGTTTGGTAGTTTTATCCGGCGAAACTTACGCCGCCGCCTCAAGCATGGCGGTGTATTTGTCGATCTCGGCCTGGGCACGGGCCTTGGCGTGATCCTGCTTGGCATCGGCCAGGTCTTCGCGCGCATCCTTCAGCTTGGCTTCCAGCTTGTCGCGCTTCAGATCGGCCACCGGCATGGCCTCTTCGGCCAGCACGGTGAGCTTGTTATTCGACATCTCGGCAAAGCCGCCGGCCACGAAGATACGCTCCTCGCCGCCACCGGCCTTGGTCACTTCGATCACACCGAGGCGCAGCGACGAGATCACCGGGGCATGGCCCGGCAGGATGCCCATATCGCCCGCATCACCCGGCACGGTGACCATTTCGGCATCAACCGAGAGCAGAAGCTTCTCGGGCGAAACCAGCTCGAACCCGAAGGTCTCGGCCATGCTGCGTTACTCCTCTACCTACCGTGGCTGTGATGCTGCCGGAACGGCTCAGGCCGCCTCGGCCGCCATCTTCTTCGCCTTGGCGATGGCTTCGTCGATGGTGCCGACCATGTAGAAAGCCGATTCCGGCAGATGATCGTGCTTGCCTTCAACAATTTCCTTGAAGCCGCGAATGGTTTCGGCCAGCGGCACCTGCACACCAGGGAAGCCGGTGAACACCTGCGCCACGTCGAAGGGCTGGCTCAGGAAACGCTGGATCTTGCGGGCGCGCGCCACCACCAGCTTGTCCTCTTCCGACAATTCGTCCATGCCGAGGATGGCGATGATATCCTGCAACGACTTGTAGCTCTGCAGGATGTTCTGCACCTGGCGGGCAACCTGGTAATGCTCGTCGCCGACGATGCGCGGATCAAGGATGCGCGAGGTCGAGTCGAGCGGATCCACCGCCGGATAGATGCCAAGTTCGGCGATCTGGCGGCTCAACACCGTGGTGGCGTCCAAATGGGCGAACGAGGTGGCCGGCGCCGGGTCGGTCAAGTCGTCGGCCGGCACGTAAATCGCCTGCACCGAGGTGATCGAACCCTTGTTGGTGGAAGTGATGCGCTCCTGCAACTGGCCCATATCGGTGGACAGAGTCGGCTGGTAGCCCACCGCCGAAGGAATACGGCCAAGCAGAGCCGACATTTCCGAACCGGCCTGGGTGAAGCGGAAGATGTTG
>DLGP01000008.1 GCA_002482765.1 Alphaproteobacteria bacterium UBA7691
CCTACGCCGTGTGGCTGTCCGAAATCATGCTGCAGCAAACCACCGTCACGGCGGTCAAACCCTATTACGAGAATTTTCTTAATCGCTGGCCAACCGTGAAGGATCTGGCTGCCGCGCCCGTGGCCGATGTCATGGCCGCCTGGGCTGAGTTGGGTTATTACGCCCGGGCGCGGAACTTACACAAATGCGCGGGCGTCGTGGCGGCTGACTACGGCGGCGTGTTCCCCGATACCGAGGACGGGTTGCGTGTGCTGCCGGGCATCGGCCCCTATACGGCGGCTGCCATCGCCGCCATTGCCTTCGACCAGCCTGCTGCCGTGCTGGATGGCAATGTGGAGCGTGTACTGGCGCGGCTATTTGCGGTGCGTGAACCCTTGCCCGGCAGCAAGCCGCAACTCAGGGCCTTGGCTGCCGCAGCCACGCCACGGCAGCGGCCCGGCGATTACGCCCAGGCGATGATGGATCTGGGCGCTACGCTCTGCTCACCCGGCCAACCGGATTGCCCGGCTTGTCCGCTGCACAAAATCTGCGCTGCCGCCGAACAGGGTATCGCGACCAGCCTGCCGGCCAAGGCGCCCAAGCCGCTGCGCCCGGTGCGGCACACCATTGCGTTCCTGCTGCACCAGCCGGATGGCACATTGTATTTCCGCCGCCGGCCGCAAAAGGGCCTGCTGGGCGGCATGCTGGAAGTGCCGAGCACCACCTGGCGCGACGACGCATGGCCGCTAGCCGAAGCGCTGCCGCATGCCCCGCTGGCGCTCGACTGGCAACCCTGCCCGGGCAGCGCCGAGCATGTCTTCACGCATTTCACGCTGCGCATCCAGGCCGTGGCGGCAACACTCAGCGCACCGCAGGCCGGGCAGTTGGATGGCCTGTGGCTGACGCCCGAACAGGCCGCCGTGCCGACCGTGATCAAAAAAATGCTAAAACTGCGCCCGGCCTAACTGGTCATATCTTGCTGAAATCGCCATGGCGGCCGGCACCATCGCGGAACCGCGCCGCGCCGGTGATGGCCTCGGCCTCGATGATCGGCCAGCCGCTTTCGGCCTCGCCATGCAACGCGGAATCCAGCGACAGGGTCCATTGCTCATAGCTCGACAGCCGGTCGGCAATCATGCAGGCCTGCGGGAATTTGGCGATCTCGGCGGCCATCGCCTCAGCTTCTTGCCGAGCCGTGCCGGCCGGCACCACACGATTTGCCAGCCCCATCTGCAAGGCTTCATCGGCCGGCACCGGGCGGCCGGTAAGGATCATGTCCAGCGCCCGGCTATGGCCGATCAGGCGCGGCAGCCGCACCGTGCCGCCATCAATCAGCGGCACGCCCCAGCGGCGGCAGAACACGCCGAATGTGGCATCCGCCTCCACCACACGCAGATCACACCAGCAGGCCAGTTCCAGCCCGCCGGCCACGGCAAAGCCGGCTACCGCCGCGATCACCGGCTTTGACATGAACAGCCGCGTCGGCCCCATCGGGCCTTCGCTTTCCGGCGAGGCATCGTTGCGGCGTTCACCATCGGCCACCGCCTTGAGATCGGCCCCGGCGCAGAAATTGCCACCTTCGCCCCACAGCACCGCCACCCGCGCCGTGGCATCGGCATCAAAGTCCTTGAAAGCCTGGCGCAGGGCATCGGCATGCGGCTTGTCCACCGCATTGCGCGCTTCCGGCCGACTGAGGATCACCGTGGTGACCGGACCCTGTTTTTCCACGCGCACAGCCATCTTTGTTTCCTCCATATTTCAATGCTTTGCGGCAAAGCTATACCCAGGCGAGGCGGACCAACAACCTTTATCCGAGACTCTTTCCCGGGATTGTGGAATCCTGTTTGCAGACGGGCCGGTAAAAACCCGCGTCGAGTATTCCCCAGACTGCATTTCTGGCATCTGAAAACGGGAGGAAAGCGCATGGTAGCCAAACAGCTTGCCAAGCCGCGCGTGGCCGCCCTGGTGGGGCCCTACACCGCCGGCAAGACATCATTGCTCGAAGCTCTGCTCTTCGCCGCAGGGGCGATCCCGCGCAAAGGCAGTGTTGCCGCCGGCACTTCGCTGGGCGACAACCAGGCCGAAGCGCGCAGCCGGCAGATGACTATCGAGCCAAATATCGCGTCTTTCGTATACCTGGGCGAAAGCTGGAGCGTGATCGACTGCCCCGGTTCGGTGGAGCTGGCGCAGGATGCCATGGCCGCGCTGATGGTGGCCGATATCGCCGTGGTGGTGGCCGAACCCGATCCAACCCGCGCCGTGACCCTGGCGCCTTTGCTGCATTTCCTGGATGCGCGCCGCATTCCGCATCTGCTGTTTGTCAACAAGATGGACAAGAGCAACCTGCTGATGCGCGACCTGCTCACGGCGTTGCAAACCGTGTCGGCGCGGCCGCTGGTGTTGCGCGAAGTGCCGATCCGGGATGGCGAGCAGGTGCTGGGCCATGTTGATCTGGTGAGCCAGCGCGCCTATCGCTGGCGTGAGAATACCCCCTCAGACCTGATCGCCATGCCGGAAAGCCTGCGCCCGCGCGAGGCCGAGGCACGCCAGGGCCTGCTGGAAACCATTGCCGATTTTGACGATGCGCTGCTGGAGCAATTGCTGGAAGACCGCATCCCGCCGGCCGACGAAATCTATGCGCAACTGACCCGCGACCTGCAACAGGATCTGATCGTGCCGGTTTTCTTCGGCTCGGCCGAACATGGCAATGGCGTGCAGCGGCTGTTGAAAGCCTTGCGCCATGAAGCCCCCGAGCCGGCGCAGACGGCGGCGCGGCTGGGGCTTGATGCAACGGCCGGCTTCAGCGCCAGCGTGTTCAAGACCCTGCACCAGCCGCATACCGGCAAACTTTCATTATGCCGCATCTGGTCTGGCAGCCTGGCCGAGAATGCGCCGCTGAACGGCCGCCGCATTGCCGGCCTGCTGCGGCCGATGGGCAGCGAGATGCAGAAACTGGCCCTGGCCGAACCCGGCATGGTGGCGGCCATCGCCAAGCTGGAGGAGGCCAATACCGGCGACCTGATCGGCAGCGATGGCCGCCCGGCGCCGCAACCCGACTGGCCCGCCGCGCCGGCACCGGTGCTGGCCCTGGCGCTGGCGCCGGCCGACCGCAAGGACGAAGTGAAGCTTTCTGCCGCCTTGCATAAACTGCTGGAGGAAGACCGCGCCTTGAGCCTGGAGCATGGCGGCGCCTATGGGCAGTTGCTGCTCAAGGGCCAGGGGGAAATCCACCTCAAACTGGCGGTGGAGCGTTTGCAGCAACGTTTCAATGTTTCGGTGCGCATCACGGCGCCGCTTTCCGCCTATCGTGAGACAATCCGCCATGGCGCGCCCTATCATGCCCGCTTCAAGCGCCAGAGCGGCGGCCATGGCCAATTCGCCGATGTGAAGCTGCATATCGATCCGCAGCCACGCGGCGCCGGCTATGCCTTCCATAACCGCGTGGTGGGCGGCGCTATTCCGAAAAACTACATCCCGGCGGTGGATGAGGGTATCCGCGAAGCTTTGCAACGTGGCCCGCTGGGTTTTCCGGTGGTGGATGTGGCGGTCAGCCTGCTGGACGGCCAGTCGCATGCGGTGGATTCCAGCGACCAGGCTTTCCGCACCGCCGGCGGCATGGCCGTGCATGAAGGCCTGCCGAATTGCGGCCCGGTGCTGCTGGAACCGATCCAGGCGGTGTGCTTTGTGGTGCCGAATGGCTTCACCGCCAAGGTGCATGCGATCGTTTCCAGCCGGCGCGGCCATATCCTGGGCATGGCGGCGCGCGAGGGCTGGCCGGGCTGGGACATCATCGACTGCCACATGCCGGAAGCCGAGATGGCCGGCCTGGCCACCGAACTGCGCTCGGCCACCCTGGGCGTCGGCGGCTTCGAGGCGCATTTCGACCATTTGCAGGAACTAAGCGGCAAACTGGCCGACCGCGTGGTGGAGGACCGGCGCCGAGCCCTGGCGGCCTGAACCATCACAGGCCGAAATATTCCTTGATCTTGCGCTCGGCGGATTTGTCGCGGCAGCGGTAGCGCACGGCCACGGTGCCGCCATCGTCCACCCGCGCCACCGTGGCATCGGCCTCAAAATTCACCGTCAGCACCGGATTGCGGATACGCACATGCACCTGGCAGGGCTGTTCCGGTGCCGGCGGCTGCGGCACCGGGCCAAAAACCAGGCCGAGCGGACTCCAGTTGCGCAGGGCATAATGCCGGCCGTTATAGGTCACCTTGTCTTCCGGCCCGGCCTGGCTGCGCACCATGCGGCGACGTTCGGCTTCGGCGGCGGCATCCACGGCGGCGCCCAGGCCGGCCAGGGCGCGGTTGAACACTTCCTTGCGATGCGGCGCGGCGCTGGAGCGGTTCACCATGCTGCGGAGAGCCGTGGCCAGTTTGCCGCGATCCGCGCCGGCGGGGGCAAAATCACGCAGGAAATCGCGGTGGTCAAAGGCATAGGCGATGTATTTCATCGCATTCTGCCGCGCCGTGCCGTCTTCCAGTTCCTCATGCAGCCGGAACGCCTCGGCGACGCGCAGGCCCCAGCCCGGCGCCGGCTCAAACAGCGCGATGATTGCCTCCGGGGTTGAAAGCCGGGCATAGCGCCGGTTCAGCGCCGCACGCACCGCTTCTTCCTGTGCCAATGCCGGCAGCGGCGCCATGGCCTTGCGCAGGCTGCGCAGGGCGGTCAGTTCATTCGGCGGTTCGTTATCATCCAGTCCACCATTGGCGGCCAGCAATTGACGGAAACGATCCGCCAGGCCGGCGCGGAAACGCGGCATTTCATGGCGCGCCAGCATGCTGGCCAGGCGGCGTTCCAGCCCCGCCGTCGGCACCGCCAGGGTTTCGGCATCGGGTGCGGCGAAAAGCGGCAATGCCTGGCCCGAGAGCAGCGCCAGAAATTGCTCCAGCCGCGCGCCCATATTGGGCACGGCGCCAAACAAAGCCGGCAAAGCCGCATCGGCTTGCAGGATTTCCGCCAGCAGGGCATCCAGCAACGGCGCCGCCGGGGTTTCATCGCTCAGCAGATCAAGGCACAGGCCGGCCTTGGCCGGCCAATCGGCCAGCGGTGCCAGCCAGCCGGCCAGCGCCACCATGGCCGGAAACTGCCGGCCTGCCTGCCAATGTGCCGCCAATGCCGCCGCATGCGGCGCCGCCAGATCGGCCGGCAAAGCCTGTTCGGCCCGGCGCAGCAACTGGCCGGCCTGATCCACCAGATCGTAGAGTTCCTTCACCCGCTCGCCAACACCGCGCTGGCTGCCGCGCACCTGCACCACAGCCACGCGCTGCACCATATTGGCGTAATGCGTGCCATCATCGGCCAGGGCGCGGCCATGCGCGGCATGATGGGTCAATTCCAGCGCCGTGAGGCGGCGCCGATCAAGCCAATTGCGCGCCGCCTGGGCAATCACCGTGCGCGCCGGCGCCGAGAATACATCCTCGCTCAGCCGGCAAGTTGCCGAGCCGCCTTCCAGCGGAGAAATGTCGAGTGTGGCCTGCATGGCGGCGAGATTAGCCGCAGCAACAACCTCTCGCTACTCACTGAAACAATCTTGCAACCTGAATTAGATTAGTCGGCAAACACATTCTGCGGGTTACGCGGCGCCGGGTTGATGCCACGGCCCATCAGGGTCAGCACCGCCTGGAATTTGCGCTGCAAATCCTGGCTGGCATCGCGCGCTTCACGCTGGTTGCGGATCACCTTGGGGGTGAGCATCACCATCAGTTCGGTGCGGCTGGAGGCATTACCCTTGGTGCCAAAAAGCGGGCCGATGATCGGCAGGCTGTGCAGCCCGGGCAGGCCACGGTCGGTGACGCTCTGGCCATCGCGGATCAGGCCACCCAGCACCACGGTTTCACCGCTGGATACGGCCACGGTGGAAACGATGCGGCGCTGGTTGATGGTGGGCGACTGGATCGTGGCGCCGGCAACCGGCTGGCTCACATCGCTGACTTCCTGGGCGATTTCCAGCGTTACCAGGCCGGACGCATTCACCCGTGGCACCACTTCCAGCATCACGCCGGTATCGCGGTAATCGATGGCATTGGCGATATTGGTGGAATTGCCGGTGGGTGTGACGCTGCCGCTGGGCGCTGCCACCACCGACTGGGTGATGATCGGCACCGCGCTGCCCACCTGGAGCCGCGCCACCTGGTTATCCAGCACCAGCAGCGAAGGCGACGAGATCATGTTGAGTTCGGTGATCGACGACAGCGCATCCAGCACCACGCGCGGCGTGCCGCCCCGGGTGAGGAACAACGAAAAGCCGCCGGCATTGGCGCCGGCTGCATCCAGCGCCGAAACCAAGCCGCCCGGCAAGGCTGGCCGCGTGACAGCATTCAGCACGCCGGCCACGCCGGTCGATTCGTTGAACGGATCGCCGTTGAGATAATATTGCACGCCGAAGCGCAGTGTGTCGTTCAGCGCCACTTCCACGATGCTGGCCTCGATCAGCACCTGCAACGGCACCAGATCAAGCTTTGATAGCGTTTCCTCGATGGACTGGTATTCGCTCGGCGTCGCCAGCGCCAGAATGGCGTTATTGGCTTCATCGGCAAAAATCCGCACCCCGGCTTCGCCCTCACCCGGCGCTGCCGATTGGGCGTTTCGCACCTGGCCCAGCAGGCCGCTTGGATCATTCGGCTGGCCGCGCGCCGTGAGCGCCGGTGCCGACATTGCCGACCGGCCCAGCGCGGCATTGCCGGTGGACAGCGACTGGCTACCAAGAGACTGGCCGCGTGCCGGCGCGGCATTGCCACCGCCATCACCCAGGCCATAGATGCCGCGCAGGGTGCGCGCCACCGAAGCCGCCTTGCCATTCTGCATGTAATACACAAACAGGCGGCGCTGCGCGGCATTGCGGGTGCGATCAAGCCGGGCGATCCAGTTGCGCGCTTCCTCGATGTAACGCGGCTGCGCCGTGATCACCATGATGGCATTCATACGCTCGATCGGAATGATGCGCACAGCGCCGTCCAGCATGCCGGATTTGCCGCTCTGGAACAGGTTTTCCAGTTCCAGCGCCAGCGTGCCGGCATCGGCATTGAGCAGGCTTTCCAGCAACACGGTCTGGCCGATCAACTGGTCGATATCGAAGACCTGGATCGTTTCTGCCGCCAGCCTGAGCTCATTGGCCGAGCCCTGCACCACCACCAGCGAGCGCGCCGCATCGGTGAGCAGCACACGGCTTTCGCCCACCACCGGCTTGAGGATTTTGCCCATTTCATCGGCCGAAACAAAACGCAGCGGGAAAACCCGCACCGTGCCGCTGCCGCCTGCACTGCTTGGCGCGCGCGGCGCGGATAACCCGCTGCCGGATGCCACCACACCGGCGCGGCTGACGCGGTAGACACCGCCGGCCGCACTCAGCGCCAGATCATTGGCGCGCAGCAGGCTTTCCAAAGCCGGCAGCAATTGCTCGCGGGTGAGCGGATTGGCGGTGCGGAATGTCACCCGGCCCTGCACATCCGGATCAATGGTGTAGGTCAGCCGCAGCAGGTCGCGCAGCACCACCTGCGCCACCTCGCGCACATCGGCATCCTCAAAATTCAGCGTGATATCGCCGGCTGGCCTGGGCGCCACGGCTGCCGGCCCACGCCCGCCCAAAGTGGTCACCTGGCTCTGCGTGCCGGCGCCACGATACACCTCGGCGATCTTGCCGGCCTGCTGCCCCGGATTGGCTGGGCGCACCGGGCCGGAAACCCGATCATTCTGCGCCGCTGCCTGCGGCGGCAGGCGCGGCTGGCTGGCGGGCTGCTGTTGCTGCTCGACAGTGCAGCCGGCCAGGCCGGCCAGCAGCAGCATGGTGGCAATAAAGGCACGGAAACGGGGGCGGTGGATCAACATGCTCGGCACCTTAAGCGGAATCCCTGACATGGCACAATTTTCTTTTCTGGCGGCTATCTGGCATGGCGCAACGCCACGGTCTGGCTTTCGCTGCCGCGCATCAGGCTGAGATCAGCCTCGCCCACCTGCGTTATGCGCCAATCCTCCAGCATATCGCCCGCCGCCAGCAGGCGGCTGGCACCACCGGCCAGCGGCGCCAGCAAAGCCGAGCGGCGCCCGCCGCTGCCGACAATGCCGAGCAGGCGATAACGCCCCAGCACCAGCGGCGCGCCATCCTGCGGCGGCGCCATAGCTGGCTTGGCGGCCGGCTGGCGCAGGCTTTCAAACAAGGGCCGCTGCACGGTTTGGCGCAGGCTATCCAGCGGCGGCAGGGGCAATGCCACCGGCGCCTCGGCTGGTGGTGTTTTTATGCTGGCCGGCAAATCCGTTCTTGGCATCAGCCAGGGCCAGGCCGCCAGCGCCAGGCAGAATGTCGCCAGCAAGAGCGGAAAAGGCCGCAATGGCGCCCGGCGCGGCACAGGCAGCATGGCAGTGCGGGTTTCGCTCATTCGGGATACCGATAGGCACGCAGATCAAGCGTGGCATCCAGCCGCATCGCCGCGCCATCTGCCGGCTTGCCGGCCTGACGCAGCAACAGCCCTTCCACCAGCAAAGCCGGCTTGCTGGCTTCGATGGCATGCAACGCGCCCTGCAAACCGGCAGAATCGGCATTGAACTGCGCCCGCAGCAGCACGGCGCCCTCATCTGCAACGCCGGTTACCGGCCGGGGCTGCAACGCCACCACCTGGCCGCCAGCGCCTTCCACCACGCTTTTGATGAAATCAAGTAAACCGGCCTGAGCCAGCGCCTCGCTGGCACCGCGCACCAGCAGCGCCGGATCGCTCGCGGCCGGCGAAGCCGGCTGCTGCTCCTCACGCCGCAGCAAGGCCGCTTCCAGGCGCAAAGCTTCCAGTTCCGCGGCCAGCAGGCGGTATTGCCCAAAACCAAGCTGTGCTACCAAACCGAAGGCAAAGACCAGGCCGAGCAGGATCAGGCTGGGCAGCAGGCGGTTCATGGCGCCCCCCCGGCAGGCTTCAGCAGCAAGGCAAAATGGAAGCGTTCGCGGCCCGAGGCGGCATCGCGGGTCACCGGGGTCAGAAAACGCACGCCGGCCAGCATCGGCATGGCTTCCAGCAGCGGCACCAGGGCGGTGGCGGCGCGCGCCTGGCCAACAATCTCGATCTGCCCATCAGCAAGATTGAGCTGCGTCAGCCAGGCATCATCCGGCAGAGCGCGGGTCAATGCCTCCAGCACCAGCACGGCAGCCGGCCGCGCTGCCTGCAAGGCTTGCAGCTTTTGCAGCCGTTGGGCCGCCGCAGCTTGCAGCCCACGCAGAGGTTCGGTGGCCTGCCGCGCGGCCTGTTGCGCGCGTAAAGCCGCGATCTCGGCCTGCACTTGCCGGCTTTGCCAAGCCAGATGCAGAAATGGCGAGGCCAGCGCCGCCGCCAAAGCCAGAACTGCCAGAATCCAGGCGGCGCGGTTGGCCAGCCGGCGCGGTGGGATCGGGCGTAAATCAGCAGCGCGGGCAGCGCCGGGCAGCAGGTTCAGCCGGGTGAAAAGCACCGCCTCGCCGGGGCCGATCACCCGATCCGGGCGCAGGCCAAACCCGGCAAGCCGTTGCAACACGGCTGCAACAGCAGCCCGGGGCGCCATCTGCACCAAAACCCGCAAGCCTGGCCGGCCGGCGGCCAGCAGCACATGGCCATGGCAAAGCTGATCCAGCGGCAGCGGCGCCAGCCGTTCCAGTTCAAACGGCAGCAAAGCCGGCAGCGCACGCGCCGCTGCATTGGGCAAGGTCAATTCCTTGCTCAGCACGGCATCATCACCAAGCCGCAGCACAATTTCATCCAATGGCCGGGCGGCCAGGCTGCGCAAATCCGCCGCCGCCTCATCAAGCGCCAAAACCTGGCGTGAGCCGGCACGGTGGCCATCAAAAAACTGCGCCACGATACGCTCGCCGGCCAGATCAAGCAGCAGGCGCTGCGGCTCAAAACCGCATAGCCGACGCAACGGCGCCGGCAAAGCCGCACCCAGGCTGCGCAAGGCCGCCGGTATATCTGCGAGCGTGGCTGTGCGCCCCATCGCCATAAAAAACATTCCCCCAAATCCCAGCGCAGGCTATCGCCCCGGCAGGATGCGGGCAACTATTCGGGCAGGTCGTATTGCGCCAGCAATTGCCAGTTGCGGCGCCCGGTCGGCTGCAACGCCACCAAGCTGCGGCGCAGAAAGATGCCGGCCTCGCCGGGCGCGCCCACCGCCACATCCACCACCAGCACCGCCCCCGCAGCGGCGTTATACACCGTCAGATAGGGCAGCAGGCGTGGATAAAGCTCGGTCGGAAAACCGAGCAGCAATGGCAATTCGGCCAGGCTTTCCAGTGGTCCGTTACGCGGGCCATAGCCCAGGCCGGCAGCGCGATAGGCCGCCGCTTCGGCGCCCTGCGGCCGCGCCCGGTCATCGGCATCGATCCAATCGGCCAACACCGCCAGCAAGGTTTGCGCCGCAGCCGCATCCACGCCGTTCTGGCGCAGCAGCGGCAACAGCTTTTCGGCAGCAGCCGGCGCGTTGACATCCACAAGCTGCGCCACATCGCCAACCCGCAGGCCCAGCCGCATATCGTCGAACGTGGCCTCAGCCGGCACCGATGTTTCGCGCAGCACAGCCTGCAAGGCGATGGCAAGGCCGGCATCCGCCGCCTGGATCTGGCGCGCGCGCAGCAGCAGATTGGCAGTACCATGGGATTCGGCCACACCGCGTTGTGCCAGCAAGGCCAGCGCACCGGCCAGCAAGGCCAGGCCGGCCAGCACCACCACCAGGGCAAAGCCCTGCTGCCTGGCTAGTTTATGTTTGGCAGGCTTCATTTCGGCGCCGTCGCGATCTCGACAATCTGCGCCGGCCAGACTTCGCCATGCTGCCGCACCATCTCGATCCGCACCGCCTGCGGCAGTTTTTCGGCGAGTTGCCATGCCGGCTGCCAAGCCCGGCCATCAAAATAGCCGAAGCGCAAAGCCGCCACATCCTCCAGCAACACCACCGGCGGCAGCGGCGCTACAGTTGCACCTGGCAACGGAAAGGGCGGCGGCAGCAAGGCCATGCGCAGACTGCCGGCATCAAGATAAAACCGCGCCCGTTCCAGGCCACGCGCGGTTTCCAGCGGCAGTTCCAGGCTATCGGCCGCACCGCTGAAAAACAGCAAGAGCCGGCCGCGTTCGTATTGCCCCACCGGCGGCACCGCCTGCAACAGGCGGCGGAACAGATGCGCGGTTTCACGCAAGGCTGCCGTGCGCTGCTGGTGCTGTGTCACCCGCTCCAGCGCCAGCGTGCCGGCGCGTAAGGCCGCAGCCACCAGCAGGGCGGCCAGGGCGGTGAGCGCCAGCGCCACCAGCAATTCCACCAGGGTGAAGCCGGCCTGCGGCCTGCGGCGTGGTTTCATTGCCCGGCCTCGGCCAGACGCAGGGTGGCAAGATCGAGCCGGGTTTCACCGCTACGATCACGCACCTGCACACTGAGGCGCCACAGGCTGAGGCCAAGCTTGCCAACGTCATCCGCCGGCTGGATGCTGGCCTGCCAGAGCAGCCCGGCCTCGGCCTCGCCGCTGGCCTCAAACGGCGCCAAGGCCGGCTGCAAGGCCAGTTCCGCCAGTTTGCTTTCCGCCACCAGCAAAGCCAGCGACTGGCGCTCGGCCTGACGCGCCGCGCTGAGTGTCAGTCGCATCTGCGGCAACGCCACCGCCAGCACCAAGGCCACGGCAGCCAAGGCAACCAGCACTTCCAGCAGGCTGAAGCCGGCCTTCTGCTTCATGGCAGTCGCACCCGGCCGGTCACCGGCTCCACCAGCAGGGTGATGCTGGCGCCATCGGCATCCTGCAACAGCAGGCGGGCGCCGGCAGAAAAACCATCCGGCGCAAAATCCACGCCGCCAGGCGGCAATACCAGGCGAAAGCCGGGCGGCAGGCTGAAATCAGCCGGGCCGAGGCGCAGCACACGGTTCTGCCGCATCGCCGCCATGCGGGCGCCGTTCAGTTGCGCCGCCACCGCCTCGGCATTACGCTGCAAGCCGGCCTGCGGCAGCAGGCGCAGCGCCAGCGGCCAGAGCAGCAAGGCGGCGCCGGCGATCAGGCCAAGCACCAGCACCAGTTCGATCAGGGTGAAGCCGGCGTTATTTCGCCGCGATATTGCTGACATCGGCGGCCTCGCCGCTGCCGCCGGGCTGGCCATCGGCGCCCAGCGACACAATCTCAAAATCGGCGCCATTGCGGCCCGGCTGGCGATACAGATAGGGCCGATCCCAGGGATCATTCGGCAGGCCGGCACCGCGCAGATACGGCCCGTTCCAGCGTGCCGCCGCAGCCGGCTTTTCCACCAGCGCCCGCAGCCCTTCGGCCTGGGCCGGATAGCGCCCGGCATCCAGGCGATACATTTCCAGCGCCGAGACCAGCATCTGAATCTGCAACCGCGCGGTTTCCGATTTGGCGGTGCCGAGATAACGCACCACCTGCGGCGCCACCAGGCCGGCCAGCAGGGCCAGGATAGCCAGCACGACCAGCAATTCGATCAGGGTGAAACCGGCTTGGACTCGCTTGCGCATGGGCGGATTATAACGGCAGGCGGTTGAGATCGACAATCGCCGACAGCACCGCCACCAGCGTAACCGCGATGATGCCGCCCAGCACCACCACCAGGGCCGGCTCGATCAGCGCAATCAGGCGCCGCATGCGGCTTTCGCTTTCCTGTTCATGCAACGCCGCCGCCTTCAGCATCATCGCCGGCAGGTTTGAGCCGGCCTCGCCCAGCACGATCAGGCGGCGCAGCAGCGGCGGCAGCAGATCGCCCGCCGGCAATGCATCGGCCAGGCGGCTGCCCTGGCGCAATTTCAATGCCGCCAGGCGCAAGGCTGCTGCAAATACCGCATTGCGCAGCGTATCAGCGGTGAAGCGCAGCGCGTCCGGCAGGGCGACACCAGCCGACAACAGACTGGCCAGCACAAAGCCGAGCCGCTCACTTTCCAGGCCACGCAGCAGATCACCCAGCAGCGGCAGCCGCAGCCACAGCGCATCCAGGCGCAGGCGCCAGGATTCTGCCAGTGCATCGCCGGCTTGCAGCCGGCGGCGCAAAAGCAGCCAGATCGGCAGGGCCAGCACAGCCAGCAGCCACAACGCCCGGCCCAAGCCTTCCGCGATGCCGAAGACCAGCCTGGTCACCAAAGGCAGATCGTGGCGTGCATCGCGGAACATCAGTTCAAATTGCGGAATCACAAAACTGAGCAGCAGCGCCAGCACCAGCAGGGTGACAAACAGCAGGATTGCCGGATAGAGCAAAGCCGATTGCAGCGCCGCCTGATTACGCTGGCGCCGTTCATAGAGCCGTGCCAGCCGCGCCAGCGCGCCGGGCATGTCGCCGCTGGCCTGGCCGGCCGCCACCAAGCCGATGGCCAACGGCTCGAAGCCCCGGCCCAAACCCGCCTCGGCCTGCAATGCCGCAGCAAGGTCATCGCCGCGCCGCAAGCGCTGGTGCAGGCGCTGGGCCAGCGGCAGCAGGGTTGCAGCGCCGGCCTTGTCGGCAGCGGCAATCTCGGCAAAGGCCGCCAGCGCCTGATCCAGCGGCAAGCCGGCCTCCAGCAATGTTGCCAGCCCGCCAAACAGCGCGGCGCAGTGTTTCACGCTGTAAAGCGCCGGTGCCGCTGCGGCTGCGGCCTCAAGCCCAACCGGCACCGCTTCCACAACCACCGGCATTAACCCGCCGGCCTGCAATTCGGCCACCACGGCGGCGCGATCTGCACCCGCCAGGATACCTTTCCGTTCCGCGCCACTGCGATCCAGCGCCTGATAGCGGAAACTGGGCATC
>DLGP01000055.1 GCA_002482765.1 Alphaproteobacteria bacterium UBA7691
GGAATTAAGTTCCAGGTGACTAGGCGTGGCCGGCAACGGCGGAAAGATGGCTGATCCGTACGCCGAGCGCGCCAAGCGAGCGTTCCCATAGGCTGTCGAGTTCCGAATCGAAGATCAGGTCAAAATCCGCCGGCACGGTAAGCCAGCCATTCTGCTGCAATTCGGTATCAAGCTGGCCGGCGCTCCAGCCGGCATACCCCAGCGCAAACAGCCGATGCTGCGGCCCGCTGCCGGTGGCGATGGCGCGCAGCACATCCAGCGTGGCGGTGAGGCCGATGCCGCGCCGTTCATCAATCGGCACACTGCCGGGCTGCATGTAATCGGTGGAATGCAGCACAAAGCCGCGTCCGGTTTCCACCGGCCCGCCGGAACGCACGATGATGTTCGAGTCCACCGTGGTTTCGATGCTCAATTGGCGCAGCAGGTTGGGGAAACTCAGGCCGGGATAGGGCTTGTTGAGCACAAGGCCCATGGCGCCCTCGGCATTATGCGAACACATGTAGATCACCGAGCGGGCAAAGCGAGGGTCGCCCATGCCGGGCATCGCCACCAGCAGGTGTCGCTCAAGATAGCCGGACATCTTCTTGCCCCTGGCTGTGCGCTTCATGCCGCCATCCTACTCCAAACCTAGCCAAATGTTACCCTGTTACGGGCATTTGTCCATATGGCGGCGCAGGATGATGTTGCTGCTGGCTTTCACGGCATCTGGTGGTCGGCAATCGGGATTGAGGCTTGTTTCCGGCCCCAGACCGACCCATGTTATGGGCGCTTCGGCGCCGCCCGGCGATTGCGGCGGCGCCCGCCAAGGAATGACCAAAAGCATCAGCAGAGCGAGGATACAATGACGATCACTGTCGGCGACAGCATTCCCGACGTCACCCTCTACACCTACGGCGCCAATGGCCCCGAGGCGGTGAAGAGCGGCGAACTGTTCCAGGGCAAGAAGGTGGCTTTGTTCGCGCTGCCCGGCGCTTTCACGCCGACCTGCTCGGCCAAGCATCTGCCCGGCTATATCGAGAAAGCCGATGAATTCAAGGGCAAAGGTTTTGACCTGATTGCCTGCCTGTCGGTCAACGACGCCTTTGTGATGGGCGCCTGGGGCAAGCAGCAGAATACCGGCGAGAAGGTGATGATGCTGGCCGATGGCAGCGGTGATTTCACCAAGGCGATCGGCATGGAATTTGACCTCTCGGCGCGCGGCCTGGGCGTGCGTTCGCAGCGCTATTCGATGATCATCGACAATGGCGTGGTGAAGAGCATCAATCTGGAAAAGCCCGGCGCGTTCGAGATTTCCGACGCCGGCACGCTGCTCGGTCAGGCCTAAGCCTGGCTATTCCCGCCGCCATCGCGGATAGCGGTGGCGGCGGCACGGGCCAGTTGGTCCACGCGCTCGTTTTCGACATGGCCGCTATGGCCGCGCACCCATTGCCAGTCGATCTTGTGTGGCGCCATCGCTGCTTCCAGCTTCTGCCAGAGATCAACATTCTTGACCGGCTTGCGATCAGCGGTTTTCCAGCCGCGTGCCTTCCACGGCCGCAGCCACTTGGTCACGCCGTCAATCACATAGCGGCTGTCGGTATGCAGCACCACATGGCAGGGCCGCTTGAGCGCTTCGAGGGCTGAAATCGCGCCCATCATTTCCATGCGGTTATTGGTGGTGGCCTTGTCGCCGCCGCTCAATTCCTTCTCGCGGCCCTGAAAACGCAGCAGGGCAGCCCAGCCGCCGGGGCCGGGATTACCCAGGCAGGCGCCATCGGTGTAGGCTTCGATCCGCTCCAGGTCCGCCATGCTTCAGCGTTCAACGCCATAGGCGCTGGCGCCCAGCACCAGGCGATGGAAATTCAGTTTCTGCCAGTATTCCATCGGGTCTTTCGGCTTCACCAAAGCGCCCGGCACCTGATTGAGCCAGTCATACAGCCGCGTCAGCAGGAAGCGCAAAGCCGAGCCACGGGCAAATAGCGGCAGGCTGTGCACTTCGCCATCGGTCAAGGGCCGCACACTTTCATACCCGCTGATCAATGCCCGGCTTTTGGTGACATTGAAGGCGCCGTCGGTCTCGAAACACCAGGAATTCAGCAACACCGCCAGGTCATAGGCATAATAATCGTTGCAGGCGAAATAGAAGTCGATCAGGCCGCTCAAGGCTTCGCCGATGAACAGCACATTGTCGGGGAACAGGTCGGCATGGATCACGCCATGCGGCAATGGCCGGTCGCCCACCCGGCCTGGCAGGTCCGGCCAGGTGGCGCGCAGGCTGTCATATTCGCGCGCCAATTCATGCTCCAGCCCGGCCCGCACGTCGCTGGCGCGGCTGCCGCAGGCCTGGATCAGCGGCAACCAGCCATCGATGCTGAGTGCATTGGGCCGCTGGCCGGCAAAATCGCGCCCGGCCAGATGCAGCCGCGCCGTGGCGGCGCCAACCTCGAAGCAATGTTTCGGTGTCAGCCGCTTGGGCGACACGCCATTGAGAAAGCTGATAATGGCGCAGGGGCGGCCGGCCACTTCGCGCAAAGCCTGGCCATCGCGGCCCTGGATCGGCGTGGGGCAGGGCAGCCCCTTATGCGCCAGATGATCCATCAGGCCGAGGAAATACGGCAATTCCTCGCGCTTCACGCGGCGCTCATACAGCGTCAGGAAATACGTGCCGGTCTCGGTGCCGAGCATGTAGTTGGAATTTTCCACGCCCTCGGCGATGCCCTTGCAGGAGAGCGGCGAGCCGATATCGTATTCGGCCAGCAGGGCGCAGAGCTGATCTTCGCTGATCTCGGTATAAACGGCCATGCTGCTGCTTCAGGCTGCGTTGGAATCAAGGGCGCCGGGCAGTTTGAACTGCACCGCCTCAGTGGCAGTGGTCACTTCGCGCAAAGTGACGCTGTAGCGCTGGCGGAAGGCATCAATCACTTCCTCCACCAGCACTTCCGGCGCGCTGGCGCCGGCGGTGATGCCAACACGGCGGATATCGGCCAAAGCCGCCCAGTCGATATCGCCGGCACGCTGCACCAGTTGCGCCACCAGACAGCCGCTGCGCTGCGCCACTTCCACCAGCCGCAATGAATTGGAGGAATTCGGCGCGCCGATCACCAGCATCGCATCACATTCGGCAGCAATCGCCTTCACGGCGGCCTGGCGGTTGGTGGTGGCGTAGCAGATGTCTTCCTTGTGCGGCAGGCTGATCGCCGGAAACCGCCGCCGCAGCGTCTCGACGATCTCGCGCGTGTCATCCACGCTCAGCGTCGTCTGCGTCACGAAGGCCAGGTTTTCCGGGTCACGCGGCACGAAGCGCTCGGCATCGGCGACCGTTTCGAGCAGCGTGATCGCGCCTTCGGGCAGTTGCCCCATGGTGCCGATCACCTCGACATGCCCGGCATGGCCGATCAGTACGATTTCCCGGCCCTCGTTGAAGTGCCGGTTGGCCTCGATATGCACCTTGCTCACCAGCGGGCAGGTGGCATCGATCGCGTGCAGTCCACGCGCCTTGGCCTGGGCCACCACTTGCCGTGAAACGCCATGGGCGCTGAACACCACCACGGCGTTGGCCGGCACATCGTCCATGGCATCGACGAACACGGCGCCGCGCGCGCGAAGGTCGTCCACAACCCACTGGTTGTGCACGATCTCGTGGAACACATGGACTGGCGCGCCATGAATGGCAAGCGCGCGGTCGACGATGTCGATCGCGCGCGTGACCCCGGCACAGAAGCCACGAGGCTGGGCCAGGATCACTTGCATGGTGTTCGCCGGCTGGCCTGGGGTCGATGATCCGGGTGCTACTGCGACGGGCCGGAGGGAGCGTTGGGCGCCGCTTCGGCTGGAGCGGGTGCGGGTGCCGTGTAAGGCCGGTAGGCTGCAAGTTCCGGGTGGTCCTTGAGCATGGGTACACCGGCCAGGGGTTTGTTCACGCCCTGGTGGCAGGTGGCGCAGTTCATCTTGGCCACGTCACCCAGCTCGCCCTTGCGGTTGGCCGGGAACACGGTGGCCAGCGGCTCCATGTAGGCCAGGTTCAGATCGCGCGCCATCTGGATGCCGTGCCAGGCCGTCACGCGCTGCGGCGGCGTGTTTTCCCATTTGCTGAAGTTCTGCGTGTTGTGGCAGAAGGTGCAGTTCTGGCCCAGCGCGCTGGACATGTGCGTCATGAGCGCATAGGTTTTCTCGGTCTGCTGGATGCTCGCGCCCTTGCCCTGGGGCAGGGCGGTGGTGCCGCCCACGCGAATGGCTTCCTTGCCACCGAGGTAGGAGGTCAGCGGGTCGTAGGGCAGCGAGCCGAGCTTCACGTCGACGGTGGGCGAGTTCTGGCCCGCCTTGTCGCCCATGAAGTTCGAACCGTAGGGCTGCGCATCGGCGGTGAACCACACGTTGTTGGGCACGGGCTGGCCGCGGTGGCAGGTGTAGCAGGTCACGCCGGTCTCGGCCACGTGCGATTTCCAGTTGGCGTTGATGTCCTGCGTCATCTGCAGCATGCGCCGCGCCACGACCTTGGTGTACTTGCTGTCTTCCGCGAAGTTGCCGTTGTCCGAGTGGCAATAGTTGCAGCCGGCTTCGGGCGACACCCAGCTCGTCATGGCCACCATGAGGCGCGTGAAGTTGCCCACGTCCAGGCTGCCGAGAACCTTCACGTTCTGGTAAACGTCGGCCGCCTTGGGCGAACCCTCGGTGACCGGTATCGCCGGCTGGTCCGCGGGCGGCTGGTTGGCCGGGATCTGCGCCTCCACCGTGCGCGGGTTGTAGACCTGGACCATGCCGGTGCCGCGCACGCCGCGCTGCACCGTGTCGATCGGCGGTTTCTCGCAGGCGGCGAGCAGCAGCCCCGCCCCCAGCATGGCGACGACACGCAGTGTTGCCTTCAGGGTGTTCATGGCTGCACTCCTTGCACGGTGGCGGGATCGACGACGGTGCCGAACACCGCCGGATACATCGGTGCAACGTGATGCTTGACGGCCCACAGATACCAGTTGTCGACCACGGTGCCGGTGAGCAGGATGCCGATGCCGCCGGTCAGCGGGCACAGCACTGCGAACCACCAGGCCCAGCGGTGGATGGATTCCATCGACGCGTTGAAGCCCATCGTCCAGCGCCAGAACAGTGCTGCGCGCTCGGATGCCGTACCGCGATCGACGATCTGTTCGATTTCCCGTTCGCCACCGAAGCGGCTGACCGCAAGGATGGTTGCACCGTGCATGGCGAACAGCAGCGCCGATCCGTAGAGGAAGGCGATCGACAGCATGTGGAACGGGTTGTAGAACAGGTTGCCGTAGCGGATCGAGAA
>DLGP01000156.1 GCA_002482765.1 Alphaproteobacteria bacterium UBA7691
GGGACGATCCGGTGCCGCCCTTGTTCAATAAGCCCAGATCGCACGGCACCTTACCGGCAACGCGCCTTGCAGGCAGCAACCCTATCCCGTAACCTCTTTGCACCGCTCCGCTGCGGCGGCTGGCTCACCGGTGCAACAACACACCAGGAGCCTGGAGGAAACGGGGCCAGAGAATAAGGATAGTCGGATGAACAAGCAACCGGACAGTGGCGTCAAGCTTCCCGACCCGACCGAATGGGCGAAAAACTGGTCTGAGATCGCGGAGCAAAGCCAGAAGCTGGTTGGCGACTTCCTTGCCCGCCAGGGTAGTGAGCCGGCGGCGCCGGCTGCCGTGCCCAAGCCCGACCCGCTGAATATCGGCTCGGCCTTCATGGAAATGACGGCCAAGATGCTGACCAATCCGGAAAAGCTGGTGGAAGCGCAGATTGAATTGTGGCGCGCCTATACCGAATTGTGGACCACATCGGCGCAGCGTTTCCTGGGCCAGGAAGCCCCCACCGTGGCGCAGCCGGAAAAAGGCGACAAGCGCTTCAAGGATGCCGCCTGGAATGAAAGCTACCTGTTTGACTATATCAAACAATCCTACCTGCTGACGGCGCGCTGGCTGCAAAAGACCGTCAACGGCGTGGATGGCCTGGATGCCAAGACGCAGAAGAAGGTGGATTTCTACACACGGCAATTTGTCGATGCGATGGCGCCGTCAAATTTTGTGCTGACCAATCCGGAAGTGCTCAAGGCCACCATCGACAGCAATGGCGAGAATCTGGTCAAGGGCCTGCAAAACCTGCTGGAAGACCTGGAGCGCGGCAAGGGCAAGCTCAATATCAAGATGGTGGATGCCAAGGCATTCGATGTCGGCGGCAATGTTGCCACCGCGCCCGGCAAGGTGGTGTATCAGAACGACCTGATGCAGCTGATCCAGTACAGCCCCACCACCAAGGAAGTGTACAAGCGGCCGCTTTATATCGTGCCGCCCTGGATCAACAAATTCTACATCCTCGATCTCAAGCCGGAAAACTCCTTCATCAAATGGATGGTGGCCAAGGGCTACACGGTTTTTGTCGTGTCGTGGAACCAGCCCGACGAAAACCATGTTGAGAAAACCTTCGAAAGCTACATGCGCGAAGGCATCCTGGATGGCCTTGATGCCGTGAAGCAGGCCACCGGCGAGGAGGAAGTCACTGCCATCGGCTATTGCATCGGCGGCACGCTGATGGCTTCCACCCTGGCCTGGATGGCGGCCAAGGGCATTGACCGCATCAAGGCGGTCACCTTCTTCGCCGCCCAGGTGGAATTCTCCGAAGCCGGCGAATTGAGCGTGTTCATCGACGAGGAGCAGATCAAGTATTTTGAAGAACTGATGGCGCAGAAGGGCTATCTCGAAGGCACCGAGATGGCCGGCACCTTCAACATGCTGCGCGCCAATGACCTGATCTGGTCCTTCGTGGTCAACAATTACCTGCTCGGCAAGGAACCCTTCCCGTTTGACCTGCTCTACTGGAATGCCGATGCCACCCGTATGCCGGCCAAGATGCACAGCTTCTATCTGCGCAACATGTATCAGCGCAATCTGCTGGCCCAGCCCGGCGGCATCGAACTGGCCGGCGAGAAGATCGACCTGCGCAAGATCAAGATTCCGGTCTATCTGCAAGCCAGCCGCGAAGACCATATCGCGCCGTTCCGCTCGGTCTACAAGGCAAGCCAGCTTTATAGCGGCCCGGTGCGCTTCATGCTCGCCGGCTCGGGCCATATCGCCGGCGTGATCAACCCGCCGGCGGCGAAGAAATACCAGCATTGGATCAACGACACCAAAACCAACCCGCCCAAGGTGGAAGACTGGATCAAGGGCGCCACCGAACATCCCGGCTCCTGGTGGGAAGACTGGGATGCCTGGCTGTCAAAAAAATCCGGCCCCAAGGTGAAGGCCCGCATGCCGGGCAGCGGCAAGCTGAAAGCCATCGAGGATGCGCCCGGCAGCTATGTGAAGAAGCGGATTATTGATTAGCGGCCGGGGGCGCGGGCTGGCGTGGCCGGGTGGGTACGGCGAAAAACTCGCATCGGCCTGTGCCCTGGTCTAAACTCTAGCTAAGCATATATCCCGACTGTACGCTCTGGACAAAGCCAGAAAAAAAGATGGTGCAGATTATCTATCCTACCTTATCGTATGGAAAAGCTCCTTTGATGTTAGCGTTTAGAAAACCACCAACTGACTGGCTTGCCAGCAATGCTTCATAGAGGTTTCTCGGAACACCTCGATACTCGTACGTCGAGCCTTTAACAAACTCTACAATCAGCGTCTCAGCTTCATCATCATATCCTACAGCACTCACATTACTCGACACGACAGGCTGCATTTCAACCATACTTTCCTCCGTTCAATTGAGTGACTTTGCTCTCCATCGTCGAACCATATTTTGATACGATTCTTTAGAACGCTCCAATGACCACTTCTGAGAAACCTTAGGATCAGAGCTATCTGGACGTCGGTCAATCGGCGGCGGCAAAATTCTACACCGCATAGGCAAGCGAACCGCTTCACCAGTGACAATAGCTTCCCCCGTACGAAGTATGGGAAGCATATCAACAAGACCAACAAGATTGTCGGACAGCGTACTTCGAACGCTTCCTCTATCGGTCTGGTTTGACAGTCTCAAGGCAAAAAACGTTCCACACTGAGACAATATCGTATCATCAATTTCGGAAGGGCGCTGACTAACGATTAAAGCGCCAATCCCGTACTTCCTACCCTCTTTAACTATCCTCTGCGTCATACGTCGAGCATTTGACTCTGAATTTGGAGCCAAATAACGATGAGCCTCCTCCATGACAACCAGCAAGGGGCGCTCAACTGCTCCCTCAATATTCTTTCGACTCCAAAACATCGCATCGTAAACAATTCTAAGAATTGTCCCTATTAATCGAACTAAAACTTCATCTGGCACGCCAGATAAATCGAGAATAGTGATCGGCTTGTCCTCTCCAAGCCATCCCCTAAGAATTACGTCAATATCAGACTTTATATCTCCTCCAATATTTGGCTCACATTCACCAGGATGCAAAAAAAAATCATATTTGTGGTCCAGCAATCTGCTTCGCAAAGCATCCAATTGCTTCCTGATTCCCAATGCCTTAGGATTCATGTAGGGAGGCGTGTTATCGGATGTCGGTGGGTTGTATTTAGGCGGTATTAGCTTTTCTGCGTCTCCTTTATGTATTAGGTCAAGCTCAGTTTTTTGCTTATCTGAAAATGTCCTGAGCTCAAAATCAATCAAATCATACCACAGCCTATTCAAACTGAATGGTATTGGAGTGTCGATCGTCAGATTTTCAGTATTAACCCCAGGGAACTCTACTTTCTCAATCAGTTCTTTTTTGTATGAAAGAACTTTATCACTAATGGAGATCCGATTATTCTCGCTGATGCTTCCAAAAAGAAACGGAGCAATATCATCGAAATCTAATGCCCAAAATGGTATGTGAAGTGCTCTTTCAGCCTTCACTGAATCAGCATCAATTTTAAATACAGTTGCAACATCACTCAGTGCTTTTGAATACTCACCATGAATATCAAGCAGAAATATTCTTGCACTTGGGTAGGATTTACCATCGCTAGAACAGAGAGAACGGAGCAAGGACGATACCGTTGTACTTTTGCCCGCACCAGTAGACCCCACTAAAGCAGCGTGGCGCGTAACTAATTTATCAATATCAATATAAACGGATATATTTTCAGAACTTGATAGTGTCCCAATATCAATTAAACCAACACCGGACTGGCCATATATTTTTTTTAAATCTGTTTCTGTAACCAAGTGAACTTCATCACCAACGTTGGGATGCTGGCTAATTCCTCGCTCAAATGCGCTTCCTAGGGCCTCACCGAGGAGCTGCACTGTCATCCAGCGCCCCGTTGGGCTGTCGGCCGACACGCTATTCTGTGGAACTGCGGCGGCACCAATATCTGAAACAAGGCCAAAAAGATTTTGATACCCCTGCGGTATTCTGACGAAACTACCGACTTGTCCCACTCTATAGGTGCGACCATTCAATATTACACTTCCAGAGGCAACGTCCTTGATCAATTGCACGCTAACTGACGCGCCACTAACCGATCCGATATATCCAATAAGACTAGGAGTGTCAGTCATTGTGTTACCACTACTTTCTCAGCTCCGGGTGCAGCAATTTTTGCTAACAGTGTGTCGCTACCGGACAGGGCTAAAAACCTTGCAAAATCAGAAAAATTTCCAAGCTTAAATCGTGCTGGCTCATTTTTATTTTCGCCGCCCCAGAAAGTACTCCGGATTGAAAGCCACGCATCATTTGGTGGAACACCAGGTCGCCACACCCCACAAACTCCATTAATGACTGCGGCATCAGCTGCATAAACGCTTATGTTAGGGCGCCGAGTTCCCAAGGCAGCAGCAAAAGTCTCCTTTTCTATACATTGAAATTGCAATGCCACGACGGCAGCGGTTGCATTTGCAGCTAAACCCTCTTCAATCAGTGCCGATATATGCGCATCAGCAAAAGAAAAGCCGCAAGTAAGCAGCAGGGCATCAGAGCCAGTTAGAAAATTTTTCAACCGGTCAAATAGTGCTGTATATGGTTGTTTCTGCGTATCGCGATATTTCAAGTGATCTGGATATATAAGTTTCGTTGCATTTTTAGACTGAGTTCTGACGATTCTATCGTTGATCAAACTCCATCCTATAGAACCGTGGATTTTCCAGACCCTGGTCCATCGGGCAGGAAGATCGCCATTTGCCACCGTTGCTGCATCAAAAAAAGGTGCAACACCACCTGAGAATCCATCAAAGTAAGGGCAACTTGCTCTCTCCAATGCCTCCTCGATCAGGAGATCGTAGTTTGGTGTGAAGATTTCTACGGCATGAGTTCTTGAGATACCGCCAATCCAGCTAACCAGATGCGTGTATGGATTCTCTCCTTCTGGAAGCCCAACCCCAACCCTCTCTCCAATTTTTGCGCAAACTCGATCAGCAAGAGAGTTGTACTGTTCCCCACTAATTCCGTTTAACTCGCCAACACCAAGGGCTTGATTCAAGAGACGAAGCTTTGTCAGAAGATGCTCAATGTTGGAGTTTTTTTCGATTTCTGGCATCATCTTTTTGATTAAGTCAGCGTCAGTTTTGTCAAGAGATGACACAACATAATCTGTTAGGCCTTTTATAGTTGGGATAAGCGGACCCGATCCAGTAAAAAGAGAAGCTGGCGCTCCAGCGCCAATTAATATTCCGATCCTCTTTCGCCCTTGGGTAAGAACTTGTCTCAAATCAGCAATATATCGATCCGGATTGTGAGTTACCTGACTGTCCATAATTTCCTCATTGTTCGCTCTAAAAAAGTTACTCAATGTTAAACATTCAAATATGCGCCACCTTCGGCCCGCCTGAGCCGGCGCCGCCTTCGCCTGTGCCGCTGGCGGCCAGTTTCAGCACAGCCCAATAACTCGCCTGCACTTCCATCCTGTCGCGCAGGCCCTTGGCCAGCAGCAGGCGATGCGCGGCGGGCAATTTCCAGCAGGGCAGGCTGAGCAGCAGGTGGTGCTCCAGATGGTAGTTCACCCAATAGGGCGCCAGCAGCAGGCGCAGGATCGGCCCGGCATAGGTGGTGCGGGTGTTGCGCAGGGCATCGTTGTTATCCGGCACCACGGCATGTTCGGCGATGTTGCGGATGCGGCTGATGAGCTGATACCAGGTCAGCAGCGGCAGCAGCCAGAGCGCCGGATAGAGCCACCAAGGACCGAGCGCGGCGAGCAAGCCGAACAGCAGCCCATTGCTGAGCGCAAAGCCGATCAGCCCGCCCTGTTGCAGCCGCGCCCAGCGCTGGCGCCAGGGCAGGCCCGGCTCGCCCCAGGTGGCGGCGATCTGCTGCTTGCGCCTTGTGTAGCCGGTATTGCCGCTGATATCGCGCCAGATTTTGCGTTTCAGGCTGCTGCGGCTGATCGGAAACGGCGCCGAGAGCATTAAGTCGGGGTCATCGGCCTGCTGGGTGAAACGGTGATGCTTGAGATGATAGGGCCGGTAGAGATGCAGATCGGTGCCGACCGGATAGGCGCAAAGCCATTGCCCGACAAATTCATTCAGCCGGCGGGTTTTGAACAGCAGGCCATGGGCGGCATCATGCATCAGGATGGCGAGGCCCAACTGGCGCCCGCCAATCACCATCACGGCCAGCAGGAAAGTGAGCGGATTGGGCGCCCAGGCAACCAGCGCCATGCTGCCGCCGATCAGCGCCCAGGCATGCAGCACCAGCCAGGCGCCCATCCAGTTTGACCGCTGGCTGAGCGCACGAATTTCCTCCGGGGTGAATACCGCCCTCGCCTGCACGCTTTTCCTCCGCCTCACCATGTCGTGTTGTTGCCCGCAGTGTAGCGCGCCGGTTGCGTGGGGAAAGCAAAAAACACCGCGTTAAGCAGTTCCATCGCCCGGGCGATGCACACTAAGCTGCCCTAGTTGCAAGCCAGGGGCTGCAAGTCAGGGGCCGCAAGCCAGGGGCTGAATTGGTGAAATATTCAAAAAACGCTGAGTCTAAAATCCGGCGTTATCTGCTCGCCTCGCGCTTTGGCTGGTTTTTCTTTCTGCCGCTGCGGCTGGTCTTTCTGCTGCGGTATCATGCCGCCCAGATCAAGCCGGGCCTGCTTTGGCTGTGGCGCTCGCGGGAATTTACCAATTTCACCTATAGCTCGCCGCCGCATGCGCAATGGGGCCTGGCCGGCCATGCCAGTGCGGTGGCCGGCATCAGCCTGGCGCAGGCCTGGGCCTATGGGCAGGAATTGCTCAATGATGTGAAACTGGCCAACTATGTTGCGGCCCAGCATGCCGGGTCGGAACGGCGCGGCATCACCAATGCGGCATTCAAGCCCGGCCCGCGCCTGCTGAATTACATGCTGGTGCGGGCGCTGAAGCCCCGGCTGGTGGTGGAGGCCGGGGTGGAGAATGGCCTTGGCGCCATCATCCTTTGCGCGGCATTGGCGCGTAACGCACAGGAAGGTTTCCCCGGCAGGTTCATCGGCATCGAAGGCAATCCGGGGCAAAGCTGCCAGTTATTCTACCAATACCCCGAACGGCAGGGCGAAATCCTGCGCGGCGATGCCGCCGAGATATTGGCCGGGCTGAGCGATAAAATCGACCTGTATTGCCACGAAACCGGGCCAGACCGGGCCGATACCGAGCGGCAATTGGCGGCGCTGGCGCCGCTATTGTCTGAGCGCGGCGTGGTGCAAACCATTTCGCGGCAAATGGCCTTTGTGCATTTTGCGCAGAAACACGGCCTGCGGCTGCTGATGGGCCAGGATTTTGCGCTCGACCTGTTCCGCCCGCATGGCAGCCACATCACCACGCTGTTTCCAGCGCCGCCGCCATAACCGGCGCCGCTATCCGGCCTGTGCCGCCAGCCTTTGCTGCCGCAGGCGTTCCATGCGCAGGCGTTGGCGCCGGGCGCGCCACCACATCACCAGGCCGGAAATGCCGAGGAAAAACATCGTCGCCCCGGTGATATCGATCCAGAGCCATTCATACTGCTTGCCCAGCAGCGCCTTGCCGGTATGCAAATCCAGAATCAGGCGGCCCAGGCTGGTGGCGCGTGGATCAATGCCGCTCTGCTCGGCGATATGGCGCGCCATGGCGGCCTCGGCCTGCCAATGCGCGCCGGCATCGCTGGAAACCACCAGGCCGCGCTCGCGCGTGGCAGCCATGATGGTGCCATCGGCGCGGATATTCACCGACCAGGCTTCGGCCCGCAGCACCTGCCGCCACTCGCCGGCCTCTGATCCGGCCCAGACGCCATTACGCGCCGCCACGTAAAGCCGGCCATCGGCGGCAACAGCCAGATCGCGCAATTCCACGCCGCGTAACGCCGCCACCGGCTCCACGCGCTCGCCACGCAGCATGAACAGCCCAAGCCTGGTAGCAACATAATCCACTTCGCCCAGGCGCTGGGCGGCGCGGATTTCCACGCCCGGCATGGCCTCGGCATAGCCCGGCAGCCAATCCGCCACCACCGGCAATTCGCGCAGGCCCAGCGCCTTGTCATGCGCCAGCAGGATTGCGGTCAGCGCCACCAGCAGCAATGGCAGCGCCAGCACGATGCCGAGCCATTTATGCCACCAGCGCCATTGCATCGGCGGCTTGAGCGGATTGGGATTGGTCGCGGGCATGTGGGGCTGCCTTAACTGGCTGGATCAGAAAGCCGAGACCAGCCGCATGTAGATCGAGCGGTAGGTCGGTTCATCGGTGGTCGACAGGGCGGTGAGCGCGCCGGCCGCGTTATAGGTGCGGTCGCTGCGTTTTTCGGTGGCGGCAAACACGTTCAGCGCCGAGACATTCAGCGCGATATCCGAGGTCAGCTCGATCCGGGCGGAAAGATCAACCCGCGCCGCCGCGCCCACATCGGCAATCTGCGCCGTGCCATCGGCCAGGCGGTTATTCTGCACATAGCCGCTGTTCAGGTTCACACTGGCGCCGAAAGTGGTGCGCAACGCCGGCACAAACCAGTCAACGCCGATATTGCCGACATAATCCGGCTGATCGAGGAAACGACGGGTCTGGCCGGTGGCCTTGGCCTCCACTTCGGTGAACACACGGGTGGCATTGGCCCACAGGGTGAGGTTTTCCAGATCGATGAAGGCCAGCGGCAGGCGGCCTTCCAGCTCCAGGCCATACATATGCCCGGTGCCGACATTCTGCCCACGCGCCACGATGCGGCCGGCCTCATTGGCCTGGATATTCTCGATCTTGTCGGTGAAATGGCGGCCGAACAGGTTCAACCCGAGCAGGCCGCGATTGCCCCAGAAATACTGGTCGAGGCCGATATCCACGCCCCAGATCGATTCCGGTTCCAGATCGGGATTGCCGCCGGTATCCGGGCTGGCCGCCGTGCCGCCGGCAGTCGCCACGCTGGGCGACAATTCGCGCAAATCCGGCCGCCGCAGGGTGCGGGCGATGCCAGTGCGGAAATCCAGGTCACCGGCAAAATTATGCACATAATGCGCCGAGGGCAGCACAAACATGTTGTCGCGTTCGCGGCTGGCGCCGAAGAAATCAGTGGCGGTTGTGGTGCTATCTTCCAGCCGCAGGCCATAGGTCAGGCGGTCGCTCGGGCCGATGCGGAAACTGTCCTGCGCAAAGGCATTCCAGCGGGTTTCCTCAATGCCGTAGCGCCGCGAGCGGTTGGCGGCATCGGCCACACCATTGGTGATCGAGGTATTGTCTTCGTCGCGGCTGGAATTGCTGTAATCGGCGCCGACCTGCATCTCATGCTCACCCAGCAGATGCTTCAGCACCAGGGCCGGATTATAGCGTTCAAGCTCGATGATCTCGGTGCGGTCGCGCACCCGGTTGGCCACCCCGGCAGCGGTGTAGCGCACCGCGCGGCGCAACGTATCTTCGGTCGCCTGCTGGTAATCCAGGCTCAGGGTGAGATCGGTGTTGGCGCCGAATTCATGCGTCCAGGCGCCATAAAGGCCGTAATTCTCGCGCTCGCGGGTGCGCTTCTCCACCTCGCGGTTGTTGACGCCGACCTGATTGGCCAACAGCGCAATGGAAACATCATCGCGCAATTCGCGGGTGCGCAGGTAACTCGGCTCCAGCCGCAAAATATCCTGCTCGCCGGCCTGCAATTCAAAGGAAGGCGTCAGGTTGAGCTGATCGAAGCGACGCTCATTGGTTTCCAGCGTGCCGCCATTGGCAGCGCCAGCCGCCGTGTAGGTCAGGGTATCCTTGCTCTCGTTGCGACGCTGGCGCTGCATGCCGCCTGACAGCACGGCGCGCAACGGCCCGGCCGTAAAAGCTTGCAGGAAAGTGGCATCGCCCAGCGGGCCGTTTTCATCCAGATAACCCAGCCCGGCGCCCACTTCGCCGCGCTTGGTGAAATTCTGGTTCTTGAGGATGATGTTGACCGTGCCGGCGGCGCCCTGGCCATCCTGGCTTGCCAGCGGCGCCCGCACAATTTCAACCCGCTCCACCATCGAGCTGGGGATACGATCCACCTGCACGCTGCGCTTGGAATTGCCATCGATCAGGGCGCGGCCATTCACCAATACCTGGGAATATTCCACGCCGACGCCGCGCAACTGCACATCGCGCGCCCGGTTGCCGCCCGGGAAGCTGACGCCCGGCAGCCGGCGCAAGGCATCGCCCAGCGGCTGGTCGCCAAACTGGTTAAGCTGCTCGGCCTCGATCACGGTGACGGCATTGGGCGCGGCGCGCTTGTCTTCGATGGCGCGCTGGGCGGCGGTGTTGATCGCCTCGCCTTCCACCGTCACCGCCGGCAGCAAGGCCGGGCTGGTTTCACTGCCGGCCTGCTGCGCCAGTGCATCGCCGGCATACAGCGCCAGAAAACCGAGCGATAACCCCAGCTTGCCAAAATTCCGCATCACATCCCCACTTGCTCAAGATATTGCGCCGGCCTGACTGGGCCGGCACCGGTAACAACCGCCTGTATTGGCGCGAATTCATCTGCTTATAATAATTATTCTCAATAATATCCAGCTATTGAGAATTAATTTCATATAAATATTTTCCTGATTTGCGGCCTTTAATTGTACCGCCCGCAGCGATTCCCGCGCAGACTGGCCGCCTGTGGCGCTGTGCCACCCGCGCGCATGGCTATCCTTTGCTGCCCGCCGCGGTTATAGTTAACAAAGTATGAATCACCGATTCGCCGGTTTGCCCCGGCCATCGGGCCTTGGAGGATTCCAGCCGCTCATGAGCGAACCGGCGCCCGACCTGTCCCTGCCCGTGTTGCAGTCGCTTTACGCCTATTGGGCCGGCAAGCGACAGGGCCGCGCCATGCCGGATCGCGCCGATATTGATCCGATTGAGATGCGGGCCTGGCTGGGGCATCTGATGCTGGTCGAGCGCAGCGGCGAGACGGACTATATATATAGGCTCTACGGCTCGGCCTTTGTGGATCAGTTCAAGGTCGACATGACCGGGCAATCCATCGACAAACTGCCGGCGCAGCAGGCCGATTTACTGCGTGCCGAATATGACGCCGTGGTGCAGGCCCGCGCGCCGATGTCGCGACGCTACACCGCCACCTTCGATTACACCTCACGCGACAAACGCTCGGCTTGGCAGGTGGAGCGCAGTTGGGAGCGCCTGGTGCTGCCGCTGACCGGCGGCGGCGAGGCTGTCCGCATGCTGCTGGTTGGCGCCTATCCATTTGAAACGGCTGAAGAACCGGCGAAATAAAAATTGCCTAATTTTATGGCGATTTGACAGCGGCATCGGATTTGACCATGTTCTCGGCGCCCGTAACACCCGGCCGAACCGCTTCGGCCGCCCAAGTGAGATGCCCCAGAACCGATGAAAGTTGTCGTCGTCGAAAGCCCGGCCAAGGCCAAAACCATCGAAAAATATCTGGGTCCGGGGCATCGGGTGCTGGCCTCCTTTGGCCATGTGCGCGACCTGCCCGCCAAGGATGGATCGGTGGAGCCCGACAAGGACTTCGCCATGCATTACGAGATGTCGGGGCGCGGCAACGAATCGATGCGCGCCATCGCCAGCGCGCTCAAGGATGCCGACAGCCTGGTTCTGGCAACTGACCCTGACCGCGAGGGCGAGGCGATTTCCTGGCATGTGCTGGAAGCGCTGGAAGCCAAGAAGGCGGTGAAGGGCAAGGCGGTCAGCCGCGTGGTGTTCAACGAGATCACCAAAACCGCCGTGACCGAGGCGATGCGCAACCCGCGCGATATCGACATGGACCTGGTGAATGCCCAGCAGGCGCGTCGCGCGCTGGATTATCTGGTCGGCTTCACGCTTTCGCCGGTGATGTGGCGCAAGCTGCCGGCGGCGAAATCGGCCGGCCGTGTGCAATCCGTCGCCCTGCGCCTGATCTGCGAGCGCGAAACCGATATTGAAGCCTTCCGCGCCCGCGAATACTGGACCATCGTGGCCGATTTCCTCAATGCCGGCGGCCAGAAAGTATCCAGCCGCCTGGTGGATCTGGGTGGCCGCAAGCTCGACAAGTTCGACCTCGACAATGCCGAGAAGGCACATGCCGCCGTGGCGCGGCTGAAAGACCTCGCCTATTCGGTCGCCGATGTCAGCATCAAGCCGGCGCGGCGCAACCCGGCGCCGCCTTTCACCACCTCCACCTTGCAGCAGGAAGCGGCGCGTAAGCTCGGCTTCTCGGCGCAATTCACCATGCAATTGGCGCAAAGGCTGTATGAAGGTGTGGATATCGGCGGCGAGACCACCGGTCTGATCACTTATATGCGTACCGATGGCGTCAGCATGGCCGACGAGGCGATCCGCGCCGCCCGCGATGTGATTGCCGAGGATTTTGGCCGCGAAGCTGTGCCGCAGAGCTGGCGCGTCTACAAGTCGAAGCAGAAAAACGCCCAGGAAGCGCATGAAGCGATACGGCCGACCGATTTCCGCCGCCGGCCGCGCGCCATGTCGCGCTATCTCGACGATGCCCAGTTGCGGCTTTATGAACTGATCTGGACCCGTGCGCTGGCCAGCCAGATGGAAAGCGCCGAGCTGGAGCGCACCGCAATCGATATCCGCGATGGCGCCAATAACGGCACCTTCCGCGCCACCGGCACGGTGATCCTGTCGCCCGGCTTCCTCAAGCTCTACGAGGAAGGCACCGACGACAAGAGCGCCGACGATGAGGAAGGCGCCCGCCTGCCCAAGCTGAATGTGGGCGACAAGCTGGAAACCCAGGTGGTGCTGCCGGAGCAGCATTTCACCGAGCCGCCACCGCGTTTTTCGGAAGCCAGCCTGGTGCGCAAGCTGGAAGAACTCGGCATCGGCCGGCCTTCCACCTATGCCGCCATCCTGGAAGTGCTGCGCGCCCGGTCTTATGTGAAGATGGATGCCAAGCGCTTTGTGCCGGAAGATGCCGGCTGGCTGGCTTTCGCCTTCCTGGTTTCGTTCTTCGACCAGTATTTTGCCTATGACTTCACCGCCAATCTGGAGGAGAAGCTGGACGAAATCGCCGAGCACAAGCTGGACTGGAAGCAGGTGCTGGAGGATTTCTGGCGCGACTTCAGCCGTGGCGCCGACGACCATGTGTCGGTGAAGGATGCCATCACCCGCATCGACGAGAATATGGGTCGGCGCGGCGAAGTGCTGGATGCCATCAACAAGATGCTGGAGCACCATTTCTTCCCGGCGCGCGAAGATGGCCGCGATCCGCGCCTCTGCCCGGCCTGCAACAAGGGCGCGCTGGGCATCAAGGCTGGCCGCACCGGCGCCTTCATCGGCTGCTCGGATTATCCGGAATGCCGCTACACCCGGCCGCTCTCGGCCGGCAGCGGCAATGGCGATGATGTGGCGCTCTCTGGCCCGCAGGAACTTGGCACCGACGAAAACGGTGTGCCGGTAACACTGCGCCAGGGGCCGTTTGGCCCCTATGTGCAGCTTGGCGAGGCCGAGGGCGAAGGCAAGACCAAGAGCAAGCCGAAGCGTGCTTCGCTGCCCAAGGGCCTGCCGATGGAGGAAGTGACGCTTGAGCTTGCGCTCAAGCTGCTGGCCCTGCCGCGCGTGGTTGGCATCCATCCGGAAAGCCAGAAGGAAATTCTCGCCGGCCTGGGCCGCTTCGGGCCGTATCTGCTGCATGACGGCAAATATGCCAAGCTGAAAGACGCCATGGAGGCGCTGGAAATCGGCATCAACCATGCGGTGGAGAAGATTGCCGCCGCCGCTGCGCGTGGCCCGGGCCGCAAACGGCCGGAGCCGAAGGCGCTGCGCACCATCGGTGTGCATCCCGAAGATGGCCAGCCGGTGAATGTGATCGACGGTCGTTATGGCCCCTATCTGAAACACGGCGATAGCAACGCGCCGGTGCCACGCGGCGAGGATCACGAAACGCTGTCGCTGGAAGCCGCCATCGCTGCCATCGCGGCGCGGGCCAAGAGTGGCAAGGCCGGCGGCAAGGGCAAGAAGCCGGCGGCGAAAAAGGCCGCGGCGCCCAAGAAGGCTGCTGCTGCCGCGCCGAAGCCGGCCCCTGCCATCAAGAAGCCTGCCACCAAAAAGCCTGCCGCCAAGAAGGCACCGGCCAAAAAGCCCGCAGCCAAGAAGGCCGCCGTGGCGAAGAAGCCGGCGCCCAAGAAAGACGCTGCGGAATAGCCGTGGCCAAGGCACCACGCGGCAGCCTGCCCTCGAAACAGGACATCCTGCGCTTCATCGCCGCGCATCCGGGCCAGGTCGGCAAACGCGAAATCGCCAAGGCATTTAATGTCGGCCCGGCGGATCGCGTGGCGCTGAAGGGCTTGCTGCGTGAATTGAAGCTGGAAGGCGCCGTGCATAGCGGCGTCGGCCTGGGCCTGGGCAAACGCATGCTGCCGCCCGGCCTGCTGCCGGAAGTGTGCATGGCAGATATTGTGCGCATCACCCGCGACGGCGACCTGGTGGCGCGTCCGGTGGAATGGACCGGCGATGGCGACCCGCCGCAGATCGATCTGGTGAATGACGGCAAGCGCAGCCGCGAAATGGGCGCCGTGGGCATTGGCGACCGCGTGCTGGTGCGGGTGCGCGAAGCCGGCCGGCATCGCTACAATGGCCGCATCGTGCGCGTGCTGGAAACCCGCGAACAGCCGGTGCTGGGCCTGTTCAGCCTGGTGGAAGGCGAAGGCCGCTTGCAGCCCACCGACCGCAAGATCAGGCATGAATATGTTATCGCGCCGGAAGATGCCGGTGCGGCGGTTCCGGGCCAATTGGTGGTGGCGCAGCCGCTGCCGGGCCGCCGCTATGGCCTGCGCCCGGCGCGCATCACCGAAGTGATTGGCCAGGCCGACGACCCGCGCGCCCTCAGCCTGATTGCCATCCATAGCCATGGCATACCCACCGCCTTCTCTGCTGCCGCCGAAAGCGAGGCCGCCGCCGCCAAGCCGGTGACGCTGAAAGGCCGCGAGGATTTGCGCAAGTTTCCGCTTATCACCATCGACCCGGAAGATGCCCGCGACCATGACGACGCGGTATTCGCCGAACCGGATAGCGACCCGAACAATACTGGCGGCTGGCATGCCATCGTTGCCATTGCCGATGTGGCGCATTATGTGCGCCCCGGCAGTGCGCTCGACCGCGAGGCGCGCACACGCGGCAATTCCACCTATTTCCCCGACCGCGTGGTGCCGATGCTGCCCGAGCGGCTATCGGCCGATCTCTGCTCGCTGCTGGATAACCAGGATCGCGCTGCGCTGGCGGTGCATCTCTGGTTCGATGCCGAGGGCAACAAACGCCGGCACCAGTTTGTGCGCGCCGTGATCCGGGTGGCCGCCAGCCTGCATTACGCCCAGGTGCAGCAGGCCATCGACGGCCATGCCGACGAGACCGCGCAGCCCTGGCTGGATGGTGTGCTGAAGCCGCTTTATGCCTGCCATGCCGCACTGAACCGGGCGCGCCAGGCGCGGCAGCCGCTCAGCATCACCTCGGACGAGCGCCGCGTGGTGCTGGCCCCCAATGGCGCCATCGCCGCGATCCGGCCCCGGCAAGCCCTGCTGGCGCATCAGGTGATCGAGGATTACATGATTGCCGCCAATGTGGCGGCGGCCGAGGAATTGGAAAAGCGCCAGCAGCCCTGCATGTATCGTGTGCATGAGCCGCCCTCGCCCGACAAGGTGGATACATTGCGGCGTTTCCTCGAAACCCTCGGCCTCAAGCTGGCCAAGGGCCAGGTGATGCGGCCGATGCATTTCAATCGCATCCTGGAGGCCGCAGCGCAATCCGAGCATCTGCGGCTCATCAACACGGTGGTGCTGCGCAGCCAGATGCAGGCCTATTACTCGGCCAAGAATCTGGGGCATTTTGGCCTTAACCTGACGCGCTATGCGCATTTCACCTCACCGATCCGGCGCTATTCAGATGTGCTGGTGCATCGCGCCCTGGTCAGCGGCCTAGGCCTGGGCAAGGATGGCCTGACCGACGAGGACCGGGCCAGCTTCGACAATATCGCCGAGCATATCTCGTTCACCGAACGGCGCTCGATGCTGGCCGAACGCGACAGCCTGGACCGCTTCGTTGCCGCCTTCATGGCCGAGCATGAGGGCGCCGATTTCGCCGCCCATATCAACAGCGTGAACCGCTTCGGCCTGTTTGTGGAACTGGACGAAACCGGCGCCGATGGTTTTGTGCCGATGTCTGCCCTGGGCGACGATTATTTCCAGCATGACGAAGCCCGCCATGCCCTGGTCGGCCGCCGCACCAAGAAGCGCCTGCGCCTGGGTGATGCCGTGATGGTGCGGCTAGTGGAGGCCACGCCGGTGACCGGCGGCCTGCGCTTCGAACTGCTTAATGCCCATGGCAAACCCAGCGCCCATGGCAAACCCAGCGGGGCACAACCGCGCTCCGGTATACACATACCCCGCCCCGGCAAGCCCAAATCCGGTCGCCCGCCCGGCATCCGCACCGGCAAGAAGCCGCGTAACCGCTGAGCCGGGCCGGGCATACAAAGCCGTTGCCCCGACTCGGCTAACATGCGTTAGATATTTGCACCATGACAGACAGTGCCAAGAAGCCCTCGCCGCCGATCCGCGATGCCGCCACCCTGATCCTTTACCGCTTTACCGCCGGCCAGCTTGAAGTGCTGCTGGGCGAACGGGCCGGCGGCCATGCCTTTATGCCGAACCGCTACGTCTTCCCCGGCGGCCGGCTTGATCTGGCGGATTACCGCATCCGCCCCGCCACCGGGCTGAACCCGGCCACCGCTGCAAGGCTGGAACGGGCGCGGATCACCGGGCCGCGCAAGGCCATGGCACTGGCGCTGGCGGCGATCCGCGAAACCTTTGAGGAAACCGGGCTGCGGCTGGCCGCCCCGCTGGCCAAGCCGCCGCGCCAGGCCAGCGCCGCGCTGCCCAAGGGCTGGCAGGGCTTCTGCGCCGGCCAGGATGGCCAGTTCCTGGCCCCCGATCCTTCCTCGCTGCTCTATGTCTGCCGCGCCGTCACCCCGCCGCAGCGCCCGCGCCGCTTTGATGCCCGTTTCTTCGCCGCCCCGGCGGCGGCGGCCAGTGGTACGCTTGCCCCCTCGGAAGAGCTGGGCAAGCTGCATTGGGTGACCCCGGCAGACACCGCCAAGCTCGACCTGCCGGATATCACCAAGCTGGTGCTGAGCAAGCTGCCGGGCTGGGTGGCGCCGGATGTGGTGGCCGATCCGAGCCAGGGCGTGCCCTATATCCGGCGTGGCCGCGATGGCAAACACGCGATGATCCTGGAATGAGTGAGCCGGAAACGCTGCCGCCCTTTGCACGCGGTGCCGGCCCGGCCTTGCCGCCCGGCACCCGGCCGGTGAAGCCGCGCGATGCCGCCAGCCTGGTGCTGGTGCGCCGGAATGATGCTGCCGGCCTGGAAGTGCTGCTGGGCCGCCGCGCCGGCAAGCATCGTTTCCTGCCCAATGTCTATGCCTTTCCGGGCGGCCGGGTAGACCTGGAAGACAAATCACATACGCCGGTTAATGATCTGAAACAGCAGGAAAAAGACCGCCTGCTTAAAGCCGGCTGCGCGGCCCGCGATGCTGCCGCCCTGGGCATTGCGGCGCTGCGCGAAACCTGGGAGGAAACCGGGCTGGCGCTGGGGCCGGTGCAGGATGGCCGTTTGCGCCCGGACCTGTCGCATCTGACTTATCTGTGCCGTGCCATCACGCCGGTGGAAAGCCCGATCCGCTTCCATGCCCGGTTTTTCCTGGCTGATGCCGGCGCCGCCCAGGGCAGCCTGGGCGGTTCGGGCGAGTTGCTAGACCTCGGCTTCCGGCCCTTGGATGAGGCGCTGCGGCTGCCGCTGGCCGACATCACCGAATTTGTGCTGACCCAGATCGGCAAGCTGCCGCCCAGCCTGCAACCGCCGCGCACCGCCTTCTGGCGCTATCGCCAGGGCCGCCCGGTGGTAAGCTGGGAAGATTAGCCCGTTCGATTTTTGTATCGCCCCTGGCAACGCGGTCGCCCGCCCGTAACCCTTCCTTGACAAACTGGCGCGAATCCCTATGCTGCGCCAACTTTTTCGCATCCGTTCGTTGGAATCAGCATCATGGCAAAGCCGACCACCCTGAAGATTAAGCTCTTGAGCACCGCCGACACGGGCTATTTCTACGTGACCAAGAAGAACCCGCGCACCAAGACCGAGAAGCTGAGCTTCAAGAAGTATGATCCGGTGGCGCGCAAGCACGTCGAATTCAAGGAAACCAAGATCAAGTAATCCGTCTGCGGCGGCTAACCCGCTGCATATGCAAACGGCGCCTTCACGGCGCCGTTTTTGTGTTTGTATAACAGGGCCTCATCGCCGCCCTATTCTACCGCCAGCGCCACCTGATTGCGGCCGGCCTGCTTGGCCTTGTAGAGCGCGTCGTCGATCCGCTTGAGCAGTGAATTGGCCTCCTCGCCCGGCCGGCTGGAGCCAAGCCCGATTGAGCAGGTTACGGTCAATTGCTCTATCGGCGCGCTCACCTTGACCGGCACCTCGCCGATGGCCCGATGCAGGCGGCTGGACACGACCTGGGCGGCATCCAGCGCGGTATCCGGCATCAACACCACAAATTCCTCGCCGCCATAGCGGCAGGCCATATCCATGCCGCGGATATTGCGCACGATGCGGGCGCCAATCTCGCGCAACACTTCGTCGCCCACCGGATGGCCATAGGTGTCGTTGACCTGCTTGAAATAGTCGAGATCAAGGATCAGCGCCGCCGTGCCATGCTGCGACAGGCTCTGGCTCAGCAAAGTGGAGAGATGCGAGGCCATGTAGCGGCGATTGTAGAGCCCGGTCAGCGGGTCGATCACCGCCATCTCGATACTCTGCTGGTAATGCTGGCGCAGCCGCTCCTGATAGCGTTTGCGCCGCACCTGGGCGCGCAGCCGGGCGATGAATTCGTTGCGGTCAATCGGCCGCACCACATAATCGGTGACGCCGATTTCCAAACCCTTCACCAGCGCGCGCTGATCGTCCGGCCCCACCAGCAGCAGGATCGGCACATTGCGGGTTTCCTCGGTGGTGCGCAATTGCGAGCAGAGCCGCAGCCCATCGGGATTCTTCAATGCCAGACTGACCACGATGGCATCATATTCCTGGCGCCGCGCCTCGGCGATGCCGGCAGCGCCATCGGCCTGCATCTGGGTTTTGAACTGGCCCTCGATCATGCGCTGCAAACGCACCTGATCGCGCGGATTATCCTCGATCAGCAGGATGCGGGCATTGGCATAATCCTCGTCCACGCTCGGCACCGGCGGCGACAGCACACCCAGCGACTGCGAGGTGCGCTCGCGCATGCGCAGTTCATCCAGCATCAGCTTGACCCGCAGCAGCGAACGCACGCGGGCGAACATCGCCACATCGTCAACCGGCTTGGTGAGGAAATCGTCGGCGCCGGCGGAAAGGCCCTGCACGCGGTCTTCGGGATCGCCCAAAGCCGTCACCATGATAACCGGGATATGCGCCGTGGCCGGATCGGATTTGAGCCGGCGGCAAACCTCGAAGCCATCCATGCCCGGCATCATCACATCCAGCAGGATCAGATCGGGATTGCCATTCACCGATGCTTCCAGCGCCTCCGGCCCGTTGGCGGCGGTGATGACCTCGTAATATTCACTCGTCAGCTTGGCTTCCAGCACCTTGATATTGGTGCGGATATCATCGACGACCAGGATGCGCGCCGTCATAGCGGCAGCGTCAATTCTTGGCGTCGAGGAAGTGCTTCACCGTCTCGATGAACTTGCCGACCGAGATGGGCTTGGCGATATAGGCGTCACAGCCGCCCTCACGCATCTTCTCCTCGTCGCCCTTCATGGCGAAGGCGGTCACCGCCACCACCGGGATCGAGCGCAGGTTATCGTCTTCCTTGATCCACTTGATCACTTCCAGGCCCGACACTTCCGGCAACTGGATATCCATCAGGATCAGATCAGGCCGGTGCTGCCGCACCATGGCCAGGGCTTCCATGCCGTCCTTGGTTTGCAGCGTCTGGTAACCATGCGCATCAAGCAAGTCGTGGAACAACTTCATATTGAGTTCGTTGTCCTCAACGATCAAAACGGTCTTGCTCATGCGCCAGTCCCCGAAATTCCGCCACCGCGCGCCGGTCGCTTCACGTATTATCTAAATGATATGTAGCACTTGCCCAAGGCGCGGCCAAGCCGTTTCCCAAATGCGAATCATGTATAAGTATGACGGAATGACGCAAAATAATACCGATTCCACCGCCCCCACCCCATTAACCGCAGATGCTGCGGCCATAGCGCCACAAATGGCTGAACTGGCGCCTATGCTGGCCACGCAGCTTGCCGGCCTCAGCTTGGCGCCCGGCCGCCCCTTGCTGGTGGTGGATGCCGATGAAGTGCTGTTTTATTTCATGCGCGGCTTTGAACGCCACCTGGAGCGGATCGGCCTGTATTTTGACTGGAAGTCCTACGCGCTTTACGGGAACATCCGGCGCCAGGACGACAATGAGCCGGTGCCGGCCGAGGAACTGCATCCTTTGCTTGACCGATTCTTTGCCACCGAAACCGCCAGTCTGGAGCCGGTGGAGGGCGCCGCAGATGGATTGCGCCGCCTCAGCGCCATCGCCGATATCGTGGTGCTGAGCAATCTGCCGCTACATGCCAAGGGCGCGCGCGAAACCGCCCTGGCGCGGCATGGCATGGCCTATCCGCTGATTGCCAATAGCGGCGGCAAAGGCCCGGCCATGGCCGCCCTGTTGCAGCATGCGCCGCGCCGCGCTGCCTTTCTGGACGACATCCCGCATAACCATGCCTCGGTGGCCAAGGCGGCGCCGATGGTGCATCGGGTGCATTTCATTGCCGATACCCGGCTGGCTGCCCTGCTGCCGCCGGCCGAGCATAGCCAGCACCGCGCCGCAAGCTGGGCCGAGATCGAGCCATACATGGCCGCCTATCTGGCCGGCTGAAAGGAACCTAGCATCATGCGCATCGGTGTGGATCTCGGCGGCAGCAAGATCGAAGCCATCGCCCTGGCAGATGATGGCGCCATTCGCGCCCGCCGCCGCATCAATGCGCCGCGCGATGATTATGCCTACACCATCCGCGCCATCCGCGATCTGGTGATGCAGATTGAGCAGGAAGCCGGCGCCACCCGGCCCAGCCCGGTCGGCATCGGCATTCCCGGCACCATCTCGCCGGCCACCGGGCTGGTGAAAAATGCCAATTCGGTGTGGCTGATCGGCCATGCCATGGATCACGATCTGCAAGCCGCCTTGCAGCGCCCGGTGCGGCTGGGCAACGATGCCAATTGTTTTGCGCTATCGGAAGCCAGCGATGGCGCCGGTGCCGGTTATCGCAGTGTGTTCGGTGTTATCCTTGGCACCGGCTGCGGCGGCGGTATTGTGGTGGATGGCAAATGCCTGCTGGGCCCCAATGCCATTGCCGGCGAATGGGGCCATAATCCGCTGCCCTGGCCGGAACAAAACGAATTGCCCGGCCAGCTCTGTTATTGCGGCCTGCATGGCTGCACTGAAACCTGGATTTCCGGCACCGGCTTCGAGGCCGATTTTGCCCGCGCCACTGGCCAGCAGCTCAAAAGCCCCGCCATCGCCGCGCTGGCCGAACAGGGCGATGCCGCCGCCGAAGCTGCCCTGCTGCGGCTGGAAAACCGCCTCGCCCGCGCATTGGCCGCTGTGCTCAACCTGCTTGACCCCGATGTGGTGGTGCTGGGCGGCGGCTTGTCTAATCTGGATCGGCTCTACGAGAGTGTGCCGCTGCTCTGGACCCGCTGGGCCTTCAGCGATCATGTCGTCACGCCGCTGCGGCGTAATCAGCATGGCGATAGTTCCGGCGTGCGCGGCGCCGCCTGGCTCTGGGCCATCGGCGAGGCGTGAGATCACTCAGCAGCCGTCGCGCGGCAGCACTTCCAGGGTCTGCATCGTGGCGCGAATGGCATAATCGCCATAATCGAACACGATGTCGTCGCTGACGCCGTTTTCATACAGGCGGAAGGCAATCTCGTAATCCGGCGTGTCGCTCTTTTTGGCCGACGAGAAATAGGCCAGACGCACGCGCCAGGAACGCTGATCCTTCAGGCCGGCAAGGCTGGTACTGTCGGATGGCGGCTGCGGCCGGCCGATGAAACCGCCGATGCTGGCATGGCCCTCGGAACCTGAGCCATCAAACACATCGGCCTGAAACAGATTCTGCCCGGCGCGGCCGGCCTCGATCAGCCGGATGGTATGCTCGGTGGGAAACATGGTGCCTTCCGGCAGGTCAAGCGTGGTATCGGCTGGCTGGCTGAACAGGATACGGCCGCCGCCGCGCCGCGGCGACAATTGCCCCTCGCCAACCAGTTCTTCCTCATCCTCGCCATTCAACTGCTCGCGCAGGCGGAACTGGAAACGCCGGCCATCCAGGCTTTCGAACGACCCCAGCGTCATGTCGGTCAGCACCGGGCCATCATCGGTCTGGGTTTCGATCACAAAGCGCTGGTTCAGCACATAACCATCGCAGGTATTGAGGAATTCCAGTGTCAGGCCACCGCCGATGCCGCTGCGATAGTTGCGCGGATCGTGGCGCGCGATCGACAGGCCATAGGTGGCGCGATGCGACACCAGCCCCTTGCCGATCGCCTGCAAGGCCGGCTCCTCGGCGCGCAGCGGCCCGCCCATGGCCAGCAACAACGCAAAACAGAGCAAACCGAGAATACGCGTCATGGAATCCTTGCCCGCAGCCATTACAGCTTCCACAATATAGCCCGCCTGCGGCAACGCAATATGTTGCTTGGTATGTTATGGAAAAATAACCGGAATTCCCGCGCCATGGACCTTCCTCGCCTGCTTGTGACCCGCGCCATGCCGAAAAATGTCAGCAACCGTGCCATGCGGGACTATACAGCCCTATTCAACCCGGGCGATACGGTGCTCTCTGCCGATGAGATCGTGGCCCGCGCCCATGCACATCAGGCTGAGGCGATGTTGATCTGTTCCAGCGACCGCATCAGCGCCGATCTGGTGGCGCGGCTGCCGGCTTGCCTGCGGGTGATCGCCACCTTTTCGGTGGGCCACGAGCATATCGACGTGACGGCCTGCAAGGCGCGCGGCATTGTGGTGGCCAATACACCGGATGTGCTGACCGAGGCCACCGCCGATACCGCCATGCTGCTCTTGCTGGCCGCCATGCGCCGCGCCTATGAAGGCGACCGGCTGGTACGGGCCGGCGAATGGGTAGGCTGGCACACCACCATGCTGCTGGGCCGCGATCCACGCGGCAAGCGGCTCGGCATCTATGGCATGGGCCGCATCGGCCAGGCGGTGGCTCAGCGCGCCCGCGCCTTCGGCATGCGGATTCACTATCATAACCGCAGCCGGCTGCCGCCCGGGCAGGAACAGGGCGCGGTGTATCACCCAAGCCTGGCTGATTTGCTGCCGGTTTGCGATGCGCTGTCGATCAACGCGCCCTCCACGCCGGCAACCCGTGGCCTGTTCAATGCCGAAACCCTGGCTTTGCTGCCCGAGGGTGCTTATTTCGTGAATACCGCGCGCGGCGACATGGTGGATGATGAAGCCCTGATCGCCACGCTGAAATCGGGCCGCATCCGCGCCGCCGGGCTGGATGTGTTTGCCGGCGAACCAAAACTGCATCCGGGCTATGCCCCCTGCCCAATGTGTTCCTGCTGCCGCATCTGGGCAGCGCCACCGAGGAAACCCGCGATGCGATGGGCTTTGCCGCCTTGGACAATATCGACGCGGTGTTGGTGTTGTAATAATTATCCTGCTGTAGGGGATTAAGCGGGATTTGGCCGGATTCGGTGGGATATAGCGGGATATGACCCGGCAACCTGCCCTTTGCCCACAGAATCGGAAATACTTGCGGCACCCGGCGAATTACTATCAGCCCCCTCCCACCCGACACGTTGCCCCGACAGTCCGGGGCGACCGAACAACCGCCCGCAACAGGCATTTTTGGATTTACGCTGGCTTGTGGTGTCAAAGATCTGTGAGGCGAGCGCCACTCCTGACGCTGTTGACGCCCCTCGGCAAGAAGTGGGTGTCCGTTGACGAGCGGCGCTGGCCCGCTTCAGGGTTCAAACCCTGGTAAGCCGCCCAGGATGCTCCGAAAGTTGACTCGGCTCGATCCATGAACCACATCCATATGACCATCCATGCCGCCGCGACCGCTTCATTAATTTCCGCCAGCGTGAGGCCTGAGCATACCGCAATGACCACGTGGGCGGCTTCTGGCGGCTTGAATTCCTCAAGAATGGCGCCCGGGGCGCAGCCGGAGAACGGCCTCAGCCAGGCGAAGCGCCGCAATTCGGCCAACGCCATCTACCCAGCCAGCAGCGCCACACCTGTAGATGTCCCTTGGCCCTGCCGCAAAGCGCCAACCAGCGCTGGTTGCTGGACTTCCTGTACAATCATACTGGCCGTGGTCGACGACTTCAGCCGCGAATGCTTAGGCCCGGTCGTCGATACCTCGCTCTCCGGCTTGCGGGTCGGTCACGAGTTGGACCGGATCGCCAGTCGCCGGGCTACCCGCTGCTGATGACCAGCGACAATGGCGGTGAGCTGACTTCCAACGCCGTCCTGAAATGGCAGCAGGCGCGCGGCGTCGAAGACATTACATCGCCTCAGGCAAGCCAATGCAAAACCGCTTTGTCGAAAGCTTCAATAGCCTGCCCCGGACTTGATCCGGGGGGCGCTGCAGCGACGAGTGCCTCAACGAGCATCTGTTCCACAGCCTGAATCAGGCAGGCGCATCATCGAAGCCTGGCGCATAGATTGCAACACCAACCGGCCACATACGAGCTTGCACTGCCTCGCCTCCATCGAGTTTACAACCAGCCTCAGGTCAGGGCACCCTGAGAATAGACTCTCCTCATAAACGAGGGCTAAACGGAGGCAAGGTCAGAGTGAAGATGTGGGTGTGCCAGCAAGAAAGACTGCTTGCCTGCATACGGATTGGCATTGGCACGATATGCTGGTCGCAGAAAGGCAGGGTGTCGCCATCATGGACCTTCTTATTGTTGTCTTCCTGCTTGCCGTGGCGACGGCAATCCTGCTCGCCCTCTGCACAACCGATCTGCGACGCTTTCAATTGCCCAACAAACTCAATCTGGCCTTCGGTATTTTGGGCCTCAGCTTTCACCTCCTGTCGCCTTACGGCTTTCTCGTCCTGCAATCGCAGCTTCTGGCCGCCATGGTCGGGGCCGCCTTGTTTCTGGGGCTGCGTTGGATGTTCTGTCAGATGCGCCATGTCGAAGCCCTGGGCCTCGGCGATGTCAAATTCATCGCGGCAGCAGGGTTATGGGTCGGCCTGGAAGGAGTTTTCTGGGTCATCGCCATCGCTGCGCTGTCGACGATTGGCTGGGTGGCTATCATGCGTCGGCAGAGCGCGGTGTTGTCAAAACGCCCGTTGCTGACCCTTCGCACCCCCTTCGGCCCAGGGCTGGCTTTCGCCACCGCCGCCGTCTTCACCGGCATGCTGGTGGAATTCTTATAGCACTTCACGGTTATTCCAAGCTTCCGAACCATTCTCGCTGCCGGTGATGAGCCAACTCAGCTTTCGATGGTCGCAGAGCGAACGCGGACCGTCGCTGATGCCGTCACGCGCCAAATGCCGGCCATTGTGCCACGCTTCCATAGCGCGGCACGAATGTGGTGCAAACACTGGAAAGGGTCTGCCGCCAGGTTGGGTATCCGAAGACCATCCGGGTCGATCAGGGCTCAGAGTTCGTGTCCCGTGACCTCGATCTGTGGGCTTACACGAACGACGTGGTTTTGGACTTCAGCCGGCCCGGAAAGCCGACAGATAACGCCTTCATCGAAGCTTTTAATGGTCGGTTCCGCAGCGAGTGCTTGAACGCGCATTGGTTTTT
>DLGP01000083.1 GCA_002482765.1 Alphaproteobacteria bacterium UBA7691
CTGATGCTGGCCGGCATCCGCGACATCCTGGTGATCACCACGCCGCGCGACCAGGCGGCATTCAGCGCCTTGCTCGGCGATGGCAGCCAATGGGGCATCGCGATCAGCTATGCCGTGCAGCCGGAGCCGAACGGCATCGCGCAGGCCTTCATCATCGGGCGCGACTTCCTGGCCGGCGAGCCGGCGGCTCTGGTGCTGGGCGACAATATCTTCTACGGCGAGCGTTTCGGCGACATGCTGCGCCGGGCAGCGGCCGGCAGCGCCCATGGCGCCACGGTATTCGGCTATTGGGTGGCCGATCCGGAACGCTACGGCGTGCTCGATCTCAACCCGGATGGCAGTGTGAAGGCGATTATCGAAAAGCCCAATCCGGCGCCGAGCAACTGGGCGGTGACGGGCTTGTATTTTTACGATGCCGAGGTCTGCGACATCGCGGCGGCGCAGAAGCCTTCGGCGCGTGGCGAGCTTGAGATCACCGATCTGAACAATGCCTATCTGCGCCAGGGCCGGCTTGGCGTGGAGAAGTTCGGCCGTGGCTTTGCCTGGCTCGATACCGGCACGCCGGACAGCCTGCTGGATGCCTGCAACTTCATGGCCACGGTGGAAAAGCGCCAGGGCCTGAAGATCGCCGTGCCGGAGGAAGTGGCCTGGCGGCTGGGCTATATCGACGATGCCCAGCTTGAGCGCCGCGCCGATTTCTACAAGAACAACGAATACGGCAAATATATCCGCCGGCTGCTGCTCATGCGCTGACCGGTTTGGCCGGCCGCAGATACCAGGCCATCGCGAGCAGGATCAGCACCAGCGGCAGGCCGAAAGCCCAGCTATAGGCCTCGGCCGGATAGCCGCCGGCAGCATCGCGCGGCCAGCGGTTGATGATCCAGCCCAGCCCGGCCTGGGCAAAAAAAGTGAAGCCGAACACCACACCATTGAGCAATGTGTTGATCCGCCCGGTGGCTTGCGGCGGAAACTGGCCGCTCAGCATCGGATAGGCCAGCGCCGTGGTGTTGGAAAGCAGGCCAAAGGCGATCCAGGTCAGCGGATGGGTCGGCGCCCAGCCAGCCGCCAGCACCAGCAGCACCACGGCATAAAGCAGCGTCGAGGCCGCAAGCGTGGCGCGCATCGAGATGCCGATTTTTTGCAACCGATCCGTGGCGATGCCGATAATGGCAAAGCCGAAGGTGAGGGCTGCGGCGAGCAGGAATTGCAGCTCTGCGGCCTGTTGCCGATCCAGCCCGCCAACATCGCGCAAGTAAGGCCCTGACCACAGACCCTGGATCGACAGGGCCGAGGACATGGCAAACATGGTCACCGGCGTGATCTGCCAAAAGCGGCGATCCGCCAGATAGCTCAGGCATTCGCGCATCTGCCGGGTCAGGCTGTCCCGGCTCACCGGCTGGCCGGGTTTTTCCGGCACCACAAAATACACTGCCGCCGAAGTGGCAATCACCAGGGCCGCCAACAGCCAGAATATCGCGGTCCAATCCAGGTGGTGCAGCAGCCATTCCACCGGCAACGTGGCGGCCAGGGCGCCCAGGCCGCCGGCGGTCATGAACACGCCATTGGCCAGCGCCCAGCGTTCGGCCGGCACCCAGAGCGAGATGGTCTTGAAGGCGCTCATCAGGCAGCCGGCAACACCCAGCCCGATCAGGGTGCGGCCAAGCATGAGATGCCAGAGCTGCGTGCCGGTGGCAAAGATCACGGCGCCAAGCGCGGCAAACAGCAGCAGGCCGGCCTGCACACGGCGCGGGCCGTAACGATCCAGCAGCACGCCGAGCGGCAATTGCGCCAGCGCAAACACGGTGAAATACACCGCCGTCAGCGTGCCGAGATCGCCGGCGCCGATATTCAGGTCGCGTTGCAGATTGGGCGCGATAACCGCATTCACCGAGCGGAACAGATACGACAGGAAATAGCCGCAGGCAAACGGCAGCAAAACCCTTCCTGCAATGAAGGCAAGCGACTGGTTACGGCTCATGTTTAACAACTCTTCCCGGCTTATGCTTTTTCTTGGTCAAAGGCGATGGCAAACAGGTCCAAAGCCTGGGCCTTGCCCGGCAGTAATTGCGGGCCTAGTGGCGTGAGGTGAATATGGGGCGATGTGGCGGGCAGGTCCAGCTTTTCGCCTGAAGGGTTCATGGCATCCAGGGCGGCGCGGCTGGCCACCACATCCACCGCCTTGCCCTTGGCCCAGGCTTCCAGCTTGGCAGTGGTGTTGATGCAATCGCCCAGCAGCGCAATCTCGCGCTTCTGGTCACCCATTTCGCCCACCACCACAGCGCCGGCATGCAGCACAGCGCGAAAATCCGGTGCGGTGCCAAAACGTCGGCGGTAAACCTCGGCGCGTTCGGCCAGCAGGGCGCGGGCTTCGGCCACGGCATCCAGCGCGCCGGCCGCGTGGCGGTCTGGCAGGCGCCAGGTCACAATCATCTCGTCGCCGACATATTTATCGATACTGCCACCATGGCCGGTCACCACGTCGCCGAGATCGGACAAAAATTGATTGAGCAGGCGGTGGAAGGCGATGTCGCCGATTTTCTCGGCGATGGCTGTGGAGCCACGCATATCGATGAACAGGAACAGGCGCTGTTCCTGGCGCGGCTGGTGGTAGCGGCCCTTGATGAAGTTGCGCAGCACGCCGGGGCCAAGCAGCAGGTTGATTTGCATGATGGTGCTGGTGATGAAGGTGAAGCCCAGCGCCACCAGCAGCGTGATCAGCGTGTTGAGATTTAAGCCGATCGGGTAGGCACCATTGATCGGCACCAGCACGTCGCCCAGCGCATCCATGCCAACAATGGCGATGGCATAAAACAGCGTCTTGAGCAAAGCCACTTTCATGAAAGGCAGGCGGCGCAGCCATTGGCCACGGGGATCATTGACGAAGAAAATTTCAAAGCCGGCGATCACGATGGTGACCAGCGCACCGGTGACCAGACCGCGCAACGCCCCCTCCCAGCCGAGATCGCCGCTGAGTTTGGCGTCAACGCCCATGCCATAAATAGCGCCAGCCATGGCACCGATGGCGATGAAACGCAACAGCATCGAAACTTGGCGGCGGCGGCGATTGGAGAGGGCCATTGTGGTTTTTTCCGCAGGCGAGACAGCAGAACGATAAGCTGGCCTCGGACAAAGGGGAAGCAATACAAAAACAGGCCGGGGGGAACCCGACCTGTTTCTTGACCACCATCACATCCGAACGGCGGTGTATTTGGGGCGATGCCGTCTCAGGCGGCGCTTTCAGCCGAACGCGACGCCTTCTTGCGGTCATTCGGATCAAGCAGCTTCTTGCGGATGCGGATGCTTTTCGGCGTCACTTCCACCAATTCGTCATCGGCGATGTAGCTGATCGCCTGTTCCAGCGTCATCTTGCGCGGCGGCGTCAGGCGCACCTGTTCGTCCTTGCCGGCGGCGCGGATATTGGTGAGCTGCTTGGCCTTCATCGGGTTCACGTCAAGGTCATTGTCGCGGCTATGCTCGCCGATGATCATGCCTTCATACACCGCCACGCCCGGATCAACGAACAGCGTGCCGCGTTCTTCGATGAAGTTCAGCGCATAGAGCGTGGTTTCGCCGGTGCCGTTGGCGATCAGCACGCCATTGCGGCGGCCCGGGATCGGACCACGATGCGGGCCATAGCTGTGGAACAGCTTGTTCATGATGCCGGTGCCGCGCGTGTCGGTAAGGAATTCGCCGTGATAGCCGATCAGGCCGCGCGACGGGGCATGGAAGGTGATGCGGGTTTTGCCGCCGCCCGAGGGGCGCATGTCGCGCAGCTCGGCCTTGCGCAGGCTCATCTTCTCCACAACGATGCCGGTGAAGGCATCATCCACGTCGATATGCACTTCTTCAATCGGCTCCAGCGGCTTGCCATTCTCATCCTGCTGGAACAGCACGCGCGGGCGGCTGATCGACAGCTCAAAACCCTCGCGGCGCATGGTTTCCACCAGCACGCCAAGCTGCAATTCGCCACGGCCGGCCACTTCGAAAGCGTCCTTGTCGTCGCTCTCGCGCACGCGGATCGCCACGTTGCCCTCGGCTTCGCGCATCAGGCGGGTGCGGATCACGCGGCTCTGCACCTTGGAGCCTTCCTTGCCGGCGAAGGGCGAGTTGTTGACCGAGAAAGTCATCGCCAGGGTGGGCGGGTCAATCGGGTTGGCCGGCACCGGGTCGGTCACGGTCAGCTCGCAAATCGTGTCTGCCACCGTGGTGGTGGTCAGGCCGGCAATGGCGATGATGTCGCCGGCTTCGGCTTCTTCAATCGGCTGGCGCTCGATGCCGCGGAAAGCCAGCAGCTTGGAAACACGACCCTGCTCGATCTCGCTGCCATCGCGGCGCAGGGCATGGATCGGGCTGTTGACCCGCAGGATGCCGGAATAGATGCGGCCGGTGAGGATGCGGCCGAGATAGGGATCGGCTTCCAGCGTGGTGATCAGCATCTTGAACGGCGCATTCTTGTCTGCCGTGGGGGCGGGCACATGCTGCACGATCAGGTCAAAGAGCGGGGTCAGGTCCTTGCGCTCGCCATCCAGGCTCGGGGTGGCCCAGCCGCTGCGGCCGGAGGCGAACATCACCGGGAAGTCAAGCTGGTCTTCGCTGGCATCCAGCGCGGCGAACAGGTCAAACACTTCGGAATGCACTTCTTCCGGGCGGGCATCGGAACGGTCGATCTTGTTCACCACCACAATCGGGCGCATGCCCAGGCCGAGCGCCTTGCCCAGCACAAACTTGGTCTGCGGCAGCGGGCCTTCGGCGGCGTCCACCAGCAGCACCACGCCGTCCACCATGCTCAGGATACGCTCCACCTCGCCGCCAAAATCGGCGTGGCCAGGTGTGTCAACGATGTTGAGGCGCACGTCATTCCATTCCACCGAGGTGCATTTGGCCAGAATGGTGATGCCGCGTTCACGCTCCAGATCGTTCGAATCCATCACGCGCTCAGCCACCAGCTGGTTCTCGCGGAAGGCGCCGGATTGGCGCAGCAGCGCGTCCACCAGGGTGGTTTTGCCGTGGTCGACATGGGCGATGATGGCGATATTGCGGATTTGCATGGTGCTTATACAAAAGGCCCGGTCGACCTGATGACAGGCGGCCGGGCGCGATTCCTCTAGGGTTGCGGCTGGTAGCCGGGTTTATAGTGCGGCGCACAAAGCGGCGCAACTAAAGAGTTTCGCATGGGAGATATGCATTTTCGCAAAATGTTCTTTTTTATAGAAGGATTCTGTACTATTGTACGGTACATAATTGCTGGGCGGGGCAAGATGATTGTCAGCTTTCGCGACCATTGGCTGGAGACGTATTTTCGCGACGATGTGGCTTCTAAACGTGTGCCGGCGGATATTGCCGACAGATTGTTTCGGAAACTGCAATTGATTGACGATGCAACATGCGATCTCGACCTTCGGTCGCCGCCTTCCAATCACTTTGAAAAGCTGAAAGGCGAGTTGGGTGGCTGGCACTCGATCCGGATTTCGGGTGGCTGGCGGCTGATTTTCCAGTGGGATGGCGGGCGCGGCGAGGCGCGTAGCGTTTATCTCGACCACCATACCTATCGCTGAAGAGCAGGAGGTTGTCATGATCCAGACCAAACGCAAGCCGGTAAGTGTTGGCGAAATGCTGCGCGAGGAATTCCTGTTGCCGCTTGGTCTGACCCAGACCGCACTGGCTGAAGCCATGGGTGTTGAGCGCCGGCTGGTGAACGAATTGTGCCGGGATCGTCGTGCCATCACCGCCGATACCGCGCTGATGCTGGCGCGGGTTTTCGGCAATACGCCGGATTTCTGGCTCAACATGCAGCGCCGTAGCGATTTGTGGCAGGCGCTGAACGATCCGCGCCGCCGCCAGCGGATCGAGCGTTCGCGTCCGCTGCATCAGGCGGCCTGACCCTTTCCGGCAAACGCGGCTTGCGTCAAGCTTGCCGCCAAACCATGTGAAAGGGACGGGAACCAGCCGATGAGCTACGAACATATCCTTTATGAAGTCAGCGACCGCATCGCCACGGTGACGCTGAACCGGCCGGATCGGCTGAATGCCTGGACCAGCATCATGGAGGCGGAAATCCGCGTGGCGATGGCGGCGGCCAGTGTTGATCCGGGGGTGCGGGTGGTGATCCTGACCGGGGCCGGGCGCGGCTTCTGTGCCGGCGCCGATATGGATTTGCTTTCCGGCATCCAGCAGGGCGGCAGCGGGGCAGGCCGCCGCGCCACCGGCGCCGAGCCGTTCGATGCCGCCGCCAACCCGAATTTCCAGATGCGCTACAGCTATTTCCCGGCCATGCCAAAGCCGGTGATCGCCGCCATCAACGGGCCGGCCGCCGGGCTGGGCCTGATCGTGGCGCTGTATTGCGACCTGCGTTTTGCGGCGGATACGGCGGTGTTCACCACCGCCTTTTCGCGCCGTGGCCTGATCGCCGAACATGGCATCTCCTGGCTGCTGCCGCGCCTAGTGGGGCCGAGCAAGGCGCTGGACCTGATGCTCTCGGCGCGCAAGCTGGGCGCCGAGGAGGCGCAGCGTATCGGCCTGGTGGACCGCCTGGCCAAGCCGGAAAGCCTGCTTGATGAGGCGCGCGCCTATGCCCGCGACCTGGCCGACATGGTGTCGCCGCGCTCGATGCGGGTGATGAAGCGCCAGCTATGGGAGGCGCAGTTCCAGAACCTGGCCGAAGCCACCGCCATCGGCAATGCCGAAATGCTGGAAAGCTTCAAGAGCGCCGATTTCAAGGAAGGTGTGGCGCATTTCCTGGAAAAACGCGCGCCGAATTTCACCGGAGCATAATCGTATGGAAAAGTGGCTCAAGCCGGCGCTGGATTACATTCCGCGCTGGCTGGAATACCAGATGCGCCAGCACCGGCTGCCGGGCTGCGGCTTTGCCGTGGCGCATCACGGCAAGCTGGTGCTGGAAGGCGCCTTCGGCCATGCCGATCTGCGCAAGGGCGAGGCGCTGACGCCACGCCATCTTTTCCGGGTTGCCTCGCATTCCAAGAGCTTTACGGCGGCCGGCTTCATGCTGTTGCGCGAGCGCGGCAAGCTGCGGCTGGATGATGCCGTGGGCAAATATGTGGCTGGGCTGCACAAGGATGTTGCCGCGGCGACTTTGGGGCAATTGCTGTCGCATTCTGCCGGGCTGGTGCGCGATGGCTGGGATGCCGGGCAATGGCTGGATCGCCGGCCATTCCTGAATGAAGCCGAATTGCGCGCCGATCTGGCGCGCGCGCCGGTGCTGGAAGGTAATACGCGCTTCAAATATTCCAATCATGGTTTTGGCCTGCTTGGCTTGGCGCTGGAGCAGATCACCGGCGAGGCTTACGGCACCTGGATCAAACGCGAAGTGGTAGCGGCTGCGGGCCTGAGCGAAACCCTGCCGGATTTTCCGGCCAAGCCGCCGCGAGGCCTGCGGCTGGCGCGTGGCCATAGCGGCATTGCGCCGGCCGGGCGGCGTTACTTGGTTGCCGGCGACAATCCGGCCCAGGCAATGGCGCCAGCCACCGGCTTTGTGGCGACGGCCGCCGATATGGCGCGCTACTTTGCCCAGCTCAGCCCGCAGGCGAAAAGCAGCTTCCTGAGCCGGGCCAGCCGGCGCGAGATGCTGCGCCGGCAATGGCGCCCGCCCGGCGCCATGGAACAGCATTACGGCTATGGCACGATGTCGGGCAAATTACAGGATTGGGATTGGTACGGCCATAATGGCGGCTTCCAGGGCACGGTGACGCGCAGCTTTGTGCTGCCCGAACCGGGGCTGTCGGTATCGGTGCTGACCAATGCCATGGATGGGCTTTCCGGCCCCTGGGCCGATGGCATTGCGCATATCCTGCGCGCCTTTGCCCGCCATGGCGCGCCCAGCCGCCGGGTGGCGGATTGGGGTGGGCGCTGGTGGAGCAGCTTTGGTGCCGGCGACTGGCTGCCGATGGGCAACCGTGTGCTGGTGGCTACGCCGGCCTGGCTCAATCCGCTGTTCGATGCCAGCGAGATTGTGCCGACCGGGCGTGATAGCGGCCGCATCGAGCAGGCCGCCGGCTACGCCAATCACGGCGAGGCGGTGACGCTCTATCGCGGCGCCAATGGCAAGGTGCGGGAAGTGCAGTTCGCCGGCTTTCGCCTGCTGCCCGAGGCGCGGGTGGTGCGCGAGATGGAAAAACGCTTCAAGCCGGTGAAATAGGCGGGTGAATATGCGGGCCAGAAACAAAACAGCCCCGCAGCGGCAAAATCCGAAGCGGGGCTGAAAGAGGAGAAGGATCACCGGCAGGACACTGCATCCTGCATTGCGGACGGTGCCATCTCCACCCGGGTATTGCACCGGGCTTGATTAAGAAGATAGGCCGTAATTGTAAAAATTCAATGACTGAATTGCGGCATTCTCGTGAATTAACGCTCAAGCCACACAATTCTCAGGTGCGCGGCAGCCCGGTGGAGCCTTCGCGCAGGCGCGGCAACAGGCGATCCAGGAAATCCTCGCACAGCTTGATCTGCGACAATTCGATGAATTCGTCGGGCTTATGCGCCTGTTCGATATTGCCCGGGCCGCAGACGATGGTGGGGATGTCGAGGCCGGAAAACAGCCCGGCTTCGGTGCCGAATGACACTTTCTGCACCCGGTTGGCGCCGGTCAGCGCCTTGCCCAATTCGATGATCGGCGATGTATCGTCGGTGGCCAGACCGGGGAATTCGGATATCTGCTGGAACGAGCAGCCACATTCCGGCCGCACCGCTTTCATCTCGGGTTCGAGTTTGGTGCGGGCGAATTCCACCACCTCGTTATACAGCGCATCCACATCATCCTGCGGCAGATAGCGGATTTCCCACAGGAAGCTGCAATCCTTGGGCACAATGTTGAGCGCCGTGCCGCCATTCACCGTGCCGGTATGCAGCGAGGTGTAGGGCGGGGCGAATTCGGGGTCAAACGGGCCATGGTCGCGCTTGCGGCGCGCAATCGACTTGATATGCGCGATCAATTCGGCGGCCGCTTCCACCGCATTGACGCCCTGATGCGTCAGCGAGGAATGGCATTCAAAGCCGCGCACATCCACGCGCCAGCTTTTTTTACCCTTGTGCTGCGCGATCACCTGCATCTCGGTCGGCTCGCCCACAATGCAGGCGGCCGGCCGCACCGGCATCTGCGCCAGCACCGGCATGAGCTGCTTGGCGCCGAGGCAGCCAACTTCCTCGTCATAGGTGAAGGCGTAATGCACCGGGGTTTTCAGTTCCTGCGCCAGGAATTGCGGCGCATAGGCCAGGGCGATGGCGACAAACGACTTCATGTCGGATGTGCCGCGCCCCCACAATTTGCCATCCTTTTCCACCAGCTTGAACGGATCGGTATGCCATTCCTGGCCATCAATCGGCACCACATCGGTATGGCCGGAAAGCACCACGCCGGGCCGGTCGGTCGGGCCCAGCGTGGCAAACAGGTTGGCCTTTTTGCCGGTGGCGTCATGCACCAGTGTGCTCTCCACGCCGAGCGCCTTGAGGTGGTCGCGGATCCAGTGGATCAGGTCCAGATTGGAATCGCGGCTCACGGTGGGCATTTCGATCAACTGGCGGATCATCGCCAGGGAGGCAGCGCTGGGTCGGCTCATGCGTTATGTCTTTTTTTTCTGGTTCAGGAGGCGGTGAGGCTGCGAATCTGGTTATCCAGATCGTCCTCGATGAAGAAGCGTACAATCTCGTCGATATTCTGGTCCACCGAAAAGCCGAGCGCAGTGGAGCGTTCGCCGGCCAGGGCGCGCGGCCAGCCATTCACGATCTTCTGGATATGCGCATCCTGCTCCCAGATCACCTTGCCGATCTTGCGGTTGCCGGCATTACGTTCCATGGCGGCGGCGATTTCGCCGGCGCTGGCCGGAATGCCGTTCAGCAGCATGGCGCGATCCACGCCCAGCGCCTCGCCGGGCAGTTCATGCAGGCGGATGAAGGCATCCACGGTGCGGCGTGGCGACAGGCACACCATCATGCTATCGGGCGAAACCGGGCAGATTGCATCCACGCCGGAAAGCGGCTCGCGCACGATGGAACTGGCCCAGGTGGAGGCCGCCTTGTTGGGCTTGCCGGGCCGGATCATGATGGTGGGCAGGCGCACTGCGCGGCCATCGACATAGCCCTTGCGGGTATAGTCATTCACCATCAATTCACCCATCAGCTTCTGCACGCCGTAGGAGGTGGTGGGGCGCTGCGGCGTCTGGTCGGTGACGGCTTCGGGCAGCGCGCCGCCATACACTGCAACAGAGGAAGCAAAAACCACGCGCGGCAGGATTTCCTGCACGCGGCAGGCTTCCAGCACATTGCGCGTGCCGGCCAGGTTAACACGGTAGCCGAGGTCAAAATCGGCTTCGGCGCCGGAACTGACCACGGCGGCAAGGTGGAATACCGAATGGGTATCCTGGCCGATCAGCATGCGCACTTCGGCCTGGTCGCCGATATCGCCCACGATGGTGACAATGCGGCTGTCGCCAAAATCGTTGGCCGGCACGGTATCAAACAGGGTGATGCGGCTAATCGGTTCCGGCTTGCCGCTGAGCCCGGTCAATGCGCCACGCTGCAAAAGCTGCTTGGCCAGGGCCTGGCCAATAAAGCCGGCGCCGCCCGTGATCACCACATTCAACATATCCGCTCCCTTTCAACTTTTTTGGAGCGGATATGCTAACCGCATCATTAGTGGACTGACAATGTGGATAAGCGGCCTAACTTGGCCTCAGCGCCTGCCGTGCTCGCCATCCCAATGCTTGCCGACACGGCCAAGCTTCTCGGCATAGCGCTTGCGCTCCTCCGGGGTCATCGCCTCGGCGGCGGCCAGCAGGGCATTCTGCATGCCGGACTGGAACTGGTCCATGCGGGCGCGCTGGCGGTCCATCACGCTGCGCAAAGCGGCGGCGTCAAACGGTTCGGCGCTGAGCGCGGCGGCCAGGTCGCGTCGCACATTGCCGAATGCCAGCGGGCCAATCGCCTCGCGGGTTTTTTCCAATTCGGTGCGGAAGGCCGCAGCGGCGCTGGCTGGCAGATGTTTGGCGAAGCGGCCTTCAAGCTGGGTGAAGGGCGCGCGTGCCATCTCGCGATGCTTGTAGTAGCGCGTGGCGCCCCAGCCCAGGCCAAGCAGGTTGAGCGCCACAGAGGCGGTGAGGGCGATAGCGAGCCAGCGATTGACGCGAGGTTTCGGCGTGCTTGCGGGATTGCTGTTGGTGGTGTCGGTCATGGTGTTTACTCCGGGATGAAACTGGTGTCTGCGATAACCAGTTGCACGGCGTAGGGCGTCGAATCCTCCGCAAGAATTTCTTCAACATTGCCCAAGCCAAGGCCAATGCCGATGCTGAGCGCCAGCGCCATGGCGGCAAATTGCGGCCAGGCGGCGCGGAACGGAAACAGCGCGGCGATAAAATCCTGCCAGCTAAACGCAGGCGCGGCTTTGGCAATAACCGGCGGCGGCAATTGCGCCAGGATGCGGGCGGCCAGATCAGGGCTGAAGGCCGGCATTGGTGCACGCTGCATCAGCAGCGCATCCAGCGCTTCCGCTTCCTGCAAAAGCTGGCGCGCCGTGCTGGAAGCCAGCGCCAAAGCCTCGGCGGCAGCACGTTCCTCTTGCGGCCATTGCGCCGGGTTGGTGCCATAGGCCGCCAGCAATTCGGCAAAACGATCCAGGTTCATCATGGTGCCTCCCGCCCCAGCAGGGGCGCCAGTTCATCACGCAGGCCGCGCTTGGCGCGCACCAGCAGGGCTTCCAGGGCGCCAACACTGATCCCCAGTATTGCCGCCGCTTCGATATTACTTTCGCCTTCCCAGAAGCAGAGCTGCAAGGCGGCGCGCTGGCGTTCGGGCAGCTTGGCCAGGGCGGCAGCGATAAGTGCCTCGGTTTCGCCGGTCAGGCGGTGTTCATAGGGGCCGGGCTTGTCGTCTTCCGGTTCGGGCTGATCGTCCAGCGCGTCCATGCCGGGCTTGCGTTTGCGGTCGATGCACAGGTTGACCAATATGCGGTTGAGCCAGGTGCGGAAAGTGGCCGCGCCATCCACCTGCCAGCGCGGCGCATGCTGCCACACCCGCAGGAAGGCTTCCTGCGCCACTTCCTCGGCATCGGCCATATTGAGCAGGATGCGGTAGGCGGTGATGGCTGCGCCGCGCAGATGGCGGTTGAGCAATTCGGCATAGGCGATGCGGTCCTGCCGCGCCACCCGGGCCATCAGCGCGCGGTCATGATCCGCAGCCAACTGCCGTTCTGCGCTGAGAGGGCGGGTTTCAGGCGCGGCCACGCCACCGCTCCGCCGCGCCGGGGAAGGGCCGGCCAGGGTTGCTGGCCGAGCCGGATATGTTGCTGCCATGCTGTTCATGCAGAGAGCTACACGGCATGGCGGCGGATTTCCTGCGCGGCCCGCTCAACGCCTCATGCGCCGGTATCAAGCGCACGCAATTCGGCATTCAGCCGGGCGATTTCCTCGCCGATGGCCTTCAATGTCTCCGGCTGGTCCCAGTCGCGATACTGCTCCTGGCGATAGGCCAGGGCGTTGCGGTAGTAGAGATAGGCATTAAGCCGGTTGCGCACATAATTATTCTGCGTCTTGATCACCTTGCCGGGCGCGCCCACCACAATGGAATTATCCGGGATCACGGTGCCTTCCTTGAGAAAGGCGGCGCCGCCGATGATGCAGTTATTGCCGATCACGCAGCCATCCATGATGGTGGCGCCGATGCCGATCAGGCAATTATCGCCAATGGTGCAGCCATGGATCGTGCAATGGTGGGTGATCGAGCAATGGCTGCCGATATAGGTGCCGGTCTGGCCGCCGATATGCAGCATGGCGAAATCCTGGATGTTGGTGTATTCGCCCACCACAATCTCAAAATTCTCCGCCCGCATCGCCACGTTGATCCATACCGAACTGCCTTTTTCCAGCCGCACCTTGCCGTAAATCTGCGCGGTTTCGTGGATATAGGCGGGGTCGTTGAGGACCACGTCGGGGCCGTGGATCGGCATGGGGCTTCCTTCCGGTTGGTTTTTTATGTCACTGCGCTTGGTTGAACAGGTCGTCGGCTGCCTGGCGCGCGGCTGCGGCATCCGCCGGGTTGGCACCGCGCAGGAAGGCGCGGCGCTGCTGCTGCGAAGATGAGCGCAACGTGGCGTAATAATCCAGCGAGCCGGCGCGTAATTCGTCCAGCGGCTTCAACAACTCCTCGCGCCGCACCAGCACCTTGGCGCCGGTCAGCGCCAGGTTGGCATTGTCGTTCAGGATATAGACCAGCGGATCGGCCAGATTGTCCACGCCATTGCCCACCGCATCGCGCAGATTGGCCGGGCCGAGCAGGGGCAGCATCAGGAACGGGCCTTCGCCAATGCCATAGCTGTGCAGGGTCTGGCCAAAATCCGCCGGCTTGCCTTTCCAGTCGAGCAGGTCATCGGCGGCATCCCACAGGCCCAGCACGCCAACGGTGCTGTTCACGGCAAAGCGGCCAACCGTGGTGGCGGCATCGCCGAGATTGCCTTGCAGTGTGTGATTGAGCAGCACAGCCGGGGATTTCAGATTGGTGAAGGCACTGCGCAGGCCACCCTTCACCACATCCGGCGTGAAGCTGTAAAGCCAGGCGATGGGGCGCAGCAAAAAGGTATCCACCACCTCGTTGAAGGCAAAAAACGCCCGGTTCACCGGCTCGATCGGGTCCCAGATTTCGCTGCTGCCGGCAGTGCCGGCGCCTATTGCCTGGGGCATGGCCTGGCTGTAGCTGGCCTGGGCGAGACCGGCCTGAGCGAAACTGGTCTGGGCGAAACTGGCTGCCGGCATGGAACTGGCGCTTTGCGAGCCGCCATAGCGCGCCAGATAGGGGCTGTCATACCATTGCCCGGGCCGCCCGGCGGTGGGGCCGGCAACATATTGCGTCGGGCGGATCGGCGGCGAGGCTGGCGGCGGGCTGGCGCTCTGATACCAGGCATTGGGCAGGGC
>DLGP01000120.1 GCA_002482765.1 Alphaproteobacteria bacterium UBA7691
CCCAGCCGGTTCATGCCGGTATCGGCCTGCAAGGCGGCGGGCAGTGCGCGGCCCTGGCGCCGGGCCTCGGCCTGCCAGCGCGTTATCTGCGCCGGGGTGGAAAGCACCGGCACGATATTGGCGGCCACAAAATCCGCCTCGGCGCCGGCCGACACGCCATGCAGGCAATGAATGGTGATGGCGGCCACGCCACTTTCGGTGGCGGCTGCCAGCGCCTGATTCAGTCCCTGGCGCAGCGTGATCGCCTCTTGCGGATGCGCCACAAAAAAACGCCGGCAGCCGGCACCATACAGCGCCGTGGCCACGGCAGCGGCGCCCAGGCCATAGCCATCGGCCTTAACCACGGCGGCGCATTCCGCCTGCGGCGCCTGCGCGGCCAACTGGTGCCAATTCGCCACCAGGGCGCCCAGATCGATGGTCAGGATTGCGGTGTCAGTATACATGGCGCAAGCTTTATCCCAGCGTCACGTCCAGGAACAGCATCACGGCAAAACCAACAAACAGCGAGGCGGTGGCGCCGCGCTCGGCGCCGGTGCGATGGGTTTCCGGGATCACCTCGGAGGAAATGATGAACAGCATGGCGCCGGCGGCGAAAGCCAGCGCCCAGGGCAGCAGCGCGCCCGAAAGCACGATGGCGCCGGCCCCCACCAGGCCGCCCAGCGGCTCCACCACGCCGCTCATAAAGGCCACGAAGAAACTTTTGCCCCGGCTGTAGCCTTCGCCGCGCAAGGCCACCGCCACCGCCAGACCNNGGCCATGGCCACGATCAGACCCTCCGGCATGTTCTGCAAGCCGATGCCCAGCATCACACCCAGGCCGGCGGCAGTGTCGCCGCTGGCATTGGCCAGGCCCACCGCCAGGCCCTCGGGAAAATTATGCAGCGCAATCGCCATCACAAACAGCCAGATGCGCGCCAGCCGCGTGGCATCGGCATTCTCGCGGCCTTTGTGAAAATGCTCGTGCGGCGCAAAGGCATGCGCCAGATGCATCAGGCCGGCGCCGATCAGCAAAGCCAGGATCACCCCGCCAGCTGCACCAGGGCGGCTGCCCAGGCCGGCTTCGGCAGCATCCAGCGCCGGCAGCAGCAGCGAAAAGAAGGTCGCCGCCAGCATCACCCCGGCGGCAAAGGCCAGCATGGCATTCTGCAAGCCGGGCCGGATGGTTTGCAGCACAAAAACCGGCGCCGCGCCCAGCCCGGTCAGCACCACGCCGGCAAAGATGCTGGCGCTCAGGCCGGCCCAGAAAGGCGGCAGGGCGGCAAGCGGCGCGGCAAGGCTGAGCAGGAATTCCATTATGCTGGGTATGCGGCCCGCGCCGGGCAGGCGTCAAGGGGGCATGCGGGGTGCGGTGGGGAAAATGGCTGGTAGGTGCGCAGCGTCATGTTTATGCCACCATGAAGGGTTATTGGTTGCTATCGTTCTTTTTGTATGATATTTGTTCATTTATTGTACTTATATGGGGCCGCCATGCCTTACAGCTTGCCCGATCCACTTGACGAAAATGCCCTGAAGCGGATGCAGCGGGATAAACGCTATTGGCGCGACCCGGAAATGCAGCGGGCAGTCGAGGAGGGTTATCGTCTGCTTTATCCCAATTATGGCCGGGATGCCTTCGGTCGCCTGATCATTGCCGCGCCACGCCGGGGCAGTCTGGCCGATTTACGACGCCTGACGGCGTCAGAGCAGAACGCGGACAATATCTCGGGCAGCTTTTCAGGGAGCGGCCCGGTGCATGTGGATGCCTATACCCGCAATGGTGACGAACCGGTGCGCCAGCATTTTCGCGGCTCGCCCGGTGGCGGTGGTGGCAACGGGTCTGCCAAGCAGCGTCCGCCCTCGGTCTCGGAGGAGAACTGGCAGCGCTATCGGCCGATTTTCGAGTCGGGCCTGGTGGACATTGAGGCAAATGCTGCCGAGGCCGCGAAGATAAACATTTTTGATTTTTTCAAAAATGTTTATCCAAAAGGCGATTGGGATCTGAAAAACCGCAGGGAATTCAGCGAACTGCGCGATGCAGGCGTATTCGATACGGACATGTTGCAGGATTTCGGCAATTATCATTTCGGCTATGTCGCAAATGCCCATGGTTTGAGCCTCGGCACCGCTCTGGCCGGTGCTGGCATGGCGCAGGCTTTTCTGCAAAGCGGCGGCGACCGTGGCGAAGCCCTGCTTGGTTTCTCGGTCGGGCATTCCTCGCGTGACAATGCTGAGGCTTGGACCAGGAATGGCTTCAAATGGGGCGACAATCCTGGTGATGCCGATGCCGTCATGCGTGGCTGGCGGGATGCGGAAAAGCGGAAATCTCCCCGATGAGGCGGAAATGGTTGCTGGCTTTACCGGTGCTGGTCCTGATGGCGCATGGCCTCAGCCTCTGCGCCAATCCAGGCGAGAGCGATCCCGAGGCTTATTTCAAGAAGAACCGTGCAGAAATCGAGGCGCTGGTGCAGCGACTGAGCGCAAGCAGGTTGAGTATCATTTCGACTCGCGAAATCAGCCTTGGCGTGAATACGGCGGTCGGCCCGGAGGATATGCCAACCTATGAAGCTGCCCGCCGTTTCCTCAAGCGCAAGGGCGGGCTTGTCATACAGATATTGCGCGAGAATGATCCGGAGGCGGCGCAGCCGCGCCTATTCGACATCTTGGCGCGGCAGGAAATCCGGTATAAGTCGTTCCGCTCCTTCCTGTTGGTTTTCGCTCGCCGGGAAAGCGACTTGGCTATGTTCTACGGTTCGCCGCCGGATACGATATGCAGGCCGCTCGACGTGGCGCATTGGTATCTGTGTGTGTGTCAGGAAAGATAAACGCCATGCCGCCCGGCCCAAATCCGAGGCCCTTATGCGCGGTTGGAGAGATCGCGAAATAATTCGAGAGGCGTCGGCACGTTGGCCATATTGAGCCAATGTGGGAAGCGAGGCATCCGCGAGCCGGAGGCATTTCTCGCCCATCATCGCGCCGAACTCGAACAGATTGTCGAGCAGCTTGCGCCGACCCGGATCAAGGCGGTTGATGACACGACATGTTTTGCAGCGGATATAAATGGGTCCGCACCTAGTGACCTATCCCCCTCTTCAAACTGAGACACTACCAGAAATCGCCAGCTTGGCTTGAGATAGAATTTGCTTTTATGGCATCGCCTTCACGGCAGCGATAAACCTTTTTCTCACGTATTGCCTCTCAGTGCTGCTAAGGTCACGGCCGAGAGACGTTCGTCCCGTTGCTATTAGTTTTCCATCAAATTCATGTGGGACACCCATTTGGTTATTGCCCCAAAAGACTTTGATGTCAGCAACGTCACTAGCCGTAAGGGAAGTCAGCAAAGAATCGGTGGTAGCATCTAGGGCACGGTGAATTGCATTCGTGCCAGACGGAGCAACAACAGCGGCTTGAGGGTGGGCTGAGGGAACGTTCGCTATAGGCACAACGACTGGCATAGGCGCTACCTGCAAGGATATCATCTTAGCGGCTGCCGCATTATCCCACACCATTGTGGTGTCGGCTTCGTGTAGCAATTGAGGCGATTGCGATTGTCCAGGGCCCGTTATTCCAAGTAAATGCACACGGACACCATAGCTTTGGGCTATTTGAACCCCAATTCGAACATCTTCATCACCTGCTAAAAGAAGCGCCTCCGCTATAGCGCCATTACGAGCCAGCTCGACAAGATCAGTGACAATTAGAGAATCGACCCCTTTTTGCTGTCCCTGGCTGTTTATGAAACCAAGGCGTAACTTCACATTATCAAGTTGGGCGAGACGTAATTGTTCGAGCGAAGGGCCTGTTCTTTTAGCACCATCATACCAATAGATGCGGAGAAGTGATGATGACGGAGCCTTAGCCGCAGCTACGGCCATAAACTCTGCGACCGCTGCACTCTCATTCAGAGCCAGCAAATTGCGAGACTTAGTCTCGCCCCAAATTGCCTTTGATCCCTGAGCAAAGAAATATCCTGCATCGACAAATATGGCGATACGATCCATCTTTCCCCCAAATAGAAAGGGCCCCCATACGGAGGCCCTTTTTTTTAGGCCGCCGTGCCCGATGGTGAAATACCGGGAGCGGCGGTACGACGAACATATGTTAACCCCTCCCAAAATTCAAGTAAGTTTAGGCCGCTTTTTAATAGTTATCTATAAATTAATGCTCGTGATAGTTATAACAAAGAATCTTTCGTTAAGCCGGACAGAATTCCCATCTCAAACTGAGACACTATTCCTGTTTCACGTGAAACAAAGGTGAACATTGGCGCTGTCAGAGCGGCAGCAGGTCGCGGGGTGTGGTGAGCAGCCAGCGGTTGGCGCCGGGTTCCACCAGCAGCATGTCGCCCAAGGCAATCAGGCCCTGGCCGGGCAGGTGCAAGCTGGGATGCAGTTCAAACAGGCTGGGCGCCAGGATGGTTTCATCGGCGAGCGGTGCGGCGCCCTGCCGGGCATCGAAGGGTTGCTGAAACAGCGCGGCGAGCGGCGGGTCTTCATAGGCATAGCCGAGCGCATGGCCGAGCCGGAAGGCAAAGCCCTGGCTGAAGCCGCGTGCTACCAGCTCAGTGCCGGCCTCGGCTTCCAGCCGGGCGATACGGCTGGCGGCATGCGGGCCGGGGCGCAGGCCGTCAAACAGGTGGTCGCTGGCGGCTTTCAGGGCATCATGCGCCGCCAACAGGCCGGCAGCCGGCCGGCCACGGCAAAAGCTGCGGATGGCATGGCCAAAGGCGCCATCCAGGGTCAGCATCAGGCCAACGGTGATGATATTGGCCTGGCTCGCCAATTGCGCCGGGTGAGGCGCGAAGATATCGGCATCGCTGCCCTGGGGCCCGAAGGAAATCCACGAGCGGCAATCGGCGCAGCCGAGATCCCAGGCGGTGCGGCGGATCATTTCCTGAAGCTGTGGCGCCGATAGCGGGGCGGAAGCGGCGGCATTGCCCACCAGGCCAGGCACGGCGGCAAATAGCGCATCCACCAGCCCGGCGGCGGCGGCATGGCGGGCCAGGTCACGCGGGGATTTCTGCTGGCGCTGACGATGCGCGGCCTGGTCCAGCGCCAGCCAGGTGGCGCCGGGCAGGGCGGCCTGGGCGGCTTGTTGCAGCCAGGCCGGCATCTCGCCGCCGCCGATCAGGCCCAGCCGCTGCCGCCCGCCCAGTTGCGCCGCCAGCCAGCCGCTGAACTGCACCGCCGGCACATACTGCAAACGCAGATCGGGGCGGTGGCGCGCAGCATGCGCGGCAAGGAAATAATTCGGCGTGGCGCAGGCGACCAGATATTGGCTTTGCTGCGGCCCTTGTGGTGTCAGAATGCCGAGCAGCCAGCTATCCAGCGGATCAAAATCCAGCAGGTAGCGGCCATGCGCCCGCGCCGTGGAAGCCAGCCCGGCGCCGCTGCCGGGCATGTAGATCAACGCAGCCTCGGCCTGCTGGTCGGCCAGCAGGTCGGCATAGCTGGCTATCGCTTCGGCGTTACAAGATTGCACCATGCCGCGCGGCTCCATACTGGCTGCTGTGATGGCCATAGCATACAGCCGGCGCGGGGGTTCAAATCCAATACTTACTGGCGATGGCAGGCGATAAGTTTGGCTTATCAGGCCGGGTGGGCGAGCAGCGGCTGCATGCGGTCCTTGGCAACAAAATACTTGCGCGCATAGGCCACGATCTGGCCATCGCTGGGATGATCCACGGTTTCCATGCCGGCAATCTTGGCTTCCAGCGCCGGCTTGGTCCGATGCGTGTAGCGGATGAATTCCAGCTTGGCGGCGCCGGGGCCGAGTAGCAGCACTTCGCCGCAGGTTTCCAGCGTGGCGGCGATGGCGTCGAAAAAGCCGGTATCGGCGGCATCGCGGCCCGAGCCGATGGCGCCGGCCTTGTGATGCAGGTGATGCTTGTGGCCATGCACCACCAGTTTCTCGGCCTCGTCGCGGTTGAACTGAAACACGCGGGCCTCGGCATGGTCGAGCCAGACCACGGCATGATGATGCGTCATGGGATTATCCTTCCATCCTCTACTGATGGCAGGAAGCATAGGCCGCCTGGTGCCGGGCGGCCTTGACGCAGGTCAATCGCCGTAATTTTCCGGCAGATGGTCGGCGCCGGCATAATCGCTGAAGCGTGTCAGGTTGGGTTCAAAATGCAGCAGCACACGGCCGATCGGGCCATGGCGCTGCTTGCCCACAATCACCTCGGCCAGATTGGCGATGCGCGCCATCTTGTCCTGCCAGGCGGCATGTTCCGGGGTGCCCATGGTGGGCTCCTTGCGCATCTCGTAATATTCCTCGCGGAACACAAACATCACCACGTCGGCATCCTGCTCGATGGCGCCTGATTCACGCAAATCCGAAAGCTGCGGGCGTTTGTCGTCGCGGCTTTCCACCGCGCGGCTGAGCTGCGAGAGCGCCACCACCGGCACACCAAGTTCCTTGGCCAGCGCCTTGAGTCCTCGCGAGATCTGCGAGACCTCCTGCTGACGGTTCTCCACGCCGGCCGGTCCCGTCATGAGCTGCAGGTAGTCCACGANNTCCTTGGCCAGTGCCTTCAGCGCCTGGGTCACTTCGGAAATTTCCTGCACGCGGTTGTCGTTGCGGCGCGAATTGCTGCCACGCACCAGCTGCAAATAATCCACCACGATCATGCCGATATTGGCGGTGCGCTTGAGCCGGCGGGCGCGGCTGCGCAACAGCGAGATCGAGATCGCGCCGGTATCGTCGATATAAAACGGCACCTGCGCCAGCAGCTTCGAGGTCGGCACAATCTGGCGGCTGAATTCCTCTTCGGTGATATCGCCACGGCGCAGCTTTTCCGAGGTCACGCCGCTCTGCTCTGAGAGAATACGAGTGGCGAGCTGCTCGGCTGACATTTCGAGCGAGAAGAACGCCACCGGGGCGCCGCGCTCGCCGCCGGTTTCGAAATACAGCTTGGCGGCATTGAAGGCCATGTTGGTGGCCAGCGCGGTCTTGCCCATGGAAGGCCGGCCGGCCAGGATGATCAGATCGCTCCTGTGCATGCCGCCAAGTTTGTCGTCGAGATCACGCAGCTTGGTTTCCACGCCGCTCATGCCGCCCTTTTTCCAGGCGGCGTCGATCATCTCGATGGATTGGCGGATCGAATCCTTGAAATTGATGAAGCCGCCTTCCGAATTGCCTTCATCGGCAAGCTGGAACAGGCGCTGCTCGGCATCCTCGATCTGCTCGCGCGCCGCCTCGTCCACCTTCGGATCATAGGCGCGGTTCACCATATCCTCGCCCACCTTGATCAACTCGCGCCGCATCGCCAGGTCGTGGATCACTCTGGCGTAATCCTCGGCATTGATCACCGTGGTGGCGCCGGCAGCCAGCCGCGCCAGATAGGCCGGGCCGCCGATCTGGGCCAGCAATTCATCGCGTTCAAAATAGGCTTTCAGCGTCACCGGATTGGCGATTTCGCCGCGCTCCACCAGGGTCAGCGCCGCCTCGTAGATGCGACGATGCACCTCGTTATGCAGATGCTCCGGGCGCAGGAAACCGGAAACCCGGTGCGCGGCGTCGTTGTTCACCAGGATGGCGCCTAACAATTCCTGTTCGGCATCCAGGTTATGCGGCGCGGTGCGGTATAGTTGTGCGGCGCCAGCGGCATCGGTGCCGGCAGCAGCGGTGGGCGAGAGCGTGACGGGCGCGTTCATGACCTGGGCGTTACCAACCTGTGACGGAGCGGGCGGGGCGGGGGCGCATTAAGACTGATTGGCGGCCTGCTGTGTGAACAAATCGCAGGTTATCCACCGCTGCGCTTTGGTGGATAACTGGCTATGTGAAACCAATGCCTTACAAGCTGTTATCCACACCCACAGCGGCAACGCGTGCGCTGCTTGGGCTATGCTCGTGGTGAGCAGCAGGCGCCAATCGCGCAAACGAAAAACCCGCCGGTTGCCCGGCGGGTGAATTCGCTGCCAGAAAGCAGAAAGCGAAGATTACTCTTCGGTTTCTTCGTCTTCCTCGGCCACTTCTTCGGCTTCCGGGGCCTCGAAATAGGCTTCGCCGGTGCCGGCCTGGGCTTCGGCTTCCGAAGCCGAGCGGGCCACGTTCACCTTGACCGCGAGGCTGACTTCCGGATGCAGGCTGACCTGCACTTCGGAGATGCCGATGGTCTTGATCGGCAGCACCAGGTTCACCTGGCCACGGCCGATGGTGAAGCCGGCCTCGGTGGCGGCGTCGGCGATGTCGCGGGCGCTGACCGAGCCGTAAAGCTGGCCCGAATCGCCGGCCTGGCGCAGGATGGTGACCGACAGGCCAGCCATCTTCTGGGCGACCTTTTCGGCCTCCTGGCGCTGTTGCAGGTTCTGCGCCTCAAGCTGGGCGCGCTGATTGTCGAACAGCGCCTTGTTGGCATTGGTGGCGCGCAGCGCCTTCTTGCGCGGCAGCAGGAAGTTACGGGCAAAGCCGTCCTTCACCTTGACCACGTCGCCCATCTGGCCGAGCTTCTCGACCCGCTGCAAAAGGATCACGTCCATCAGTCACTCTCCCGGCTGGTTCCTGCCCCGGCGACACGCCGGCGGAAACCCGCCCATTCCTCGATCAATCCCAGGCCCACCACCAGTATGCCCACCAGTAAGCTGGCCACCACCAGAGCCGCGTAGAACGCGGCCAAAATCAAACCCGATGCCGGCGCCTTGTTTGCCAGCACATGCACCACCGCCAGCCCCTGCAAGAAATAGGGGAAGGCCAGAATCGCCGTTGCCGCAACAGCGATGAAACTCGTCTCCGCCGGCAGCAGGATGGCTGCCACTACCGCAGCAACCAGGCCCATCGCCAAGTAACGCGGCAGGCTCAGCGCCGAATAATGCGGCGTCGGCCGGGCATTCTGCTTCACCAGCACTGCCAGACCCTGCGCCAGGGTGCCGTTGATGGTCAGCATGGTGAGCCAGCTCACCGCCACCACCGCCGGCATCATGCGCGCCGCCGTCTCGGCCAGCTTCTCCGCCTGGTCGCCGCCACTCTCCACCGCCTGCATGGCGATGAAGAATTGCTGCAACACCGGCTGCAAGGCGCCCAGCAAGCCACCTTCGCGGCCCGATGTGGCCAGCAGGGCTAGGGCAAATAACAGCCCGGACCAACCAGCCAAGCGCAACACCAGACCAGCGGGCGGAAACCATTCCAGCCCATCGGCCAGTTCCGCATCGCTGCTGGCTTCTTCGGCCGGACGGGCCAACAAAGCCTGGCGCACCAGCCACAAGGCCGGCAAACCAAACAGCAACGCAAAAGTTACAGCCGGCATCACGCCATTATAAGCCGAAACCAGTGTACCTGCCGCCGCCGCTGCTGCTGCCGCACCAACACCCTTGGTGAGGCCGGCAAAGAACAGCGGCAATGGTGCCAGATAACCCAGAACCATCCCGAACGGACTGCCCACCACCGTCATCACCAGCAAGGCGCTGGCAGTGCCGGCAAGGCCGCCAAAAACAAGACTACGGATCATCGCGGCACCAAAGCCGGGCGCTGCCGCAAAAGGCGGCGCCCAGCCTTACTCACATCACTTGATGACGAAGGGCAGCAGGGCCAGATTGCGCGCGCGCTTGATGGCGGTTGCCAGCTCGCGCTGCTTCTTGGCCGAAACTGCGGTGATGCGCGACGGCACGATCTTGCCGCGCTCGGAGATGAAGCGCGACAGCAGCTTCACATCCTTGTAGTCGATCTTCGGCGCATTGGCGCCCGAGAACGGGCAGGTCTTGCGACGGCGGAAGAACGGACGACGCGCCGCGCCGCCAGCACCACCAGCCGCACCACTGGCACCGCCGGCGCCACCACGACGCTCACCACCCTGCGAGGAACGCTGTTGGAAGGCCATTATTCGCTCTCCCCTACGGAAGCTTCATCACGATCGCGCGGGCGACGCTCGCCACGGTCAAAACGGTCACCACGATCAAAGCGGTCGCCTTCGCGGCGCGGGCGATCTTCGCGGTTCTTGTTTTGCAGCATCACGGAGGGACCTTCCTCCAGAGCTTCCACGCGCACGGTCATGTAGCGCAGGATGTCTTCGTTGATGCGCATGTTGCGCTCCAACTCGGCCACCGCGCCGCCTTCGGCGGTGATGTTCAGAAGGACATAATGGCCCTTCTTGTTCTTCTTGATACGATAGGTCAGGTTGCGCAGGCCCCAATTTTCAGTCTTGGTGACTTCGCCGCCCTGGCCCTTGATGATGTCGGTGAATTGCGCCGCCATGGTCTCAACCTGAGCGGTCGAGATATCCTGGCGCGCGATGAAAACGTTCTCGTAGAACGCCATCGTGCAGCTCTCCTTCTGGCTTTTAGCGGCCCGCCGCCCGAACACCCCATGTGCCGGCGGAGCGGACCTAGCCGGAACCTGATGGTCCCAGCAAGGAGCTATGTAGGCGGCGGACTATACACATCATCGCCACCGCCGCAAGCGCTTTTTAGCCGCTTTTGTCAGCTTGGGCTTGCCTCTGCGCCCGGCAACCCTATAGTGCCGGGCCATGAATTCCCTTGGTTTTGACAAGCCGGAAAGCCAGACCCGCGTGGTGGTGGCGATGTCGGGCGGCGTCGACAGTTCGGTGGTGGCCGGGCTGTTGGCGCGCCAGGGCTATGACGTGGTTGGCATCACCCTGCAACTTTACGACCATGGCGAGGCGGTGCGGCGCAAGGGCGCCTGCTGTGCCGGCCAGGATATCCATGATGCGCGTAATGTCGCGGCTCGGCTGGATATCCCGCATTATGTGCTGGATTACGAAAGCCGCTTCAAGCACAGCGTGATGGATGATTTTGCCGATTCCTACATGCGCGGCGAAACCCCGATTCCCTGTATCCGCTGCAATCAGACGGTGAAATTCCGCGACCTGCTGGCTGCCGCCCGCGACCTGGATGCCGATTGCCTGGCCACCGGGCATTATGTGCGCCGGGCGTTGGGGCCGCAGGGCGCCGAATTGCATCGCGGCCGTGATCCGCGCCGCGACCAGAGTTATTTCCTCTATACAACCACCCGCGAGCAGTTGGATTTCCTGCGTTTTCCGCTCGGCGACATGGAAAAGCCGGCGGTGCGGGCGATTGCCGCCGAGCTTGATCTGCTGGTGGCCGACAAGCCCGATAGCCAGGATATCTGTTTTGTGCCGAATGGCGATTATGCCAGCGTGGTGACCCGACTGCGCCCGGCCGCCGCCGAGCCGGGCGAGATTGTGCATGTGGATGGCCGCGTGCTGGGCCGCCATGCCGGGGTGATCCATTTCACCGTGGGCCAGCGCAAGGGGCTTGGCATCGCCCATGCCGAGCCGCTGTATGTGGTGCGGATCGAGGCCGGCCAGCGCCGTGTCATCGTCGGCCCCAAAGCGGCACTGGCGCAAAACGAAGTGCGGTTGAGCGGGCTGAACTGGCTTGCGGCCGCGCCGCTCGGGGCCGAGGGGCGGGATGTGCTGGTCAAGCTGCGCTCGGCGCAGCCGGCCGTGGCGGCGCGAGCCTATCCCGGCAGCATTGCGGGTAAGGCGCGGCTGGTGCTGGCGCAGCCCGAATATGGCGTGGCGCCCGGCCAGGCCGGCGTGATGTACGATGGCGAGCAATTGCTGGGCGGCGGCTGGATCACGCGCCAGCCGGATGCCAGCGGCGCGGCGGCGGCATAGGCTTATCCCGCCAGCCTGGCTTTGGCGCGGCCGGCCATGCGGCGCAGTTCGCCCCAGCGCCGTTGCCAGCCATCCTGAAACAGCAGCAGCGTGACAATACGCACGATATTCGGCACCTCGCCGGCCATGGGCGCCACATGCAGCTTGTGGCGCATCCAGGCTGTTGCCAGGGCCAGGCCGGGCGGCAGCGGGCGCCGGGCCTCGGCATCCACAGCGGCACCCAGTTCGGTCGCTGCCAGATGCAGCGATATTTGCAACAGGCGGGCTGCGCCGGTTTCCGAGGCTATCCGGCGGATTGCGGCCATGTCGTTTTGCGCCGGCATGGCAGGGTGTAATTCCCAGGCCAGATCGCAAAGCCAGATCAGGCGTTCCCAGCGATGCAGGGCGCCATGCACGGCCAGATAAAGCAGGCGATGCTGATCGCCCAGCACCGGCACGGCCAGACAGGCAACCTGCACTGTGCGGCTGGCGGCAATGGCCGATGCCACCGATAGCGGAAAGAAGCCTTCCAATGGATTGAGCCGCCAATGCAGATCGAGCAGCAGCCCGGATGGGCGGTGGCGCAGGTTGATCTGGCCCAGATGCTCCATGGCAGCGACGGATTGGCCGGGATCATCCTGCGCATAGCCCAGTGCCGCCAGGGCCTGCATCACATCGCTGCGCGCCTCGGGCGGTGTGGCAATATCCAGGTCGGTGCCGCTGCGCAACGCGATATTGCCATAAGCAAGCTGGCTTTGGGCCGGGCCCTTCAGGGTCAGGCAGGGCAGCCCGTCGGCTTGCAGATGCGCCACAACACGATGCAACTCGGCAGCCAGGCGCAGATTACGCAGGGTGACACGCTGGTTGGTGGCCTGAAACTGTTCCGGCATGGCAACATCAGCTTGTTTCAAGCCGTGATACAGCAGCGGCAGCACACCATGGCGCAAGGCCAGGTTTTGCAGCGCATCCCAGCCGGCTTCGCCCTGCTGGTGGGCCAGATAGGCCGCCAGTGTGGCGGGCAAAGCCGAAGCTGGCTGCGGGCGGCACGCCTGCAACAGCACGGGGAGGGGGTATGCACCTGATTTGCTCAAGCCAGTTTCCGTTATCTGGCCAGTTCCCGCCTGCTGGGACCAGCAAGGGCCGGGCGGCTCAGAAGAACCGCTCGCCAATCTCGATCACATCACCGGGCTGCACTACGGTTTCCAGCGTCGCTTTAATGGTCTGCGTGCCATTCTTGGTTTCGCGGCGGATTTTTACATCCTTGCGGTCGGCGCGATAGGTGAAGCCGCCGCCGATGGCCGCAGCATTCAGCACCAGCATACCATTCACATAGGGGTAGCGTCCCGGCGTGTTAACTTCACCGATGATGAAGAACGGCCGATAATTCAGCACTTCCACATTGACGCGGGGGTTTTGCAGAAAGCCGTCACGCAGCTTGTTCTCCAGCGCCCGCTCGGCTTCCACCAGGGTCAAGCCGATCACCGACACCGAGCCAACCAGCGGCATCGACACATTGCCACGCCCGTCAACCTCGAATTCGCCTGTCAGATCCGGTTCGCCAAAAACGATCACACGCAGGCGGTCGTTGGCGCCAAGGCGGTAGACGAAGGAATTATCGGTAGCGGCGGCCTGCTGGGCTTGCGCCGCAGAAAACCACGAACCGCCAGGGAAGGCAGCAAACAGGGCTGCGATGATAAGCAGCAGGGAAAGACCGAGTCGTCGCACTTAGACCTCGCGTCGGAGCAACTGTGCCAGGATGGCTTTGTCGCCAACCTGGCGCCCAGACTTAATAGCTCAGTACCACCTTCGCCATCAACGTGTTGGTCAGATATTCACCCGTATCGCGGCTCGAATCGCGTCCATTGTAGGTGTATTCGGCGCCGATCTGCATGTTCTGGTTGGGGCGATACAGCGCCTTGAGCTTGGCGCCCACCAGATCGTCCTCGCGGCTGGTGCCGCGATATTCCGAGCGGGTCAGGCTGACACTGCCGCCAACCACCAGATTGCGCAGCAATTCGTGGTCGATGCCCAGCTCGATAAAATCCTGCAACAGGCCGGCGACGCTGCCGGCGGTGGTTTCTTCAACCGTGCGCTGCAAGGTGGTCTTGACCGTGGTCAGGGGCGTGACATTCCAGCGCAGGCCGATGCCGGCGGTCGGCTCTTGCAGCTTGGAGAAGCGTGCGTCGTCATATTCCTGCATCATATAGCCGAGAAAAACATCGCCCTTCAGCTTGCCGGTCAGTTCGATGCTGGCGCCAACGCGGAATTCCGTACCCTGCGAATTGCGGTTGAAGCCGCCATCATCCAGGGTCTGGTCATATTCACGCTGATTATAGCGGCCTTCGACAAAGGCGAAGTAACCCGGCACAACTTCGTAGCCGGCGCGCAGGCCGGCCTTGTCTTCGCGGCGGTCACGGTCATGGTTGTTCACCGAAGTGCCATTGCCGAGCATCGAATTTTCAAAGCTCATCACCTTGCTGCCGGCATCGAAGCGCAGCCAGGTGGCACCCGGCTTATATTCGCCGTCCAGTTCAAGGCTGCGGCTATAAGCCCGGGTCGGTTTCACGCCATTGGCAGCATCGGGCGAACCACGATCTTCCTTGGCGCGATCAAACATCGGCTTGATGGCGATCCAGGTGTCACGGAAAACGTCAAACTTGCCGCGCGCGTAAATATTGTAGAGCTCGTCGCTCTCGTTCTTGTACTCGGCGTAACGGTGCGATTCGGCCGAACCGTAAATCTCGACCTCATGCACGCTGAAATCCGACTTGGCATAAACCCAGGGATTGATGACCGTGATGTAGTCGCTGCGCCGATCACCAGACGAACTGTAGACGTTGTCGGTGAATTTCTCGCGCAATTCCAGGTTGGGATTGATAGTGAAGCCGCCAAACCGGATGCCCTGCGCGGTATAGCTTTCCTGCTTGCGCTCGCCAACTTCCTGCTCGCGCAGTTTCTGGTCGGCCACCTGGCCCGGCGAAGCCTGGGGCGCAGTCTGGTCCTGCGGGGCGGGCTGCGGCGTGGTCTGTGCCAGAACAGCAAAAGGAAGGCCAAAAACGGTGCTGCACAAAATCAGGCGAAAGGCATTCTTCATTGCTATTCCATTCGAGGTGGCGCTACCCTGTTACAGGCAAGCGGCTATCCCATATACAATCATTGCCTAAATACTATACTCGCGCGGTTCATGTAAACCCATGAAAAATGATTTGAACGGCCAATTTATCGCGCGCCACGGGCAAGCAGAACCTCAACCACGGTCTTCAGCAGAATATGCAGGTCAAGCCATAATGACCAATTTCTGATATAGATGCAGTCTATCTCTTCCATTTCACGTTGTTCCAGGTCGCTGCGGCCCGAAACCTGCCACAAGCCGGTTATGCCGGGGCGCACCAGGCGGCGCAGCGCACGGGTATCCGGCGCCAGCGTGGCCTCATGATAATCGGGCAGCGGGCGTGGGCCGACCAGACTCATTGCGCCGCACACCACATTCCACAATTGCGGCAGTTCATCGATGCTGTAGCGCCTAAGAAAATTGCCGATCACAGGGATGATTCTTGGGTCATTGGACAATTTTTTGCTGCGCTCCCATTCCGCCCGGGCGGTGGCGGAATGCTGCAAAACATCGCTTAGTCGGGCTTCTGCATCCGGCACCATGGTGCGCAATTTCCACAATCTGAAATCGATGCCGTGGCGGCCATGTCGCTGCTGGGCATAAAAAGCCGGGCCGGGGCTGATCAGTTTCACCGCTAGGGCAGCCAGGGCAATCAAGGGTAGTGCAACCAGCAGGGCCAGCAAGCCAAGCACAAGATCACTGCCGCGTTTAAGCATGGCATTCAGGCCGCCGGCAACATTGCGGCGCATGTCGAGCACCAGGGTGCCTTGCCCGATGGAGCGCACTTCAACACTTTCATTCTGCATACGGCCGAAATCCGGCACCACCAGGATGCGGCGATAGGGCAGCGTGTCGAGCGTGGCCGGCAACACGGTATCGCTGGGCCTTGCCAGCATGGCCAGCCGGATGCCGCGCTGGGCGGCATCTGCGGTTGGCGGCCAATCGGCTTCCTCGGCCACGCGCCAGCCAATATCGGGATCGGCGAGCAGCCGTTTTTTGATACCATGGCGTGCCGGTTCAACACCGAACAGCACAATCCGCTGGCCCCATCTGCCGTAGCGGCGCAGCAGGTTGATTGCCAGCGTCTCCCAGGCCGGCAGGATCACCACGCTGAGCGCCAGGGTGATCAGCAACGTGCCGCGCGACCAAGTGCCACTTTGCGCCAGATAGTCAAACAGGATCACAGCCAGCAGTGCCACAACGGCAACAGAAACCCGCAACCGCAAGCGCATCACCGGATCTAGGCCGTAGCCCGGATAGAGTCCGGTCAGGGCATAGCCGACCGGCACCAGAAGGGTGGCGGCATGCAGGTCAAAATAATGCAGGATGCCTACAGCGAGCTGATAGTCAGGGATCAACGCATTACGGATAACCACCGAAATACTCAACAATACCTGTAGAATGGCCGTGTCGCCCACGGCCAGAACCAGGGCAGGAAGCAATAGCCAGTCGCGGTCATCAAGCTTGTTGTGATTCATACTGCACATATTAGAAAGCTGCCCGAGCCAAGCCGAAACAAAGCTGCACGCGACAAAAGATTGCTACTGAGTCCAAGCACGATGTATCGCCGATCCGAAGCTCGATTTGATCTAATGACGGATCAATTCACCTGGAGAAAACGGCAAATGTTTTGCTCCAGTATAACGGCCGAGAGTATGCCGGTGGCATAGGCGCCGGTGTCAATGCCTATGCGGTGCGGATGCCGGTCTGGTTGGCTGGTAATATTGTGACCATGCACCACGATTTTCTCGAATGGCCCGGGATTGTTGAGGAAGGGCTCGCGAATCCACAACCTGTCGGTGTCGGTCTGGCGATCAAGCGGGCGGCCCGGCCGGATGCCGGCATGGACAAAAAGATAGTCGCCCAGCAGCAATTGTTTCGGGCATTGCGCCAGAAACAGTGCATGGCGTTGTGGCAGGCGTTCGCGGAATTCGACATGCAATCTGGCGGCCTGCTGTTTGTTCAGGCTGCCCATCGGCACTTGGCAATCGTAGCTTGCCAGCGTTGCCATGCCGCCTTGCTCCAGCCACAACTCGGCGCCGCGCCCATCGGCATGAAAGTCCAGCAGCAACTGCTCGTGATTGCCCATCAGCACGGTGTGCGTCAGGCCCGGCAGCGCAAGCGGCGGCTGCATTGCCAATTCCACCACGGCGCGGCTATGCAACCCACGATCCACCAAATCGCCCAGCAGCACTACATGAATATTGCTTGCGGGGGCGTTTGCGGCCACATCATCGGCAATCGCCTGATACATCCGCGCCAGCAAATCCGCACGGCCGTGAATGTCGCCGATCGCATAGATCCTGGTGCCTTCCGGCGCCCAGCCCGCCGGCTGGGCAAGAGCCGGCACCGGGTTTGGCCGCAGCCTGCCGGCAAACCATTTCAGCACCATCGCACCACCCTTTTACGCTGCCTTATACGCTGGTCTTTTAAGCAGGCCCCAGCCTGAGTCTCAAGCCGCCGAGTTGCGGCTCGGGGTTGCTGGCGCCGGGTCACTCGACGTTTGGCACCATATTAGATAATATCCCTGTCAGCAAAAAAAGCTTCTGATTGTGAAGGCTATGAATCGTCATACGGATATCCAGCAAGTGTTGCCCGAGGCCCGCCCGGGGCGGAGTGCCGGCGAGGAAATCGCCCAGTATGTCAGGGTGTTGTGGCGCCGCCGCTGGCTGATCGCGGCGGTGACTTTGCTGATGCTGGCGCTGGCCTACTGGCTCTTGGGCATGATCACGCCGCTTTACACTGCCAGCGCCAAGGTGATGATCGACGCGCGCCGCACGCAGGTTGTGAACAACCGCGAAGTGGTCAGCCAGTTGCCGCCGCAGCTTATCACCGTGATGGGTGAGGTGGAGGTGATCCGCTCGCGCAGCCTTGCCGTCCGTGTCGCCGACAAACTCAATCTGTGGAACGATCCGGAATTCAATCCGACGCTGCGCCCGGTGCCCACCGGCATGATCGCCACCTTGCGCCTCAACATCAACGAATGGCTCGCAGCCTTGCGCAGCAGCGACGACGAGATGAAGTCTGAGCTGGTCGACAAGGAGGAAAAGACGCGGCAATTGGTGATCCGCCTGCTCCAGGGCCGCATAGATGCCAGTCCGGTGGCGCAGTCGCTGGTAATCCAGATCAACGTGGTGAGCGAAAACCCGCTCAAGGCGCAGCGCATCGTCAACATGGTGGCCGAGCAATATGTGCTCGATCAGCTTGAGTCGAAATTTGACGCAGCGCGTCAGGCTTCGACCTGGCTTAATTCGCGCCTGGATGAACTGCGCCAGAATGTGCAGACTGCGGATCGTGCGGTGGCAGAATATCGCGCCCGCACCGGGTTGCTGGAGGGCCGCACCGGCCTGCCGGCGCAGCAGCAGCTTGGCGAGTTGAATTCGCAGCTTATCATCGCCCAGGCCAAACGTGCCGAGACCGAAGGGCGTGTCACCCGCATGGAAGCCGTGGCCAACAGCCCGAATCCAAGCGCGGCGCTGGAGAATATGGTTGACTCACCGCTGATCCAGCGCCTCAAGGAACAGGAAGCCCAGCTCGCGCGTGAGATTTCCGATTTCCAGACCCGCTATGGCGAAAAGCATCCGCGCATGGTGAAGGCGCTGGCCGAGCAGGAAGAGCTGGAGCGCAAGATGCGCTCGGAAGTTTCAAAACTGGTGCAGACGGTGCGTAATGAATTGCTGGCGACGCGCAGCCGCGAAGCCGCCCTGCGCGAACAGATTCGCCGCATCGAGGATACCGTCACGCGCCAGGGCCAGGCCGGCATCCGCTTGCAGGAGCTTGAGCGTGAGGCCAATGCCAACCGCCTGCTGTTCGAAACCTTCCTCAACCGCTTCAAGGAAACCTCTGAGCAGCAGCAATTGCAGCAGCCTGATTCGCGTGTGATCTCGGCGGCCGCGCTGCCATTCTCGCCGAGTGCGCCGCGCCGCAACCTGTTCCTCACCGGCGCGCTGCTGCTGGGAGCATTGCTCGGCCTGCTGCTCGCCCTGGTTCTGGAAGCCTTGCAGAATACCTTCATGGGCCGCGAGCAGCTTGAGGATGCCACCGGTATCCCCACCTTGGGTATGACACCGCAGACTTCCGGCCGCAGTGGCGTGAATGTGCAGCTATTCGACAAGCCGAATTCCGCCTTTGCCGAAAGTTTCCGCAGTGTCTGGGTGGGGTTGAAGCACGGCAATCAGCGTCAGTCGCCGCGTATTGTCGCCATCACCTCGTCGCTGCCGGGCGAAGGCAAGAGCGTCACCGCGCTTACCCTGGCCCGCACCGTGGCGCTGCTTGGCAACAAGGTGGCGCTGGTGGAGGGCGATTTGCGGCGTGCTTCACAGATGCAGAAATCCGGCGTCCAGCCGAAGCATTTTGTGCATGAAATTCTCACCGGAGAAGCGTCGCCCGAGGATGTGGTGGTGGCTGATCGCGCCAAGGGCCTGGATCTTTATCTGGCGCAATCGGTGCCAGGTTCGCCGCTCGACCTGCTGGGCTCGCCGGCGATGCAGGGTTTCCTCGAAACCCTGCGGCATCGTTACGATCTGGTGGTGATCGATTGCCCGCCGATCCTGCCGGTGGCCGATACGCAGATTCTGGCGCGTTTGGCCGATGCCACGGTATTCCTGGTGCAATGGGGCAAAACCCCCAAGGGCGCAGTCAAGTCTGGCCTGCGCATGCTGGATGAAGTCAGCGCGCCGATTGCCGGCACCTTGCTGAGTCAGGTCAACATCAAGCGCCATGCCAAATACGGCTATGGCGATAGCGGCTCGTATTATGGTCGCTACAAAAAATACTATACCAGCTGAGGCTGCGGCGGTGCTGCCGCCCGGGATAAAGCTGGAGGCGCGGCATTGAGCGATACCCGCAGCGAGAATGCGTCAGGTGCGGCCGGGGCCGGTGGTTTGGTTTTGCTATCGGCCTATGCCTGCGAGCCGGGCAAGGGCTCGGAGCCGGAAGTGGGCTGGAGCTGGTTGCAGGCCCATTTGCAGGCCGGTTGGCGGGTCCGGGTTGTCACCCGCGCCAATAACCGTGATGCAATCCTGGCGGCCTGCCCGGAGGCCGATATTGTGGTGCATGAACCAGCCGCGTTCTGGCTGTGGCTGAAACGCCGCACCGGCGGGCTGGGCCAGCGTGTTTATTACCTGTTATGGCAGGCCAGCCTGGCCCGGCGCATAGCGCCGCTCGCAGCTCAGGCCGATCTGGTGCAGCATGCCACGGTGGTTACCGCCTGGAGTCCAACCGCGCCAGGCATGGCCGGCTTGCCGTTTATCTGGGGTCCGGTTGGCGGCGGCGACGACCCGCCCTGGAGGCTGCTGGCTGGGCTGGGGCCTTTTGGCGCCGCCAAGGAGCTTGGCCGCATGGCCATGCGGCGATTGATGACCTGGCTGCCGGCCACGCGGCGCACGGCGCGCAATAGTGTGTTGGCCCTGGCCACCACGCCGGCTAGCGAAAGCCTGCTGCGCCGCCTTGGCGCGCGCCAGGTTGGCCTGTTGTCACAAGTGGCGTTGTCGCCTGCCGACCTGGCTTTGCTGACCAACGCCCCGATATCAGCAGGCCCTGGTGGCGATAAGCCGCTGTGCCTGATTGTCATCGCCGAATTGGTGCGCCGCAAAGGGCTGCATCTGGTTTTCGCAGGCCTTGCCCAGCTTCCCGCAGAGCTACCCTGGTCGCTGGATATCATTGGCCGAGGCCATGAAGCGCGGTATTTCCAGCATCTGGTAGCAGTGCATGGTCTGGAGCATCGGGTGCGTTTCCTGAATGCGCTGCCGCGTACCGACGTGCTTGCGGCGCTGCATCAATATCACCTGCTGCTGCATCTCAGCCTGCGTGATTCCGGCGGTATGGTCTGTGCCGAGGCGATGGCGGCCGGTCTCGGGGTGATCTGCCTGGATCTGGGTGGCCCGGCGGCAATCACGCCGGAACAGGCCGGCATCCGCCTGCCGGCACAAAATGCCGCCCAGATTGCGGCCGATCTTGCTCATGCCATCCGGCAATTGAGCGACCAGCCGGAACGATTGCAGGCAATGCGCCATGCCGCCCGCGCCCATGCCCTTGCCAATCTGAGCTGGGAAGCGCGGCAGGGCCGCTACAGGGCGCTTCTGCATGGCGCGGGGGTGCTGCCATGAGCATCGCCATCCTGGTTTATCACCGCATCGTTGCCGGCAAGGCCGAGCGCTTTCATGATGTGACCCAGGCGGATTTTCTGGCACAGCTACAGCAACTGCGCGGCATGGGGCTGGCCGGGCAGGGCCTGCTGCCACGGCTGCCCGATGGCCGTGGTGTTATGTTCAGCTTCGATGATGGCACCGAGGGCCATGCCTGGGCAGCCGAGCAATTGGCGATGATGGGCTGGCGCGGCCTGTTCCTGGTCAGCCCGCAGCATGTTGACGGCCCGGGCCGGCTTGCGGCAGAGCAGGTGCGGCAGATGGTGGCCGCCGGTCATACAATCGGCGCGCATGGTCACAGCCATCGCACCTTCGACAAATTGAGCAAGGCCGATCTGGTGGCGGAAATCCTTGCCGCGCGCGATGCCCTGGCGGCACTCTGCGGCACGGCGCCGATCTGGTTTGCGCCGCCGGGTGGTATTGCCGTGCCGGAATTGGCGCCGCTTTTGCGTCAGGCCGGCTTCAAGCATTGCCGTGGCATGCGCTGGGGCCTGGCCGCCGAGCCGATGGCCGGCATCAGCGATGAGATGCTGCCGGTGCTGCCGGTGACGGCACGCACCGGCAAATCCGGCCTGGGCCTGCTGCTGCGCCTGCCGGCAGTGGCGCTGGCGGCTGGCTATGCCGCCAAGCAGGCCTTGCGCCGGCTGCTGGGCGCTGGCCGGGCAGAGGCCTGGCGCGAGCGGCTGCTGCGTCGGACAGCCAGCACTTTAGTGGCGCCCACATTGCCGGAAAGCGCCGACAAGCCGGCCGACCTGCTGTTTGCCATCCTGCGCCATGCAGCCACAGCAGGTCTGCCGGCGGCCATGCGCGATGGACTTGAACGCTATCCGGAAATGCCGGGGCATGATGCCGATCTGATCGTGGCGCCACGGCCCTGGCGCGATTGGCTGCGCCTGATCGATGCCGTGGCGGAACCGCTGGGCTGGCGGCGGCTGTTCACTTTGCGGCGCGGCCATCTGCTGATCGTCATCCTGGGCCAGCCGGATCATGACGGCGCCACTTTGCAACTGGATTTGCATCGCGCCGGCAGCGGCGGCGGCGTGGCCTTTGCCGAAGTGGCGCCATTGCTGGCGCGCGCCGAGCGGCAGCATGGCCTGCTGTGGCTCAGGCCCGAGGATGCGGCGGCGTTTGTGGCCGGCGAAGCGGCCCGGCTGGATTTTGCCACGCTGCTGGCCCGGCTGCGGCGGCAGCCAGTTTTAGTGCTGCGTGTGCTGGCCTGGAAACTGGCCGATGCCCTGCACAGCTATTGCCGGCCGGCCGGGCGCTGCTGGAGTCTGAGCGGACCCGATGGCGCCGGCAAAACCAGCCTGATTGCCGCTTTGCTGCCGCTGCTGGAACGGCGCCTGTTCCTGCGCGTGGTGCGGTTCCACACCCGGCCTTTCCTGCTGGGTCTGAGCAAAGGCGGTGCCGGTGATGGTGCCCGGCCGCAGTATCGCCGGCCGGGCCGCCTGGCCTCGCTGGCGCGGCTGGCGCTGGCGCTGGCGGATTATGCGCTGGGCTATTGGCTGCGGCTGCGGCCGGCGATGGCCGGCGGTGCGCTGGTGCTGTTTGATCGCCATGTGCCGGATTACCGCGCCGATGGCGCCGTGCGCGGTATTGCTCTGCCGGCCGCTTTGTTGGCCTTGCTGGATTTTGCCGCGCCGGCACCGCATGGCCGTGCTTTTCTGCTGGCTGCCGCCGAGACTTTGGTGGCGCGCAAGGGCGAACTGGATGCGGCGCAGGCCGCTGATCTGCTGCGGCGCTACCGCGCATTGGTGCTGGCCTATGATGCCCTGGTGCTGGAAAGCGATCAGGCCACACCGCAGGATTTGGCCGAGCAGCTTGCGCTGGCGATGCGGCGACAATTGGCGGACACGCCATGCGGGTGATGCCATGCGGGTGATGCTGGTGCATGCGCAATATCGCCAATATGGCGGCGAGGATGCGGCAGTGGCGGCTGAACTGGCCGAATTGCCGCGCCATGGCTTCACGGTATCATCCTTCATTGCCAGGAATGTTGCACTGGAGGCGCAATCGCAGCCCCGTGCCGGCCTGCATGCGCTGTGGTCGAAAACGGTTTACCGTGACCTGTCGCAGCGTATCGCCGAACAGCGGCCCGATCTGCTGCATGTGCATAACCTGTTTCCGGCACTTTCCGCCTCGGTTTATGCGGCGGCGCGGCAGCAGGGCGTGGCGCTGGTGCAATCGCTGCACAATTTCCGCCTCTATTGTGCCAACGGCCTGTTCCTGCGTGATAACGCCGATTGCCGGCTATGCAGTCAAACCCTGCTGCCCTGGCCGGCTTTGCTGCATCGCTGCCACCCCGATGGCCTGGGCATGAGCCTTGCCGCCGCCGGCCAGGGCCTGATGATGCGCCGGCTTGGCATTCAGCGGGGCTTGGTGGATCGATTCCTGGCGCTGAGCGGCTTTTCGCGCCAGCAATTCATTGCCGCCGGGCTGCCTGAGGCGCGTATCGGCGTTAAGCCGAATTTCATCGCTGATCCGGGTGTTGAAGCCGTGATGCCGGAACGCCGGGGCCTGCTCTATGCCGGGCGGTTGTCGCAGGAAAAGGGCATCGATACGATACTGGCACTGGCCGAGGCGCTCGGCCGCAGCCATCCCGACACAATATTGACCATCGCCGGCAGCGGGCCGCTGGAAGCAACAATGCGGGAAGCTGCCGGGCGGCTGGGCAATCTGCGCCTGCTTGGCCGGGTGGATGCGGCCACATTGTCGCATGAGATGCGCCAGGCTGCGCTGCTGCTGTTTCCGAGCCGTGCGCTGGAGCATTTTCCGATGGCGTTGCATGAAGCCCTGGCGCATGGCCTGCCGATATTGGCGCCGGCGCGCGGCGCCATGGCCGATGTGCTGGCCCGGGGCGGCGGCTGGCTGCTGCCGGCCGAAGCTACAGCAGCGGATTGGGCGGCGAAAATTGCGGCGCTGCTGGCCGAGCCGGCGTGGCTTGCCGAGGCCGGGCAGCAGGCGCGGCGGCTTTACGAAGCCGACTTTTCCGCCACTCGGATCGCTGAAATGCAGCGTGCGATCTATGCGGAAGCCATTGCGGCAGCGGCGGCGCGGCGGCACCAGGCGGTGCCGGCATGATGCCAAAGATTGAGGTGATGGGCCTGCCGCTGCATGCCGGCGATCTGGCCGTGGCGCAGGCGCAGGTGCTGCGCTGGCTGCGCGCTGGCGAGCGGCAGTATATCTGCCATGTCAACGTGCATACCCTGGTGGAAAGCTGGCGCGATGCCCGGCTGCATGATGCGCTGGCGCATGCCGGCATGGCGGCCACGGATGGCATGCCGTTGGTTTGGCTGTTGCGGCGCCGTGGCGCAGGCCAGGCCGGCCGGGTTTATGGCCCGGATTTGATGACCGCGCTGCTGGCCAGCGACGAGCGCGTGCAGGGCCGGCCGCTGCGGCATTTCCTGTTTGGCGGCTCGCCGGCCTTGTTGGCGCAATTGCGCCAGGCGATCCAGCAAAAATTTCCCGGGGCCGACATTGTCGGTTGCCTGGCACCACCTTTCCGGCCCTTCACGGCGGCAGAAGATGCCGCCCATGCCGCTGCCATCGATGCCAGCGGGGCTGATATTGTCTGGGTGGGCCTGGGGGCGCCGCGCCAGGAAATCTGGATGCGGGCGCAACGCGAGACTTTGCAGGTGCCGCTGCTGGTGGGGGTGGGGGCGGCGTTTGATTTCATCGCCGGCAACAAGCCCTGGGCGCCGCCCTGGATGCAGCGCCATGGCCTGGAATGGGCTTTCCGCCTGGCCAGCGAGCCACGCCGGCTGGCCGGCCGTTATGGCCGCACCATACCATTATTCCTGCTGCGCCTGCTGCGCGACGAATGGCGGCGGCGACAATGAATGGGGGCCGGGATGAGTGATACGGAAAGACTGCCACCAAGCCTGCCGCGCCTGGCGCAACTGGTGGCCGGGGCGCTGGTGGCGCTGGTGCTGCT
>DLGP01000014.1:0-28777 GCA_002482765.1 Alphaproteobacteria bacterium UBA7691
CTGCCTTGCTGGTGCGGCGGCCGCCGGCCTTGCAGGATCAGGCAGCGCAGGCGGAAGCAGCCGCAGCGCCAGAACTGACATTGGGCCAGGCCTTGCGCTCGCCGCCCTTTATCCTGCTGCTGCTGACCAATTTCTTCTGCTGTGCCACCCATGCCGGGCCGATTTTCCACACGGTCAGCTATGCGCTGAGCTGCGGCATTCCGTTGCTCGCCGCCGTGTCGATCTACAGTATCGAAGGGCTGGCCGGCCTGGCCGGGCGCATCGGCTTTGGCCTGCTCGGGGATCGTTTCGGCGCCCGCCCGGTACTGGCTGCCGGGCTGCTGGTGCAGGCTTTTGCCGCGCTGGCCTTCATCTTCGCCCGCGAACTTGGCAGCTTCTATGCCGTGGCGGCCTTGTTTGGTTTTGTCTATGCCGGCGTGATGCCGCTTTACGCCGCCATCGCGCGTGAGAATTTTCCGCTGCACATGATGGGTACGGTGATCGGCGGCATCGCCATGGCCGGCAGCCTTGGTATGGCGTTGGGGCCGCTGCTGGGCGGCCTGATCTTTGATAGCCTGGGCAGCTATACTTGGCTCTATGCCAGCGCCTGGGCGCTTGGCATTGCCGCCTTCATCGTGGCGATGAATTTCCGGCCCACAGCCAAGGCGCCGCCTGCGCCGGTTGCGGCGTGATCGGCAGACGCTGAAATTCTTGTTCGATCCGGCGCTGGCGAAGTGGGCGGGGCTGGGCTATTTCTTGCGCCGCAAATCAACAGTTTCTGGCGATTTCGGGAGCATGCCATGACCCCCACTGCGAAAATCCTGCTGCTCGGTTCGGGAGAGCTGGGGCGCGAATTTGTCATTTCCGCCAAGCGGCTTGGCGCCCATGTCATTGCCTGCGATGCCTATGCCGGCGCGCCGGCGATGCAGGTGGCGGATCAGTTCGAAGTGTTTTCGATGCTGGATGGCGCCGCGCTTGGTGCCGCTATCGACAAGCACCAGCCGGATTTCATCGTGCCCGAGGTGGAGGCGATCCGCACCGAGGTTTTGAAGGAATATGAGGATAAGGGCAGCAACGTGGTGCCCTCGGCGCGCGCCACGCTGATGACCATGAACCGCGATCGTATCCGCGAAGTGGCGGCCAGCGAACTCGGCCTGCCAACCTCAACTTATCTTTATGCCGAAAGCCTGGAGGAGATGCGTGCGGCGGTGGCCAAGGTGGGTTTGCCCTGTGTGGTCAAGCCGGTGATGTCGTCATCCGGCAAGGGCCAGAGCACGGTGAAGGATGCCGCCGGCATCGATAAGGCATGGGATTATGCTGTGGCCGGCATGCGCGGCGACCGCAAGCGTGTCATCGTCGAAGCCTTCATCGATTTTGACTACGAAATCACCCTGCTCACCATCCGCACCCGCCAGGGTGTGCTCTTCTGCCCGCCGATTGGTCATCGCCAGGAGCGCGGTGATTACCAGGAAAGCTGGCAGCCGACGCCGATGTCGACCGCAGCCATTTCTGAAGCGCAGCGCCAGGCCCAGGCGGTGGTGGATAATCTCGGCGGCTATGGCCTGTTCGGCGTTGAATTCTTCATCAAGGACGATGCGGTGATCTTCTCCGAATTGTCGCCGCGCCCGCATGATACCGGCATGGTGACGCTGATCTCGCAGAACCTGACCGAGTTTGACCTGCATGCCCGCGCCATCCTCGGCCTGCCGATCCCCAGCATCACCCAGCATGGCCCCAGCGCCTCGGCGGTGATCCTGGCGGATCGTGATGCCAGCGATTTTGCCATCACCGGCCTGGCCGATGCGCTGCAAGCGCCGGCAGCCGGCACCGATATCGACCTGCGCATTTTCAGCAAGCCGACCACACGGCCCTATCGCCGCATGGGCGTGGCGCTGGCGCTGGTCCGCGATGGTGATGTGGATCAGGCACGTGCGGCGGCGCGTGCGGCGGCGGCCAAGGTGAAGATTGTGTATCATGGTTAAGTTAGCGTGCTGGGCATGACCACCAGCCTGCTTGGGCCGGATGAACCGCCGGCCTGCCAGAGCCATCGGCTGCAAGGCCGTTCGGCTTATTTCCTGGTCTGCGATCATGGCGGCAACCGCTTGCCGCGCGCGCTGGGCAATCTTGGCCTGCCGCCGGCCGAACTGGAGCGTCATATCGCCTGGGATATCGGCGCCGCAGGGCTGGCGCATGGCCTGGCCGACATGCTGGATGCCGCCCTGATCGAGCAGACCTATTCGCGGCTGGTGATTGATTGCAATCGCCCGCCCGGCGTGCCGTCTTCGATCCCGGAACTGAGCGAAGCAACTAGCATTCCAGGCAATCAACGGCTCGGCGCCGCTGATGCAGAGGCGCGCCGGGTGGCGATTTTTGCGCCTTATCATGAGTGTATCGAGGCCGAACTCGATGCGCGCAGCACGGCCGGCCGGCGGACAATTCTGGTTTCCGTGCACAGCTTCACGCCGGTTTATGCCGGTGTGGCGCGGCCATGGCATGCCGGCCTGCTGTATAATCGCGATGCCCGGCTGGGCCGGATCTTGTTTGATCTGCTACAGGCGGAAGGTGATCTGGTGGTGGGCGACAACCAGCCCTATTCGGTTGACGATGAAACCGACTACACCATTCCGGTGCATGGCGAGCGGCGCGGCTTGCCGCATGTGGCGCTGGAAATCCGCCAGGATCTGCTGGCCGATGCGGCAGGGCAGGCGGCCTGGGCGGTGCGCTTGGCGCGATTGCTGCGCCAGGCCGAGATGATGCTTACAGGGTCTCGCTGATCTCTTCGCAATCTACTTCGAAATTGACCAGGGTGTTGGGGCCGAAAGTATTGCTGATGGCAACATCGCCGGCATCGCGGCCTCGCGCAATCAGCACCCGGCCGATGCGCGGCATGTTGTTGCGCGGATCGAAGGTATACCAGCGGCCGCCGAGATAGGCTTCGAACCAGCCGGCAAAATCCATCACGCCATACGGCGGCGGGATGCCGATATCGCTGAGATAGCCGGCACAATAGCGCGCCGGAATATTCATGCAGCGGCAGAATGCCACGGCAAGATGGGCGAAGTCGCGACACACGCCACGGCCATCCTGAAACACCTGTGAGGCGGTTTTGCTGGCCGAGGCATGTTCATAGCCAAAGGTTATGTGGTTGTGAACATAGTCGCAGATTGCCTGCACCCGCGCCCAGCCCGGCGGTGTGCGTTCGAACAGCCGCCAGGCCGCAGCCGACAAATGATCCGTATCGCAATAACGGCTGCCGAGCAGGAAGACCAGAACCTCTTCCGGCAAATCCTCCACCCGGTGTTGCATCGCCCCCGGTGCCACCTCGTCAGGCTCGCCGGTATCGCGCACCACGCCTGTGGCGGCGATGCGCGTGCGCCCCGGCGGTGCCGTCAGCCGGGTGCACCAATTGCCGAACTGATCGCGGTAGGCCGAAAGCGGCAGGCGCGGATCGGTGGTGATCAGATCGGGGATGACAATATCCGAAGCCCGCGTGTAATGGATGCTCAAGGTGAGAATCATCGGGGTGGGCTGCGGACATTCATAGGTCAGCCGATAACCGACGCGAAGCTGCATGTTAGGCTCCTTGTGGGCAGGCATCCGGCTCGCTTTAAAAGCTGGCCTGGAATGCCGTGCCTTGCTGTTGCAATGGATAGGCTGTGGTCTGTTCAAGTACGCTGACGGCAACATCCATATCGAGGAAGGCAGCGGGCCGGCCGTAAAAACTGCCCCAGAGCGGCAGCACCTGGGCATGATCCCAGGCCACCGCCACGCGGATCAGATTGCGGTTGCCGACGATCTTGTTGGTCGGATCAAAATCCACCCAGCCGGCACCCGGCAGGTAGACTTGCAGCCAGGCATGGGTGGCGCCGCCGCCAACGATCAGGTCCGGGCCGGCATCCGGCACAAAGATATAACCGCTGACAAAGCGCGCCGCGAAGCCAAGCGCGCGCACCGTCTCGATCATCAGCAAGGCGAAGTCGCGGCAGGTGCCTTGGCGCCGTGCCAGGGTTTCATCCGGATTCTGCACGCCGCGTTCGGCACGCCGCTGATAGCCAAAATTCTCATTGATCGACAATGTTATGGCGCGCAGCAACGCCATGGTCTGCACCGAGCCGAAGCTGGGCAGGAAGGCTTTGGCCCATTGCTGCAAGGCGGCGCTTGGATAACGCTGCTGCAAGCTTTGGGCGAGGTCGGCATATTCCTCGTCGGCATAATAGAATGGATAGGATGCCGCCTCGGCGGTCAGCCGGTAATCCGGGTTCACGGCTTCGATATGTTCAATCGTCACCGTGCTGTCGAAGCGCAATTCGGTGGTGAAGCCGCGAAATGTCGCCACCGCCACTGAATTGTCGAACACATCATGCAGCCAGAACAGATCAACCGGATGCGGCTGAATCTCCAGGCTGGTTTGCAGCAGCCGCAGATCATGGCTTTCGCGCGGCCGGAACATCACCCGATGCTCGCCAAGCTGCACCGGCTCGGAATAGCGGTATGTGGTGGCGTGCCTGACCGTGAGCAGGCGCTTTGGTATTGTCTGGCCGTTGCGGTTGATCAAGGCCAGTACGATCTCCAGCGATATGTCATGAAACTGCATTCTATCAGGTAAATGCCGGTCAAACCAGCATGGTTGCGATTTCGTGTCACAAACCCGGCCGCCGCTTCGTCTTGGATTTTACGGATCAAGCGCAGGATGGCCTGCGCTGCGATAGACAACGTGAGGAATGGATTATGAAAGTGGTTGTGATTGGTGGCACCGGCCTGATCGGTGCCAAGCTGGTTGGTCTGTTGCAGCAGGCCGGGCATGTGGTTGTGGCGGCATCGCCGTCGCGCGGCGTTGATGCAGTGAGCGGCCAGGGGTTGGCGCAGGCTCTGGCGCAGGCCGAGGTGGTAGTGGATGTGGCCAATGCGCCATCCTTTGAGGATCAGCCGGTGCTGGATTTTTTCCGCAGCGCCACGCGCAACCTTCTGGCTGAGGCGGCACGGGCCGGTGTGCAACATTATGTGGCACTTTCTGTGGTGGGCACCGAGCGGCTGCTGGAAGGTGGCTATTTCCGCGCCAAGCTGGTGCAGGAAGAGCTGATTCAGGCGGCGGGCCTGCCGCACACCATCCTGCGCGCCACACAATTCTATGAATTCCTGGCCAGCATTGCCGCTGCCAGTGTGGTGGAAGGCGTAGCGCGTTTGTCGCCGGCGGCGTTTCAGCCGGTCGCTGCCAGCGATGTGTCTGCGGCCCTGGCAGATATTGTGAATGGCCGGCAGGCCCTGGGGCTGATTGAACTAGGCGGCCCGGAGCGGCGCCCGATGGTTGATCTGGTGCAGGAATATCTCACTGCCCAGGGTGATTCGCGCCCGGTGGTCAGCGATCCGGCGGCGCGCTATTTCGGCATCGCGCTGAATGATGCTTCATTGGTGCCGGATATGGGCGCCAGGCTCGGGCCGACCCACTTTGCCGATTGGCTGCGCAGCCACTGACGCGCTATGCGTTGACGCCCGCTCCGGCTTGGCTTTTATAAGCTCAGGTTCAAGGAGCGGGCGCATGAGCATCACCATCTACGGCATCAAGAATTGCGACACCATGAAAAAGGCCTTCAGCTGGCTGGATGGCCAGGGTGTGGCCTATGCCTTTCATGATTACAAGGCCAAGGGCATTGATCGCGCCAGCCTGGAGGCATGGTGCCGGGCCTTGGGCTGGGACAAGGTGCTGAACCGCGCCGGCACCACTTTCCGCAAGCTGCCAGAGGCGGAGCGGGAAGGGCTGGATCAGGCCAGGGCCATCACGCTGATGCTGGCCCAGCCCAGCATGATCAAGCGGCCGATGCTCGATCTGGGCGATGGCAAGTATCTGCTTGGCTTCAAGCCGGAGCTTTATGCCGGGGCCGGGCTGGGCCGATAGCGGCGCTTATTGCCGTTTGGTGATTGCTTCGGCGACGGTGGTGAGAATCTCGCGCGAGAGTTCCTCATCTTCGGCGATGCGGGCCAGCACCAGCGCCCCCACCATGGCGCTGTAGGCATGGATGCCCTGTTTGCGCCGCGCGGCGGCGGTGTTGCCGCCGATCTGGTCGCCGAGCATATCGAAAAAGCCGCGCAAAGTATCAGTGAGCCGGCGGCGCAGGCTTTTCGGCTGACGGCCAAGTTCGGATGCCAGGGCGGCAAAGCCGCAGCCGGCGCCGGGGCCATCGCGATGTGCCGGGCGCAGATAGGCCTGCACCACAGCGCCGAGCGGATCTTCCGGATGGCGCGCCGCGCGCTCATGCCAGCGCTGCAATGATTGTTCCAGCGTTGTTGCCACAGCCTCGGCCATCAATTCATCCTTGGACCCGAACTGGCCGTAGAAACCGCCATGGGTCAGCCCGGCCTCGCGCATCAGGTCGGCAATGCCGATGCCGTCAAAGCCGCGCTCGCGGAATAGCCGCGCTGCTGTAGCCACCACGCGCTGCCGGTTTTCCGCCGCCTGTTCCCTGCTCACCCGCATGATTGTTGCTCCGTTCAGAAAGTTGCTTGACATTATAAATGACATACATCATTTATTTCAATACATGATGATCATCATATAAAAGGAGCGACTCCGATGCGTTACAGGCTGTTTGGCCGCCATACCGGCCTGCGGGTTTCCGAACTGGCGCTTGGCACCGGCAATTTCGGCACCGGCTGGGGCCATGGCGCCGAGCGCGATGAGGCCAGGGCGGTGTTTGACGGCTATGCCGAAGCCGGCGGCAATTTCATCGACACGGCGGATACCTATCAGGTCGGCCAGTCGGAAAGCCTGCTCGGTGATTTTCTCGCCGCCGACCGCGACTATTTTGTGCTGGCCACCAAATACACCCTCGGCGCCGGCCCGAAGGCCGATCTGGCCCGCACCGGCAACAGCCGCAAGACCATGATCCGCGCGGTGGAAGACAGCCTGAAGCGGCTGCGCACGGATCGCATCGATCTGCTGTGGACCCATATGGCCGATGGCATGACGCCGATGGAGGAAATCCTGCGCGGCTTTGACGATCTGGCCCGCGCCGGCAAGATCCTGCATGCCGGTCTCTCGAATTTCCCGGCCTGGCGCATCGCGCGCGGCGCGACTTTGGCCGAATTGCGCAACACATTGCCGATTGCCGGCATTCAGGTGGAATACAGCTTGGCCGAACGCAGCCCGGACCGCGAATTGCTACCGATGGCGGAAGCGCTTGGCCTTGGTGCCGCCTTGTGGTCGCCGCTGGGCGGCGGCTTCCTCACCGGCAAGTATCGCGCCGGCAAGGACGATAGCCGCCTGACCAAGCTGGGCATGCTGGTGCATACCGAAAAATCGGCGCGCGAAACAGCGTTGCTTGATGCCGTGCTGGCGGTGGCCGATGAACTGGGCGCCACCCCCACCCATGTCGCCATTGCCTGGCTGCGCCACAAGGCGACGTTATCCAGCACCAGCCTGATCCCGATCCTGGGGCCGCGCAGCCGCGCCCAGCTTGATGGCACATTGGGCGGGCTGACCCTGGCGCTGAGTGCCGAGCAGGCGGCGCGGCTGGATGCCGCCAGTGCAATGCCGCTGGGTGTGCCGCATGTGCAGCTTGCCGAGTCACGCCCGCGACTGGCCGGTGGTGTGCTGGAGCAGATCGACCTGCCGCCGGTTCCGGTTGCCTGAAGGAGAGCGTCATGACCAAAGCCGTGATCGCGGGCTATGTCCGCACCCCGTTTCATTTCGCCAAGAAGGGCCGCCTTGTCGGCACGCGGCCGGACGACCTGGCTGCCATAACGCTCAAGGGCCTGGTGCAGCGGCTGGATATCGATCCGGTGCTGATCGAGGATGTGCTTATGGGCTGTGCCTATCCCGAGGCGGCGCAGGGCAACAATATCGCCCGCATTGCCGCACTTCTGGCCGGCCTGCCGCTTTCGGTCAGCGGCGGCACCATCAACCGTTTCTGCGGTTCGTCGATGACCGGCATTCATTATGCCGTGGGCCAGATTGCCATCGGGGCCGGCGATGCCTTTATCTGCGCCGGTGTTGAATCGATGACCATGGTGCCGCAGGGCGGTTTCAATTTCTCGGCCAATCCGCGCTTCAAAAGCCAGGATCGGCCGGATGCCGAAATTGCCATCGAAGCCTATATCTCGATGGGCCGCACGGCGGAGAATGTGGCGGCGCGCTATGGCGTGTCGCGGCTTGAGCAGGAGCAGTTCGCTCTTGTTTCACAGCAGAAGGCGGTGGCGGCATTCAATGCCGGCCGGCTGCGTGATGAAGTGCTGCCGGTGCAAACACTGGATGGCATGGTGGATGCCGATGGCTGCCTGCGACCGCAGACCACGCTGGAAGGGCTGGCGGCCTTGAAGCCGGCTTTTGACGGTACTGTCACCGCCGGCACGGCCTCGCCGCTCACCGATGGCGCGGCGGCCACGCTGGTCTGTTCGGAAGCGTTTGCGAAACAGCATAACCTGCCGATCCTGGCCGCGATCCGTGCTGTGGCCACGGCCGGTTGCGAGCCTGAAGTGATGGGTATGGGGCCGGTGCCGGCGACGCAAAAGGCCCTGGCCCGCGCCGGGCTTGGCATAAACGATATCGATATCGTCGAGATCAACGAGGCGTTTTCCAGCCAGGCCATTGCCTGCCTGCGCGAATTGCAGATCGATCCGGCGCGGGTGAACCTGGATGGCGGCGCGCTGGCCATCGGGCATCCGCTCGGCGCCACCGGCGCTCGCATCACCGGTAAGGCGGCGCAATTACTGAAGCGCGAAGGCAAGCGCTTTGCCCTGGCCACGCAATGTATCGGTGGCGGCCAGGGTGTTGCCACGATTCTCGAAGCCGTCTGATTCAAGCAAGGAAAGCTGCGCTCATGCCGGCACAAATCCTGGCGCCCTGGTTGCAGCGGCGCGGCATTCATTATGGCTGGATCGTTGCCGGCATCACCTTCTGCACCATGCTGGTGATGGCGGCAGCTCTTGGCCTGCCCGGCGCCATGCTGCTGGCTTTGGGTCAGGAATTCGGCTGGACCACCGAGCAGATTGCCTCAAGCCTGGCCCTGCGCTTTGCGCTCTTCGGCCTGATCGGGCCGTTTGCCGCCTTGCTGATGGAACGGGTCGGCCTGCGCGCTGTGATCTGCGCCGGCCTGGTTTTTGTCGGTGGCGGCATGGCCCTGGCCACATTGGCCAGCGAATTGTGGCATCTCTTTGTGCTGTGGGGCCTGGTGCTGGGGCTTGGCACCGGCATGACCGCTCTGGTGCTCGGCGCTGTGGTGGCGAACCGCTGGTTCACGCAGCGGCGCGGCCTGGTGATCGGGCTGCTGACCGCCAGTTCCGCCACCGGGCAGTTGGCCTTTTTGCCGCTGGCCGCCTGGATCATCGAACATTGGGGCTGGCGCGCTGCTGTGGCTCCGGTGGTGGCCGCCTGTGCGGTGATTTTTGCGCTGGCCTGGCTGCTGATGCGGAATCGGCCCAGCGATGTTGGCCTGCTGCCCTATGGTGAAACCACGCCGGTTCCCGCTGCGCCGCCCGCGCCAGCCATGACCCTCGCCACGCCATTGCTGGTGTTGTGGGATGGCCTGCGCCATCCGGTCTTCTGGATTCTGGCGATCAGCTTTTTCATCTGCGGCCTCAGCACCAATGGCCTGGTGCAGACGCATTTCATTGCGTTGTGCAGTGATTTCGGCATGGCGGCGCTGCCGGCGGCTTCGGTGCTGGCGCTGATGGGGGCGTTTGATTTTGTCGGTACTGTGCTGTCGGGCTGGCTGTCTGACCGCTACGACAATCGCAAGCTGCTATTCTGGTATTACAGCCTGCGCGGCCTGTCGTTGATGTGGCTGCCCTACTCGGATTTCACGCTTTATGGCCTGTCACTGTTTGCCATGTTCTATGGCCTGGACTGGATCGCCACAGTGCCGCCCACGGTGAAGCTGACCGCCGCCACCTTCGGCGCACAGCGGGTCGGCATGATGTTCGGCTGGATATTTGCCGCGCACCAGCTTGGCGCTGCCGTGGCCGCCTATGGCGCCGGTTTCATCCGCACCAACATGCAGAGTTATACGCCGGCCTTTTTCTCGGCCGGCGTGGCCTGCCTGCTGGCGGCGCTGATTGTGCTGGCAATCCGGCAGCACAAAGCGGCCATAGCGGCGGCGTGAGCCGGGTCAGCGGCCGCGCTGAAACAGCATGCCGATGCCCAGCACGATCAGGATCAGCGGCCACCATTGCCGCAGGAAGGCGAGCGACAGCATGTCAAAATTATTCGCCAGGAACAGCAGGCCGAGGCCGATCAGGATAAATGGTGCGACCACGCGGGCCTCCCGGTTTTTGTTGGGGTGTGAGTCTATCAACCGATGATCGGTGTATCCAGGGGGAAGCGGCCCTTGGCATCTTCCGCCTCCACGATCCACAGATCCGGGTCGCGGCTGATCGCCTTGGTCAGTTGCGCCTCGATGGCGGCATCCTCCGCCGGCCCGGTTTTCATCCACACGGCGCGGCCTTCGCCATCGCGCGCCTGGGCCAGCAGCAGGGCGGTGCTGCGGTCCAGGCTGATTTTCACCAGCACGTCGCCGGCATCGGCATCGCCGCGCCGCCGCAGATAGGCCGGGATCATCTGATGGTCGTAGAGCCGCAGGATGGCCTGCACCAGCAATTCCGCCTTGAGCCGCGCTTCCATGCTCATATCCTTGCCGGTTTGCTGCGGCTGAACAGCACCAGCACGGCGCCGCCGGCCAAGGCCAGGCCGCCAAGCAGGAATTGCAGTTCATACGAGCCGTTATGGGTGAACAGATAGGACAGGCCATAGCCGCCGCCGGCCTGTGCCACGCCCACCGCCACGGTCATCCAGCCCCAGACCTGGCGATGGCCGGTCAGGCCGACCAGTTCAGCGACACGGCCAGACAATACCGCCGAGATGCCGGGCGCCAGCGCGCCCACCACCAGCGACGAGACAATCAGCGCCGGCATGCTGGTGCTGAACAGCGGCAGCAGCACGCCGAAGGTTTTGACCACAAAAACCCCGAGCAGGGCGTAATGGAAACCCAGCTTCTCGGCCACCAGGCCGGCCAGCAGCGGGCCGCAGAGCGCGCCGCAACCGAAGCAAACCCAGTAGAAGCCGCCTTCGGCCAAACCGCGGCCCAGGCCACGGGCGATGTAATCAACCCAGAAAACGGTATGCGGCACAAAGCCGAAGGAATCGAGGCCATAGGCGATCAGCAGCAGCAAAACCGGGCGGGTCAGCAGCTTGCCGCTGGCCGGCGCCGTATCTGCCTGTGCGGCGGCAGTGCTGGTGTTGCCGGGCGCCAGGCCCCAGCCGCGCCAGGTCAGCAGCCCCAGCGTGCCGGCCACCAGCGCCATGCCGAGCCAGACGGCGGAAACACTGTAGCTGGCCAGGCTGGGCACCAGGGTGCCGGAAGCGGCCACGCCGATGCCAACCCCGGTGAACACCACACCGGCCGTGCGGGCGCGGCGATCCAGCGGCATGCGTGACAACACCAAGGGCAGCGCCACGATCATCAGCAGCGCGCCGCAGAAACCGGCCAGGAAGCGCCAGGGTACAAACCACCAGAAGCCGAGCGGCAGGGCGCAGGCAACAAAACTGGCGGCTGCCGCCAGCATGCCGAAACGCACCACCTTGCCCGGGGCGAAGCGGCTGGCGAGGCGGTAGGCCAGCATGCTGCCGGCGAGATAGCCGGCCAGATTGGTGGCGCCGAGATAGACCGCCTCGGGGGCATTAAGCCAGCCCTGGCCGATCAGCGCCGGGATCAGCGGCGTGTAGCCGAAACGGGCCAGGCCGATGCCGATCAGCAGGGCTGCCGTACCCGGCAGGGCGGCGAGCATAAAACGCGAGAATGTCATGGAGTCAGCAACGGAGCGGGGGGAGGAGGGGCTTGTCGTTGCGGCGCAGTCTACGCCCCTCCTGGCTTTGCCGCCACTCTGCCGCCTGGCTTACTTGCCGATCAGGCCCTTGAGCTTGTCGCTGGCGGACCCGGCACCGCCGGTGACACCGCCCACCGCGCCTTTGAGCTGGTCGCCGAGCTGCTTCTGCAATTCGGCGCTGCCGACACGCGCCGCCTGCTGGCTGATGCTGCCCAGCACGCGCTCGGCCACTTCGGCCGGGGTGGCGCCGCCCTTGCTTTTGCCAATATCGGTCAGGTGAATGGTGGGCAGCGGGGTGTTCACGGCGCGGCCCTGCAAGGCGGCATGGCTCATGCCGATCTGGCCGCTGCGCACATACAGGTTTTCAATGATCACCTTGGTTTCAGCCTTGCCATCCTTGGCCGGCGTGGCGGCGCCATCCGGCTTGCTGCCGCCCGGCGCCATCTTCTGCGCATAGGCCTGGGTGTTTTTCTGGATGGTTTCCAGATTGCTGCCGCCCTGGGCGAATTCGTAGGTGATTTGCGGGCGGTTGATCACCACTTCCTTGATCACAATCGGGTTCTGTTGCAGCGTGGCCACATCCAGCTTGAGCGAGATTTCGCCGAGCGACAGTGCTTCCGGCGTGTTGAAGCCCTTCGGATTGGCCACTTTCATGTAGCTGATGGCGCCGCTGCCATCCTTCAGCCCGATGCTGACCTTGCCAACGCTGACGCGCGCCTGGGTCGCCTCGGTGCCATAGGTTTCGATCGCCACTTTGATCAGGCTGTCGAGATTGGAGAACAGGTAATAGACCCCGCCGGCAACCAGCAGGATGATGACGGCCAGCGCCAAGGCAACTTTTTTCATCATGGCTTTGCTCCTTTGCTGAAAGGCTGTGATCAGGCGGCGGTCTGGGCCGGCAGCACGGTCACCACATTGCCCAGCACATTGGCATTCGGGATCAGATGGCGCTTGCCGTCATCCGACACCACCTCGGTGTAGCGCAGGTCGATCTTGGCCACCAAACCCTCGATGCCGGTGACAATCACGCGGTCGCCGCTGACAAACGGGCGGTTGAGCAGGATCAGCAAACCAGCCATCAGGCTGGAAACAATATCCTTGAGCGCAAAGCCGAGCGCAAAGCCGGTCAGGCCCAGGCCGGCGATCAGGCCGGTGACATCGGCGCCGAGCGTGCCCAACGCGGTGACGGCACCGAAGCCGACAATACCCCAGCGAGCCGCATTGCCCAGCAGTTCCAGCACGTCGCGGCGCGCCTTGTCGCGTTCGGCAACACGGGCGATCACGGCGCGGGCGATGCCGCCGGCAATCCAGAAACCGACAAAAACCAGCAGCGCACCGCCGGCGGCGGTCAGCATCTTCAGCACTTGGGGCCAATAGGCGGCAATTTCGGCGGTCATGGTCCATTTCTCCGGCAGGTTGATATTTAACGCCAGCCTAACCCAGGGCGGTGGGCTGTTGCTAGTTGCCATGAGGCTGGATAGAGTCGCCAAACTGATATATCAGATGGGAGACAACGCGCCGCTATCCGTGGCGTGGTCGGGTCAGGGCAAGGAGACGCAGAATATGCGGTTGCAGGGCAAGAAGGCGGTTATCACAGCCGCCGCGCAGGGTATTGGCCGCGCCACGGCGCTGGCTTTTGTGCAGGAGGGGGCGCAGGTCATCGCCACCGATGTGAATCCCGACAAGCTGGCGGAATTGCGCAGCCTGCCCGGTATTCACACCCAGAAGCTGGACGTGCTGGACCCCGAGGCGATCAAGGCCTTTGCGGCCGAAGTGGGGGCGGTGGACATCCTGTTCAACTGCGCCGGCTTTGTGCATCACGGCACGATCCTGGATTGCACCGAGGAGCAGTGGGATTTCGCCTTTGATCTCAACACCCGCTCGATGTTCCGGCTCACCAAGGCCTTGCTGCCGGCCATGCTGGCCAGCGGCAAGGGCGCCTCGATCATCAATATTTCCTCCGGCGCCTCGTCGGTGAAGGCAGCGGCCAACCGCTTTGTCTACGGCACCACCAAAGCGGCGGTGATCGGCTTGACCAAATCCATCGCGCTGGATTTTATCCGCCAGGGCATTCGCTGCAACGCCATCTGCCCCGGCACGATCCAGTCGCCGTCGCTGGATGATCGTATCGCTGCTTTGGGCGAGAGCATGGGCAGCGTGGAAAAGGCCCGCGAAGCCTTTGTGGCGCGTCAGCCGCTCGGCCGCCTCGGCACGGCGGATGAAGTGGCCGCCCTGGTGGTGTATCTGGCTTCCGACGAAAGCGCCTTCACCACCGGCGCGGTGCATATGGTGGATGGCGGCTGGACGCTCTGATTTTTTGTTTTAGCAACGGAGACAAGTGATGAAATTGCTGCGTTACGGCCCGCTGGGCCAGGAAAAGCCCGGCATCCTGGATGCCCAGGGCAATATCCGCGATCTGAGCGGTGTGGTGGGCGATATCAACGGCGCCACCTTGCAGCCCGAGGCATTGGCCAAACTGCGCGGCGTGGATGTGAACAGCCTGGCCGTGGTGAGCGGCCAGCCACGCATCGGCGCCTGTGTTGCCGGCGTGGGCAAGTTCATCTGCATCGGCCTGAATTATTCCGATCATGCGGCGGAAACCGGCGCCACCGTGCCGCCGGAACCGATCATCTTCATGAAGGCCACTTCGGCGATCATGGGGCCGGATGACGATCTGATCATCCCGAAGAATTCGCAGAAGACCGATTGGGAAGTGGAACTCGGCGTGGTGATCGGCAAGGTGGCGCGTTATGTCGATGAAGCCAGCGCCATGGATCATGTTGCTGGCTATTGCACCATCAACGACGTGTCGGAACGCGCCTTCCAGATTGAGCGCCACGGCCAGTGGACCAAGGGCAAGAGCTGCGACACTTTCGGCCCGATCGGCCCCTGGCTAGTGACGGCGGATGAAGTGGCCGATCCGCAGAACCTGGCGATGTTCTGCGATGTGAACGGCCATCGTTTCCAGAATGGCTCCACCAAGACCATGGTTTATGGCGTGCGCTATCTGATCAGCTATCTCAGCCAGTTCATGAGCCTGCAACCGGGCGACATCATCTCCACCGGCACCCCGCCCGGCGTCGGCATGGGCCAGAAGCCGCCGCTTTATCTCAAAGCCGGCGACAAGGTGCATCTCGGCATCGCCGGCCTGGGCGAGCAGCGCCAGAACGTGAAGGCTTATACGGGCTGAATACGGCTATAGCCCTATCGTATCCCATGGGATACGATAGGGCGTGGTTGAGATACGCCAAACCACTATCTTTGCTGCTTGGCTTGCAGCCCCTGCGCGACCGAGAGGCCCGTGCTCGCATCCAGGTGCGGATCAAGCGGCTCGGTCTTGGCTTGATAGGTGATGCCAAGCCAGTGGGGGAGGGCGTAAGTGAATTGCGTATCGACTATGGGCCTGGCTACCGCGTGTATTTTACGCGCCAGGGCAATGCCCTGATTTTCCTGCTCTGTGGCGGCGACAAGCGCCGCCAGCAGCGAGATATCGAACAGGCGCTGGAATTGGCCCGCCAGCTTGAGGATGGTTGAGATGCCAAGCCGCGAACTGAGTACCACACGCTATGATGCAGCAGCGTATCTGCTCTCTGAAGCAGATCAGCAGGCTTATCTGGATGCCGCCTTTGAAGATGGCGATCCACGTGTTATCGCCGCCGCTTTGGGCGCTATCGCCAAGGCCAGGGGGATGACACAGATTGCCCGCGCCGCCGGCCTTGGCCGGGAAAGTCTTTACAAGGCGCTGGCGCCTGACAGCAATCCAGAATTCGCCACCATCCTTAAGGTGATGCAGGCGCTTGGCTTCCGGCTGCATGCCGTGCAACTGGCGAAGTGAAATGACCGCACTGCAATCGGCTTGACCTTGTGCGGTGCTGGCCCTATCTGGCCGGCACCGCCAACAGGGAGATGCGCGTTATGGCTTTTTCGATCTATCAGGCTTCGGTGCCGGTGTTTCTGCGCGGCCTGGATCGCCTCGCGCTGTTTCTCACCAAGGGCGAGGAATTTGCCGCCGCGCAGGGCATCGCGCTTGCTGAATTGGCCGAGGCGCGGCTGGCGCCTGACATGTATCCGCTGATCCGGCAGATTCAATCCGCCAGTGATGCCGCCAAGGGCGGCGGCGCCCGGTTGGCCGGTATCGCGCCGCCGAGCATGCCGGATACCGAGACCACTTTCCCCGAATTGCAGGCGCGGATCGCCAAGACGGTGGATTTCCTCAACAGCTTGTTGCCGGCGCAATTCGAGGGCGCCGAGACGCGCCGCGTGGTGGTGCCGACACGGGTGAAGGAACTGGAATTCAGCGGTGCCGACTACCTGCTCGGCTTCGCCATCCCGAATTTCTATTTCCATGTCACCACCGCCTACGGCATCCTGCGCCATAAGGGCGTGCCGCTCGGCAAGATGGATTTTCTTGGCACGCGCTGAGGCTATGCCCCGTCGAGGCGCCGCGAGAATATGATGCGCGGTTCCTCGATATAGCCCAGCGCTTCGTAGAAGGCGCGCATACCGGCATTTTCCGGCCGCACCATCAGCATCAGCTTGGGCACGCCGCGTGCCCGTGCCCAATCCTCGGCCGCCGCCATCAGGGCGCGACCGAGGCCCTTGCCCTGCTGCGTCGGGCTGGCTGCCAGGTAGTAGACCCAGCCGCGATGGCCATCATGCCCCACCATGGCGCTGCCGATCACGGCGCCGTCGGCTTCGGCCACCAGCAACGTGGCTTCCTGCGAGGCGAGGCAGAAATCGATATCGCTGGCCGGATCGTTCCATGGCCGGGTCAGGCCGCATGTCTGCCATAGCGCGATCACGTCGGCGCGGTCGGCTGCCTGAAACGGGCGGATAAACATCAATGCTCGGCAGCGGCAGCGCGCAAGGATTCGACGCGGATTTCCTCGGTCAGCCGTGCCTTGTAGGCGGCGAATTCCGGCGTGGTCTTCACCGTGTAATGGCGCGGATGCGGCAGGTCGATGGCGATATCGCTTTTCACCCGGCCGGGCCGCGCCGTCATCACCAGCACGCGATTGGCCATGAAGATGGCTTCGTCGATATCATGCGTCACAAACAACACGGTCTTGCGGTCGGCTTCCCAGATGCCGAGCAGCAATTCCTGCATCAGCGCCCGGGTCTGGTTGTCGAGCGCGCCGAAAGGCTCATCAAGCAGCAATATCTTCGGGTCGTTGGCGAGTGCGCGGGCCAAAGCCGTGCGCTGCTGCATGCCGCCGGAAAGCTGCTTCGGATAATGATTCTCGAAGCCGCGCAGGCCCACCTTGTCGATGAAATGCGCCACGATCTGTTGCTGCTCCGGCTCCGGCACCTGCTTCTCGCGCAGGCCGAAGCAGATATTTTCGCGCACACTGAGCCAGGGAAACAGCGTGTAGGACTGAAACACCATGCCACGATCCGGGCCGGGCTGGGTGACACGCTGGCCATCCAGCAGAACCTGGCCGGTGGTGGGCTGATCCAGCCCGGCGACGATACGCAGCAATGTGCTCTTGCCGCAGCCGGATGGGCCGAGGATGGTGATGAAGTCGTTATCCTCAACACTGAGCGAGGTGGGTTCCAGCGCCCGGGTGGGGGTGCCGCCGCGCACGCCCGGAAAAATCCGGCTGACGGAGTCGATGCGCAATTTGCTCATTTGAGGAAATGCCAGGGAAACAGCCGCTGATTGGCCAGTTTGAACAGGAAATCGGAAATCAGGCCGATCAGGCCGATCACCACGATGCCGAAAATCATCTGCCCGGTATCAAGCAGGCGTTGGCTGTCCATGATCATGTGGCCGATGCCGCTGGAGGCGCCGATCAATTCGGCCACGATCACATAGGTCCAGGCCCAGCCCAGCACCAGGCGCAGGGTTTCGGCGATCTGCGGCGCCGCGCCGGGCAGCAGCACGCGGCGCACAATGCCGCCGCGCTTGGCGCCGAGCGTGTAGGCGGCTTCCACCAGATCAACCCGCGAGCCGCCGACGGTGACCGCCACCATCAGCACAATCTGGAACACGCAGCCGATGAAGATGACACTGAGTTTCTGCGCCTCGCCAACGCCGGCCCACAGGATCAGCAGCGGGATGAAAGCCGAGGCGGGCAGGTAGCGGGCGAAGGAGACAAAGGGCTCAAAAAAGGCTTCAACACTTTTGAACGCGCCCATGGCGATGCCGAGCGGCACGGCGATGATGGCGGCGATCAGGAAGCCGCCGACAACACGCCAGACGGTGACGCCGATATCGGCCAGGAAGCCGTATTTCATGAACAGGTCGATGCCGGCGCGCGCCGTCTTGACCGGATCGGCCAGGAATAGCGGCGGCACCAGCCCGCCCAAGGTAACGCCGCCCCAGAGCAGGAAGAAGGCGACGAAGAAGGAAATCCCCAGGGCGATACGACGCCCCGGGGCTACCGGCTTGAGCGGTTCAAACACCGGATTTGACTCCGTTTACTTGATGAAGCTGTCGTCGACCATCGGCTTCAGATCGGGGATGGCGCGGATCACGCCAGCCTCAAGCTGAATATCGGCGGCTTCCTTCATGAATGCCTGCAAGTCGCCCTTGAAATAGGCCTGGTTGGCGGCCTTGTCCTGCCAGGAAATATAGGAAGCCGACTTGGCGAATTGCTCGCCGGTCTGCTTCACCTTGCCGCCCATGATCTCGTTCGACTTGGCCGGTTCCTTCTTGATCATCTCAAGCGCATCGAAGAAGCCGTTGACCACACCCTGCACCACTTTGGGGTTCTTTTTGATGTAGTCGGGTTGGAACGCCACCATGTCCACCACCACCGGGTAATCCAGCGTGGTGAGCAGGATTTTGCCGGCATTGGGGGCTTCGCGTACGCTGGACAGATACGGCTCGTAGGTCAGTGCCGCATCATACTGGCCGGCGATAAAGGCCTGCGCCGCCGGATTCGGCCCCAGCGTGGCGAATTTCACATCCTTGGGGCTCATGCCGTTGCGCTTCATGAACGCGATCAGGGTGAAATACGGCGTGGTGCCGGCGCCATCCACGGCAATGGTCTTGCCCTTCAGGTCGGTGATCTTGCTGATGCTGTTGCGCACCGCCAGGCCGTCGCCGCCCTTTGACTTGTCGAGCAGCAGCACCTGGGCCAGCGGGATGCCGGCGGCGGAATAGGAGATGAAGGTATCCACCGTGGTGGCCACCGCCTGGGTGGCGCCGGCGGCAACGGTGAGATGGCGTTCCTTCTGCGGGATGAACTTGATCTCCACATCCACGCCATGCTTCTTGAACAGGCCGGTTTCGGCGGCCAGCGACAGCGGCGCAAAGCCGGTCCAGCCGCTCATGCCCAGCACCACTTTCGGCATGTCCTGCGCCATGGCCGGCGCGGCGGCGGTGAGCACAAGCGCCGTGGTCACGGCGAGAAACGTCGATTTCATAATTGCAATCCCCCTGCTGAATGGCTTGCCGCCCCTGGCCGTTGCGGCCCGGAACCTGCCGCCATGCTAATGCAGCCCGAAGAAGCCCGGCAAGTCTAATAATCATGTATATACAAGTTGACCGGGCAGAATCTGCCGCGCTGCCGACAGGACAGGCGGGTTGACCGCAAAATGGGCGGCTGGTTGGCGCGTTAGGCAGCAGCAGCTTCGTATATGCAGGGATGGAGAGCCGGGGGCAGGACTCGCGGCGCGGCAGGGGGTGGAACTGCGCGCGCCGCTCGCCTCGCGACCGCTGGGTGAAGGCCCGGCGGCCGGAAAGGGAAAACCGGCTGGATTACGGGCGCTTGCCCGAAGTGATGCTGGCAAAAGCCAGCACAGCACCAAAAATCACAAAGGCAGCAATAACACCGCCGAGATACAGCATTTCCAACTTGTCCATGACGCTACTCGTTGCTGACGTTGACAGGCAGCAACCTAGCCGGAGCGAATGCACCGGGCTTTGATGTAGATCAAAAAAGTGCGTTGACGGAGCAATGCTCAGTCCAAAGTATAATCAACGCAGAATTCACCGTAATCGCAGGTGATTTCCTCGCCCTCGGCGATGGCGCGGCGGGCATAGGTCAGCGGCGTGGTGTTATCGGTATTGGCATCGCTGGCATGGTTGATGAAGCGGGTGTTGTCCAGGCTGACCACCCAGCCGCCGGGAATCTGCGGCGTGATATAGCCATAGCGTTCCACAAAGGCGCGCGCCGGCTCGGGCAGGCCGGCGAATACATCTTCCGGGATGATGCGATCAAAGGCCGGTTCGAAGCGCCAGATCAGGCTGCCGGCTGCGATCGGCGCGGCGGCAAACAGGCCCACACCCTGGATGGTGCTGGCGGCAGTATAGGTTGGAACAAGCAGCATGGAATCGGCTCCGCAGCGGCAATTTTGGCCAGGATAACATGCCGTCTTGCCGAGGCGGCAGCGCCATGATAATTATTCGACCAATCGGTCGGATAATTCGGGAGGCGGCCATGTATGCCCAAGCATTAGACCAGCAGCCGGCGGCTTCGGATCAGCAAGCCGAGGATGCGCGGCTTCTGGCGCATTTCCAGGCCCGCATCGATGCTGAGGAAAAGATCGAGCCGAATGACTGGATGCCGGAAGCCTATCGCCGCACGCTGATCCGGCAGATTTCGCAGCATGCCCATTCCGAGATTATCGGTATGCTGCCGGAAGGCAACTGGATCACCCGGGCGCCCAGCCTGCGGCGCAAGGCGGCTTTGCTTGCCAAGGTGCAGGATGAGGGCGGCCATGGCCTGTATCTTTATGCTGCCGCCGAAACCCTGGGCGTCAGCCGCGAGGAACTGGAGCAGCAACTGCTTGATGGTCGCGCCAAATATTCTTCGATCTTCAATTACCCGACACTGACCTGGGCCGATATCGGCGCCATCGGCTGGCTGGTGGATGGCGCTGCGATCATGAACCAGATTCCGCTCTGCCGCTGCTCCTACGGCCCCTATGCCCGCGCCATGATCCGCATCTGCAAGGAAGAAAGTTTCCACCAACGCCAGGGTTATGAATTGATGCTCAGCCTGTGCCGCGGCAGCGCGGCGCAGAAGGCGATGGCGCAGGATGCGCTGAACCGCTGGTGGTGGCCCAGCGTGATGATGTTTGGCCCGCATGATGCCGAGAGCCAGCATTCCGACCAGTCGATGCGCTGGAAGATCAAGCGCTTCTCGAATGATGAACTGCGCCAGCAATTCATCGATGCCACCGTGCCGCAGGCGCATTTCCTTGGCCTGGAGCTTCCTGATGCCGACTTGCGTTTTGATGTCGCCAGCGGCCATTGGCGCATCGGCGTGATTGACTGGAGCGAATTCAAGCGGGTGCTGGCCGGCGATGGCCCGTGCAACCGCCAGCGGATCAAGCAGCGCCGTGCCGCGGCTGAAAATGGCGAATGGGTGCGTGCTGCCGCCTTGGCCCATGCCGCCAAGCAGCGTCAACGGAGCGCCGCATGAGCAACACAACACCGCTTTGGGAAGTTTTCATCCGGCCGCGCAACGGCCTGGCACATAAACATGCCGGCAGTGTGCATGCCGCCGATGCCGCCCTGGCCTTGCAGGCAGCGCGCGATGTTTACACGCGGCGCGGCGAGGGCGTCAGCCTGTGGGTGGTGCCTTCGGCTGCGATCATCGCTTCCGATCCGGCCGACAAGGCCGAACTGTTTGAGCCAACCGCTTCAAAAATATACCGCCATCCGACCTTCTACGACATCCCTGATGATGTGGGACATATGTGATGGCACGCGATGCCGCCCTGTTTGAATATCTGCTGCGCCAGGCCGATAGCGCGCTTGTGCTGGGGCATCGCCTGTCGGAATGGTGCGGCCATGCCCCGATGCTGGAAGAGGAACTCGCCCTGGCCAATATGGGGCTGGACCTGATCGGCCAGGCGCGGCTGTTTTATGCCTATGCCGGTGAGCATGATGCAGAGGGCCGCGATGAGGATCAGCTGGCCTACCTGCGTGACGCGCCAGCCTGGCGCAACCTGCTGCTTTGCGAACAGCCGAATGGCGATTTTGCCGCCACCATGCTGCGGCAGTTCTTTTTTGCCAGTTATGCCGAGCCGCTCTATCGCGATCTGAGCGGTTCGGCCGATCCGCGCCTGGCCGAAATCGCCGCCAAGGCCGAGAAGGAAATGCGTTACCACCGCCGCCATGCCGGCGACTGGGTGTTGCGCCTGGGCGATGGCACCGAGGAAAGCCACCGGCGGCTGGCGGCAGCCTTGCAGGAATTATGGCCCTTCACCGGCGAGATGTTTGAAGCCGATCATGTTGAGCAGGATTTGAGTGCGCGCGGCATTGTGGTTGATCCGGCGCGGCTCAAGGCGGCATGGCGCGATGGCGTGGGCGAAACCTTGCGCCAGGCCAGGCTGGACCTGCCGCCGGCCACCTGGATGCAGAGCGGTGGGCGCAGCGGGCGCCATAGCGAATATCTTGGCCACATGCTGGCCGGGATGCAATTCCTGCCGCGTGCTTATCCGGGGGCGTCATGGTGACGCTGGCGGCTTTGCAGCAGGCCGTAAGTGCTGTGGCCGATCCGGAAATTCCGGTGCTTACCATTGCTGATCTGGGCATGCTGCGCGATGTGGCCTTGGGCGCCGATGGCCGCCCGGTTATCACCATCACGCCAAGCTACAGTGGCTGCCCGGCGATGCGGGTTATCGAAGCCGATATCCGCGCTGCACTGGCGGCTTTGGGCTGCCAGGATGCGGAATTGCGTATTGTGCTGGCGCCGGCCTGGAGCAGCGACTGGCTGAGCGAAGCCGGGCGCGCCAAGCTGCAAGCCTATGGCATCGCGCCGCCCACACCCAGCCGGCCCAATTGCCCGCGCTGCGGCGCCGCCGATACCGAATTGCTGGCGGCTTTCGGCTCCACGGCCTGCAAGGCGTTGTGGCGTTGCACGGCCTGCCGCGAACCCTTTGACCATTTCAAGTGCCACTGACATGAGCAACTTCTTCAGCCTGGAAGTAGCCGAGGTGCGGCGCGAAACCGCCGATGCCGTGTCGATCCGCTTTGACCTGCCGGCAGCGTTGGCGCCAACATTTGTGTTTCGCCCCGGGCAATATCTGACGGTGCAGAGTGATGCCGGGCGGCGCTGCTATTCGATCTGTGCTGCGCCGGAGGATGATGAATTGCGCATTGCCGTGAAGCAGGTGCCGGGCGGTGCCTTTTCCGGTTTCGCCAATACGCAACTGCGCGCCGGCATGCGCCTGGATGTGGCGCCGCCGGAAGGTAATTTCACCCTGCCGGCTGAGATACCGCCGGCGGGCCGCTATCTCGCCATCGCTGCCGGCTCGGGCATCACGCCGGTGCTGTCGATCATCAAGACGGCGTTGCAGCAGCAGCCGCATTGCCGGGTGGCGTTGCTCTATGGCAACCGGCAGAGCGGCGATATCCTGTTTCTTGAAGCCCTGGAGGATTTGAAGAATCGCTATCTGGGCCGCTTCACCTTGCTGCATGTGTTGTCACGCGAAGCGCAGGATGTGCCATTGCGCCATGGCCGCATTTCGGCTGAAACCATCCGCATCTTTGCCGCCCAGCTTGGCGGCATCGACCAGGCCTTCATTTGCGGCCCTGCCGGGCTGACCAATATGGCCCGCGCCAGCTTGCAGGCGCTGGGCCTGGCGCCCGAGCGGATTAGCACCGAATTGTTTCTGGCGCCGGATCAACCCGCCACGGCCGCGCCAGCGCCGCGGGCACAGGCCGCCGCCGAGATTGAGGCGGTGCTGGATGGCCAGCGCCTGCGTTTCGGCTTTGCAGCGGACGATGCCGGTATTGTTGATGCCGCCTTGCGCCAGGGGCTGGAGCTGCCTTATTCCTGCAAGGGCGGCATGTGTTGCACCTGCCGCGCCAAGCTGGTGGAGGGCGAGGCCGAGATGGCGCTGAATTATTCGCTGCAACCCTGGGAGATTGCCGCCGGCTTTGTGCTGGCCTGCCAGGCGCGGCCCAAATCGGCCCGGCTGGTGCTGGATTTTGATCATGTGTAGCAGCCGGTGCCGGGGCGGCTGAAGATGGCGCGGCCACAGGCGGCGGATTATGCCGACAAGCGCGAAGCGATTCTCGACATGGCGGCCGAGCTGTTTGCCCGGCGCGGCTTTGCCGGTGCGTCACTGGCCGATCTGGCCGAGGCCAGCGGCTATTCCAAATCATCACTGTATCATTATTTCGGCGACAAGCAGGCGATCCTGTGTCAGGCGATGCAGGCGCATCTGGCCGAATTGACTGCCATTGCCGATACGGCCATGGATGTTACCTTGCCGCCCGAGCAGCAATTGCGCCGCTTTGCCCGCGCCACCATGCGGGCCTATGCCACGGCGCGCTGGAAGCACCGCCTGCTGGTGAATGAAACCGCCAGCCTGGCACCGGTCGAACAGCGCCAGGTGGTGGCAGCACAGCGGGCGCTGGTGCAGCGTGTGGCCGATCTGCTGGAGCGGCTGCGGCCCGCTGCCAATGTTGCCGAGCGCTGGCCGAATGCCATGCTGTTCTATGGCATGCTGAATTTCACCTACACTTGGTATGACCCCGCCGGCGCGGTGACGCCGGAAGCCCTGGCCGACCGGGCGGTGACAGTGTTTCTCGATGGCTTCGGGGCAAAAAAAACGGCGGCCGAGTAACCTGGCCGCCGCCTTGTTTTCCGGATCGGGCTATGCCTCAGCCAACGCCGTGGCGCACGAACCAGGCATGCATCTTGCCCCAGGCATCTTCGGCCTGCGGCTTGCGATAGGTGGCGCGGTAATCCGCATTGAAGGCATGCGGCGTGTCGGGATAGGTCACGATATCGAAGGTCTTGCCGGCGCTGCGCAGGGCGGCGCGCATCTGATCCACGGTATCGTTCGGGATGCCCTGATCGGCACCGCCATACAGGCCCAGCACCGGCGCCTTGATCGCACCGGCAAGTTCCACCGGGTTCTTCGGTTGGCGCGGATTGGACTGGCCAACAACACGGCCATACCAGGCCACGCCGGCCGTCAGGTTCGGGTTATGCGCAGCATAGAGCCAGGTGATGCGGCCACCCCAGCAGAAGCCGGTGATGCCCAGCTTGGCCTTGTCGCCGCCATTTTTCTTGGCCCAGGCGGCGGTGGCGTCGAGATCGGCCATCACCTGCGCGTCCGGCACCTTGGCGATCACCTCGGCGATCAGCTTGGCCATCTCGCCATAGCTCTGGGCGTCGCCCTGGCGCACGAACAGCTGGGGCGCAATGGCCAGGTAACCCGCCTTGGCAAACCGGCGGCAGGTGTCGGCGATGTATTCGTGCACGCCAAAAATCTCCTGGATCACCAGCACCACCGGCAGGCCCGTCTTGCCCGCTGGTGCCGCGCGGTAGGCGGGCACCTTGAAGNNCCATCACCTGCGCGTCCGGCACCTGGCCGGCCACGGCAACGGCGGCCTGCATCTCGGTCACCTTGCTCATATCGGCCTGGCGGGCATAAAGATCGGGCGCAATCGCCAGATAGCCCATCTTGGCCAGGCGGCGGCACACATCCTTGATATGCTCATGCACACCGAAGATTTCCTGGATCACCATGATGGTGGGGTAGGGCGCGCCCTTTTCCGGCATGGCGCGATAGGCGGCCATCTGGCCACCCGGCACCGGGATTTTCACTTCACCGGCGGTCAGGCCCTTGGTATCGGTGGTGATCACGCTTTGCGCCATCACCGGCGCTGCGGCCAGCGAGAAGCCGGAAATCAGGCCGGTGGCGACGAAGCCGCGCCGGGAGAAATCCACCTTAGGCGCCAAGCTCAACATTTCATTCATGGATTTGTTCCTCCTTATGGCTGGCGCGGATATCGGCCAGCGGCATTAATAGCCATCCGCGAAAGTAGCGTTAAACGCGCCGCTCGCCGCTCAAGATTTCGTTACTGGAGCAACTGGATCAGCAGGCCGACGGCGGCAAAGATTGCCAGCCAGATGGCGATGTAGGTGAGGATGCGGCGGCTGCGCCAGGGCAGTCGCAGGGCGGCAGGCAAAATCAGCAGGGCCGCCATTAGCAGGCCAAGCAACTGAGCCCAGCTTTGCCAAGACATCGGGGGATGTTCAGGCCGGCGCTGCCGGCCTAATCCTTCTGGCTGATACGCTGCGCCGAGGCATTCTGCATGCAGCGGCGATATAGCCGGTCAGCCTGCGGTTCCTCGCGCGCCAGATAGCGGATATCCATCGAACTGACGACGCGGTACGACATCGCTTCCTGGTCGCTGGCCGGCTTCTGGTCGGTGGGCATGCTGCGCACCAGCGACAGGCTGTTATTGCTGCCACGGCGCAACTCAACCTTGAACGGCGTGCCGTCGATACGTTCGCTGGCGCAGACCGAGCCGAGGGCGCGGTCAAAATTCTTCACCCGGTCAAAACGCGGATCGGGCAGGAAATCCGGCCCCATGCCGTCAGTGGCGGCACCCACCGGCTTGTATTTATGGAATTCGGTTGTGGCGGTCAGGATGCGACCGAAGGGAAAGAAGATTTCCACATTGTCGTCAAGCCGCGCATGTTCGCCCATCTTGCCGTTGATGATCGGCAATTCCATGATGCGATGGCCGGGAATGCGCGAGGCATCCTCGTTCAAAAGCAGTACGGCGCGGTCGCCGCGCTCACGCGCGCGCTCCTGCTCAAAGGGAATCGGGGCGGTGGGATGTTTGGGGCCTTTCTGGGCCAGGGCTGTGGACGGGGCAATGCCTGCAATGCCGCACAGCATAGCGCCAAACAACGCCGCCGCGCTTAGTTTGCTGGTATTTGCCCGCATGCCGTTTGCTCCTGCGTAAGCACCAAATCCGCGTTTCCTGACCAAATCACCGACCGGAAACAGCCGGGAGATTAGACAGGTTTTTCGGCTTTGCCAAGAGTCTATGTGTTATCAAAGCGTTACTACGGAGTCGCGGCGCCGCCCGGGCTTTGCCAAGGACGCGGGTTCCGGGTATGGTACGCGGCCCCGCGCAGAGGCGGGCAGCAGTGGCGTCTAAGGAGCAGTGCGTTGGCCGAGAAAGATACCTTCATCCAGGAAGTCGACGAGGATTATCGTCGCGACCAGATGCTGAAGCAGTGGCAGCGTTTCCGCATCCCGCTGATTGTCGCCTTGGTTGCGCTGCTTGGCGGTGTGGCCGGCTACCAGATTTGGCATGCCCACAAGATCGAGCGAACGGAAGCCGCCGCCCGCGCTTTTGTTGCTGCCCAGACACTGGGCCAGGAAGGCAAACATGCCGAGGCGGCGCAGGCTTTTGCCAGCCTGGCTTCTGGCGGGCATGATGGCTATGGCCTGCTCGCGGCCTTCCAGAAGGCCGGGCAGCTACTGCGCGCCAAGGATGTGACCGGCGCCGTCGCCGCCTATGACGCAATTGCCGGCAACAGCGCCTATGATGCCAATTTCCGCGACCTGGCGCGCTATTATGCGGCGCTGAACGGGCTGGAAAGCCTGCCGGCCGAGGAAATCCGCCGCCGCCTGGGTGGCATCCCCACCACCAGCCCGTGGAATTCCAATGCGCGCGAATTGCTGGCGCTGGCCGAACTCAAGGCCGGTGATCGCAATCAGGCGCGCAAGCTGCTGACCGAACTGGCTGACGACGCTGCCGCCTCGCCGGGCGCCCGCGGCCGGGCCAGCGAATTGCTCGCCGCGCTGGGCGGGCCACTTAATCCGTGACGGGACGAAGCAAGATGGCAAAGGAAAAGGGCTGGCATCTGGCGCGGCGTTACCACTGGGCGCTGCTGTTGCCGGCCTTGCTGCTGGGCGGCTGCGACACAGTGAGCGACTTCTTCTCGCAGCCGGATCGTGGCCCGAAGGTGGTTGGCGAGCGCATCTCGGTGCTGGCCTTTGATTCGCAGCTCGATCCCGATCCGCAACTGGCGCAAACCCCGGTGCTGCTGCCCAAACCCTGGGCCAATGCCGATTGGCCGCAAGCCGGCGGCTATCCCAGCCATGCCATGCAGCATCTGGCCTTGGGCGAAACCCTGCGCGAAGCCTGGAATGCCGATATCGGTTCGGCCGGCGATGACCAGACCAAAATTCTGGGCCAGCCGGTGGTGGCCGAAGGCCGCATCTTTACCAAGGATGCCGAATCCAAGATCAGCGCCTTTGATGTGAATACCGGCCGCCGGCTGTGGCGTGTTGACCTGACTCCCAAGGGCGAAACCGAGGGGGCGCTGGGCGGTGGCCTGGCCTATGCCGATGGCAAGCTGTTTGTGGCCACGGCCTATGGCGATGTGGTGGCCTTGCAGCCCAATACCGGGCTGATCTATTGGCATGTGGCGCTCAAGCTGCCGGTGCGCGGCGCGCCCGGCGTGGATGCCGGCCGGGTATTTGTCATCACCCAGGATAACCAGCTTTTTGCCCTGGATGGCGATAACGGGCGCCAGCTCTGGACCCATGCCGGCCTGGTGGAAGCCGCCGGCCTGCTCGGCGCTGCCGCCCCGGCGGTGGAGGGCAGCATAGTGGTGGCGCCGTTCTCGTCTGGCGAAATCGTGTCGCTGCGTGCCGAAAGCGGCACCGTCGGCTGGTCGGAGCAGCTTGTGCGCACCGCCGGCCGTGTCAACGCCATCGGCGCGCTCAACGATATCAATGCGCTGCCGGTGATTGATCGCGGCCGGGTTTATGCCGTCAGCCAGTCGGGCCGCTTTGTTGCCATCGACCAGCGTACCGGCGAGCGTGTTTGGGAACGCGCCATCGGCGCCACCCAGACCCCCTGGGTGGCCGGCGACTTCATCTATGTGGTGACGGTGGATGCGGAAATTCTCTGCCTCAGCCGGCGTGACGGCAAGGTGAAATGGATTCGCCAGCTGCAACGCTACAAAGACCCCACCGCGCCGGTGCGCAAGGGCGTCATCACCTGGTATGGCCCGGTGCTGGCCGGCGACCGGCTGATCGTGGCCTCCAGCGACGAACGCGCTTATGCGCTGTCGCCCTATAATGGCGACCTGATTGGCGCCATCAAACTTTCCGGCCCGGCGGCGGTGCCGCCGGTTGTGGCCGGGCAGACGGCTTACATCCTCACCGAGGATGCCCGTCTCACCGCCTTCCGGTAGATCGGTTTAAAATGCAACGCAAAGTCGCCATCGTCGGTCGGCCCAATGTCGGCAAATCGACC
>DLGP01000014.1:28829-29675 GCA_002482765.1 Alphaproteobacteria bacterium UBA7691
ACCCCCGGCGTGACCCGCGACCGCCGCGAAGGAATGGGGCGGCTGTCTGACCTGGAATTCATCATCATCGACACCGCCGGTCTGGAGGATGCCGAAGATGAAACCATGGCCGGTCGCATGCGGTTGCAAACCGAGGTTGCGGTGCAGGAAGCCGACCTGGTGCTGTTTGTGATCGATGCCCGCGCCGGCATCACGCCGCTGGATGCGCATTTTGCCCGCTGGCTGCGGCGCCAGCGCAAGCCGGTGGTGTTGCTGGCCAATAAATGCGAAGGCCGTGGCGGTGTGATCGGCCTGGCCGAAGCGCATGGCCTGGGCCTGGGCGAGCCGTTGCCGTTTTCCGCCGAGCATGGCGAAGGCCTGATGGAACTGCATGAGGCGCTGGTGCCGCATGTTGGCGAGCCTGAGGCAATTGAAGTGCCGGATGACGGCGCCTTGCTGCCGGTGGAAACCGATATCGATGTGGATACGCCGGACGATCCGTCGCGGCCGATCCAGCTTGCCGTGGTGGGGCGCCCGAATGCCGGCAAATCCACATTGATCAACGCGCTGATCGGTTCCGACCGCCTGCTGACCGGCCCGGAACCGGGCCTGACCCGCGACAGTATCGCCATTGCCTGGGAGTATGAGGGCCGCCGCATCCGCTTGGTGGATACCGCCGGCATGCGCCGCAAGGCGCGGGTGGAACACAAGCTGGAAAAGCTTTCGGTGGCCGATTCGCTCTATTCGATCCGCATGGCCCAGGTGGTGGTGCTGGTGCTGGATGGCCATCTCGGCTTCGACAAGCAGGATCTGACCATTGCCGACCATGTGCTGCGCGAGGGCCGCGCCCTGGTGATCGCGGTCAAC
>DLGP01000033.1 GCA_002482765.1 Alphaproteobacteria bacterium UBA7691
AAGCGCATCGCCTTCAACCTCATCCCGCAGATCGACGTCTTCATGGAAGACGGCTGCACCAAGGAAGAGTGGAAGATGATGGCCGAGACCAAGAAGATTCTCGACCCGAAGATCAAGCTCACCGCCACCTGCGTGCGTGTGCCGGTCTTCATCGGCCATTCCGAAGCGGTGAATATTGAATTTGCCGAGCCGATCTCCGCCGAGGAAGCCCGCGATATCCTGTCCGAGGCGCCGGGCGTGCAGGTGCTGGATCGGCGCGAGCCGGGCGGCTACATCACGCCGCTGGAATGCGCCGGTGATTACAACACCTTCGTGTCGCGTATCCGCGAGGATATCACGGTGGAAAACGGCCTGGCGCTGTGGGTGGTTTCTGACAATCTGCGCAAGGGCGCGGCGCTCAATGCGGTGCAGATCGCCGAAGTGCTGGCAGCCCGCCACCTGAAGAAGCAGGCCGCCTGAGGCTATAAATGGCGGAAAACGGCGCCGACCAGGCCCTGGTCGGCGTCGTTTTCTATTTTTGTTCCGATTTTAACTGTTAACAAAATATCCCGTGCTTGCTGCCGGCATTTTGGGTAGTTTAGGGCGTAGCTTTTTTGAATGGGTCCCGGAAAGTCGGGACAGCAAAGGTTTTCGGCAGAATGCCCGAAAAATTAGACGATAGCGGCGGGAGCTATAGCTTCACGTCTATCGACACGCTGATCGGTGGCAGCGGCGATGATATCGTCACGCTGAGCCAGACCGTGGCCGGTGGTCGTATCGACCTGCTGGCTGGTGATGACAGCCTGACCCTGGCCGATGGCGCCAACCGTCTGACCATTGCCAATATCGAAACCATCACCGGCGGCAGCGGCGCCGATATATTGACCCTCACCGCCACGGTGAATGGCGCCAGCATTGATCTGGGCGCCGGGCTTGATCGTGTGGTGCTGGCCAATGGCGGCAACACGCTGACCATCGCCAATATCGAAACTCTCAGTTCCGGCCTCGGCACCGATATTGTGACGCTGGAATTGCCTAGCACCAATTCCAGCATTGATCTCGGCGGCGGCAGCGATCATGTGCAACTGGCCGATGGCGGCAACCGGGTGACGGTGGCCAATGTTGAGAAGATCACCGGCGGCACCGGCGAAGACAAGGTGACGCTGGGCAATCTTGGCACCAACACCACAATCAGCAGCATCGAAAGTGTCACCGGCGGCACTGGCGGCGATACCGTCACGCTGGGCGAGACCGTGAACGATGTTGTCGCCAATCTGGGTGCCGGCGCCGACAAGCTGATTCTGGCCGATGGCGGCAATGCGGTCAGTATCGCCAATGTTGAAACCGTGGCCGGCGGCACCGGCGATGATGCCATCACCGTGCAGGGGCCGGCGGTGAATGCCCGCTACGACCTGGGCGATGGCGACGATACCGTGATCCTGTCCGGCTCGATCAACACGATCACCATCACCAATGTGGAAACACTGGTGGCCGGCGGCGGCGCCGATACGGTCACCTATGGCAATACGCTATCAGGCGTGCAGGTTGATCTTGGCCTGGGCCAGGACAAGCTGGTGCTGGCCAATGGCGGCAATGACATCACGGTGAGTAATACCGAAACCATCCAGGGCGGCACCGGCGCCGATGTCATCACATTGGATGGCAGCAATAGCGGCGGCCTGAAGATCGACCTGGGCAATGGCAGCGACAGCCTGACGCTATCTGACACGCCGAACAATATCACGCTGAGCAATGTGGAAACCCTGATCGCCGGCAGCCAGGCCGATACGATCACCATGGGCAGCAAGCTGATCAACACCACGATTGATCTGGCCGATGGCGCCGACAAGCTGACTTTGTCGGCAGGCGGCAACACCATCACGGCGGTGAATATCGAAACCATCCAGGGCGGCAGCGGCGCCGATATTGTCACGCTCGGCACCAGCACCGGCGGCATGCTGGTCAATCTCGCCGCTGGTCTCGACAAGCTGACGCTTGGCGATGACGGCAACACCATGACGCTGGGCAATATCGAAACCGTGCTCGGCGGTGCTGGCGACGACACCATCACACTCAATTCCGGCTCTTCGCGCTCCAGCCTCGATCTTGGCGATGGCTACGATACCGTCACGCTGCTTTCCGGCATCAACAGCGTGACACTGACCAATGTGGAATCGCTGGCCGGTGGCGCCGGCGCCGATACCGTGGTGCTGCTCACCAACATGGTCAACCAGACCATTGATATGGGTTCGGGCGCCGACCGGCTGACCCTGGCCGCTGGTGGCAATGCGCTGACCCTGGCCAATGTTGAAACCGTGACCGGCGGCAGCGGCGCCGATGAGATCAGTTTGGCAGCCGGCGCGGTCAACATGCGGGTTGATCTGGGCGCCGGCAACGACACGCTGGTGTTGGGCGATTTCGCCAACACCGTGGCGGTGACCAATGTTGAAACCCTGGTGGCGGGCAATCAGGCCGATATCATCACTTATCTGTCGCAGATCACCGGCGGCACAATCGACCTTGGCGCCGGCAGTGATCGCCTGACCCTGGCGGCCGGCGGCAACACACTGACCGCCAGCAATATCGAAAGCGTTGTCGGCGGGGCCGGCGCCGATACGGTCTATCTGGTCGAACCGGTGACGAATATTTCGGTTAGCCTGTTGGCCGGCGCCGACAAGCTGATCCTGGCCGATGGTGGCAACAGCCTGACCGCATCCGGTGTTGAGACACTGACCGGCGGCGCCGGGGATGATGTTGTCACTCTGGGCGCCGGCAGCACCGTCAGCAATCTGGAAATGGGCGATGGCGCCGATACGCTGACCCTGTTCGCTGGCAATAACAGCGTCACCGTTGCCAATGTTGAAAGTATCGTCGGCGGCAATGGCGCCGATAATATAGTGCTCACCACGCAGCTTGTCGGCACTGAAAGCATCGATCTCGGCCTGGGCGCCGATAAGCTGAAACTGGCCGATGGGGGCAATCTTCTCACCATCGCCAATGTGGAGACGCTGACCGGTGGCGCTGGTGCCGATGAGGTGACGCTGGGCGCCGCCGCCGTCAATATGCGGATTGATCTTGGCGATGATGTGGATAGCGTCACGCTAGGCAATTTCACCAATAATCTGACCATTGCCAATGTTGAATCGATCACCGCCGGCACCGGCGATGACAGCATCACGCTTGGTTCGCAGATCACCGATGGCAGCATCGATCTTGGCAAGGGCAACGACAAGCTGACCCTGGCGGCCGGCGGCAACAGCCTGACCGTGACCAATATCGAAACCCTGACCGGTGGCAGCGGCGCCGATACCGTCACGCTGGCGGAAACCCTGTCGCAAGCCAGTATCAATCTGGGCCAGGGCGCCGACCAGCTGGTGCTGGCCGATGGCGGCAATACCCTGACGGTGGGCAATACAGAGACTATTGTTGGCGGTACTGGGGATGACGCCCTGACACTCGGCCCGGCAATTTCGGCCAGCAGCCTGGATCTGGGGGATGGCACTGACAGCATCCAGCTTGGCGCCGGCATCAATTATGTCACCCTGACCAATGTTGAATCGATTACCGGCATTTCCGGTGCCGATACGGTTGTGCTGCTCACCGCGATGACCAGCGGCGAATTGATCGATCTTGGCGCCGGCAATGACCGGCTGACCCTGGCCGATGCCGATAACATCCTTTCCGTGGCGAATATCGAAACCCTGACCGGCGGCAGCGGCAGCGACGAAATTACCATCAATGGCGCGGCGGTTGGTGCCCGTTATGATCTTGGCGATGGCGTTGACAGTCTCAAGCTGGGCAATTTCGCCAACACGATCACCCTCTCCAATGTCGAAATCCTGGTGGCCGGCAACCAGGCCGACAATGTCACTTTCGCCACCCGCCTGACCGATGCCAGCATCGATCTGGGCGATGGCAGCGACAAGCTGGTGCTGGGCAATTTCAGCAATGCGGTCACTTTGTCCAATGTTGAGAATGTGGTGGGCGGTATTGCCAATGACGTGGTGTCATTTGCCGATGCGGTGACCGATGTCAGTATCAATCTTGCGGTTGGCCTGGATCAGATCCTGCTCGCCAACGGCACCAATAATATCACTGTGGGCAATGTCGAAACCATTCAGGGCGGCACCGGCAACGACACCGTGGTGCTGAATGTTTCCTCCACCGGCGTGATGATTGATCTGGGCGATGGCGACGACCGCATTGTGCTGAGCGGCGGCATCAACCGCATCACCGCCGCCAATGTGGAAACCATCACCGGTTCAACCGGCTCGGATACCGTCACGCTGCTGACCGGCCTGTCTGGCGACGAGGTGATCCAGCTTGGCGCCGGCGCCGACAAGCTGGTGTTGTCGGATGACGGCAATGTGCTGACCATCACCAATATCGAAACCCTGATCGGCGGCAGCGGTTCCGATGATGTCACGCTGGGCAGCACGGCCAATTCGATGACCATCGATCTTGGTGATGGCAGCGACAGCCTGACGCTGGGCGATTTCAGCACGATCGCCACCTTGTCCAATGTTGAAGTGCTGGTGGCCGGCAGCGGCGATGATGGCATCACCTATGGCACCCGGCTGACCGATGGCGGTGTTGATCTTGGCGCCGGCAATGATCGCCTCACTTTGGCCAATGGCGGCAACACTGCCACGGTGGGCAATGTTGAAACCCTGATCGGCGGCACGGGCGCGGATATTGTCACGCTGGATGCCTCGGTCACGCAGATGCTGGTCAATCTCGGCCTCGGCTTTGATCAGTTGACCCTGGCGAATGACGGCAACAGCCTGACGGTATCGAATGTCGAAACCCTGACCGGCGGCACCGGCGCGGATATTGTCACGCTGGGTGTCGCCACCACCGGCATGCGTATTGATCTTGATACCGATGCCGATCAACTGATTCTCGCGGCCGGCGGCAACACCCTGACGGTCGCCAATGTGGAAACCATCACCGGCGGCGCCGGTGCCGATGTGGTGACGGCGGCCACTGCTTTCCTGGCCGGCGACCTGGTTGACCTGGGCGGCGGTGCCGACAAGCTGACCTTGACCAATGACGGCAATGTGCTGACCATCGCCAATATAGAAACGCTGACCGGCGGCACCGGGGTTGATGAAATCACCCTGACCGGCGCCGTGAGCGGCCTGCGCATCGATCTCGGTGCCGGCAATGACAGCCTCACTCTCGGCAATTTCACCAATACGGTGACCATCGCCAATATCGAGACACTGACTGCCGGCAGCGGCACCGATACCATAACCCTTGGCGCCCGTGTCACCGATTACAGCATCGATCTGGCGGGTGGCAATGACAAGCTGATCCTGGCCGATGGCACCAACAGCCTGAGCGCCACAAATATCGAAACCATCACCGGCGGTACTGGCGCTGACACGGTAACGCTTTCAGGCGGCATCACCAGCGGCTTGATCAATCTGGCCGGCGGGCTTGATCGTCTGATTCTGACCGATGGTGCCAGCAACCTCACCATCGCCAATGTTGAGACCATCACCGGCGGCATCACGGCGGATGATGTGGTGCTTGGTATTGCTTCCAGCGCGGTCAATATTGATCTTGGCTTCGGTGCCGATAGCATCAAGCTGATCTCGGGCAATAATTTTGTCACCATCGGCAATGTTGAAACCATCACCGGCGGCAGCGGCTCGGATATCATCACGCTGACCAGTGTGCTGGTTGGTGACGAGATCATTGATCTTGGCCTTGGGCGCGACAAGCTGACCCTGGCCGATGGCGAAAATCTGCTCACCGCCACCAATATTGAAACCATCATCGGCGGCAGCGGCGATGATGCCGTGGTGCTGGCGGCCGGCGCCACCGGGATGACAATTGATCTGGCCGGTGGCGTGGATCAGCTTTTCCTGAGCGATGGCGGCAATGTGCTGACGCTTTCGAATGTTGAGTTTGTCACGGCAGGGGCCGGCGATGACAGCATCACCTATGCCACCACGCTTGCCGATACGTTGCTCGATTTTGCCGATGGCAATGACACATTGGTGCTGGCGGCGGGCGGCAATTCCGTCACGCTATCCAATATCGAAACCGTGCAGGGTGGCTCCGGCGCCGATAATGTGACGATGAGTATTGGCGTCACCGGCGTGCTGATCAATCTGGGTGCCGGCAGCGACAGCCTGGTGCTGGGCGATGGCGGCAATGTTGTCACCATCGGGAATGTTGAATCGGTGCAGGGCGGCAGCGGCGACGATACCGTAACCCTCACCCTGGCGGCTTCGCCGATTGCCGTCGATCTTGGCGATGGCGGCGATTATCTGGCTTTGGCGGCTGGTGGCGGCACGGTCACGGTGGGCAATGTCGAAACCTTGGTGGCAGGCAGCGGCGCGGATATTGTGGTGCTGAACAGCAATCTGCTGGCCGGCGAAAGTGTTGATCTGGCGGGCGGCAGCGACAAGCTGACCCTGGCCGATGGCGGCAACAATCTTTCGGTCGCCAATGTTGAAACCATCATTGGTGGCAATGGCGATGACAGCGTGGCGCTGAATGCGGCCGCCATGGGCATTCGGATCGATCTTGGCGATGGTATCGACACCCTGAATCTGGCGCATTACGCCAACAACCTCACCCTGGCCAATGTTGAGACATTGAATGGCGCCAGCCTGGTTGACGCTATCGTGTTCTCATCGGCGGTTGATGGTGCGGTGATTGATCTGGCAGGCGGCATCGACCGGCTGACCCTGGCCAATGGCAACAACAATGTGACGCTGAGCAATATTGAGAGTATCGCCAGCGGCAATGGCGCCGATGTGATCACGCTCGGCCTGCCCAGTGCCGGCATCCGGCTGGAATTCGGCATCGGCAAGGACACGCTGATTCTGGCTGATGGCGGCAACACGCTGACCGCTGCCAATATCGAGACGATCATCGGCGGGGCCGGCGAGGATCATGTTGAATTGGGGCCATCGGCCACGGCGCAATCGATTGATCTGGGCGCGGGCAGCGACATGCTGACCCTGTCCTATGGCACCAATCTGGTCACGGTCAGCAATGTCGAGACAGTGACCGGCAGCTTCGGCAACGACACCATCGTGATGGCGGCGGGCGATATTGTTGCCTCCGAAATCGATGGTGGCCTTGGCGATGATGTCATCAGCGGCAGTGATGGCGAAAACACCATCATCGGCGGCCTTGGCACCAACACACTTTCCGGCGGCGGCAGCAGCGATGTGTTCGTTTATGCCGGCGGCGTGGATGTGATCCTGGATTTCAGCGGGTCGAGTGGCGATGGTGATCGTATCGATCTGGCCGCTGCCGGCGCTTTCGATTTTGACTATGTGCTGTCTGCTGCCAGCCAGGTGGGCAAGGATGTTCTGCTGGATTTTGGCAATGGCTACACCGTCACGCTGATCGGCCAGGTGGTGGAAGACCTGCAATCCGGCGATTTTGTCTACAGTCTGTAGGTTTCAGCGCACCCGTTCGATTGCCGGCTCGCGGCTGGGATTGCGCATTTCATCCTGTGCCGCCGCATAAAGCATGTCCGGGCTGCCATTGGTGATGGCATGTTTCAGCACGCCATAGCAGCCGGCCATGGCAAAGGCGGCGGCCTTTTTCACATTCTTGCCGCGCAGCAGCCGGGCCAGGAACAGGGCGGCAAACAGGTCGCCGGCGCCTTTCGGCGTGGCGGCGCCCAGATCCGGCATCGCCGCCAGCCAGGCGCCATCGTTATTCACCGCCAATGCTTCCACCATGCCGCGGCCGCCATCCTGGCGGTCCAGGCTGGTGGCCACCACAATGCGCGGCCCGGCCGGATTGAGCTTGCTGCGCAGGATATCGGCGGCGGCGAGCGCTGAGGGCAGGTCGGTGATGCGCCGGCCGGTCAGGTGTTCCAGCTCAAAGCGGTTCGGCGTGGCGCTGTCGGCATGCGGCAGCAGATGGTCGTTGAAATAGTTTACCAGCGCCGGATCAACATAAAGCCCGGTATCGGCGTCGCCCAGCACCGGATCGCACAGCCAGTGGAAAGCCGGATTGGCTGCCTTGGCCTGGATCATCGCCCGGCCGGCAGCCTGGGCGATGGCGGGGGTGCCGAGCCAGCCGCTCAGGCCGCCGCGAAGGCTGCGCCAATGCGGCAACGTGGCCAGGGCACCGGCCCAATGGTCGATCGCCGTCGGATCGGTGAAAACCGGTGCCGGGCCACCCTGGCCGGGATAAAGCTGGCCCGGGTGGAAAGCCAGGATCGCTGCCGGAATCGCCCAGACCTCAAAACCCTGGCGCAGCAGGGGCAGGCTGGCCGCCGAATTGCCGACATGGCCGTGCAGCACCTGGCTTTGAATGGCGAGCACGGTCATGCCGCGCCTCCTCGATGGTTTGGGTGTGGTCCAAGTATTATTGTTGCGCCCACTATGCCTGTCGCGGTGGAAGCTTGCCACCAGTATGCCGGCGATTATAGTGGCGCAGCTCGTTCTTCGCAGATGCAGCATGAGGATTCGCCATGGCCGATAGCGTCCGTCCCCGCCGTTCAGTGCTTTACATGCCAGGGTCCAATGCCCGGGCGCTCGACAAGGCGAAGACGCTGCCGGCCGATGGCCTGATTCTCGACCTGGAAGACGCCGTGGCGCCGGATGCCAAGGCCATGGCACGCGAGCAGGTTTGCGCCGCCGTGCGTGGCGGCGGCTATGGCGGGCGCGAATTGATTATCCGCGCCAATGGCTTTGATACCCCCTGGGGCGAGGCTGATATCATTGCGGCGGCCCAGGCCGGGCCGGATGCGGTGCTGCTGCCCAAGGTGGAGCATGCCGCCCAGGTGCAGCGCGCCGCCGATCTGCTGGTGCAGCATGGCGCGCCGGAGACAATGACGATCTGGGCCATGATGGAAACCCCCAAAGGCATCCTGCATGCCGAGGCGATTGCCGCTTCGCATCCGCGCCTGACCTGCCTGGTGATGGGCACGTCCGATCTGGTGAAGGATTTGAATGCGCGCCACACGCCGCTGCGCCTGCCGGTGGCGGCCTCGCTGTCGCTCTGCCTGCTGGCGGCGCGGGCCTATGGCCTCAGCATCCTGGATGGTGTGCATCTTGATCTCGATGACGAGGCCGGTTTTGAAGCCGCCTGCCGCCAGGGGCTGGATTATGGCTTTGATGGGAAGACGCTGATCCACCCCAAGCAGGTGGCGCCGTGTAACGCGGTATTTGCGCCTTCTGAAGCCGAAGTGGCGCGGGCGCAGAAAATCATTGCCGCCTTCGAGGCTGCCACGGCGGAGGGCAAGGGCGTGGTGCTGGTGGATGGCAAGCTGATCGAGAACCTGCATGTTGAGCAGGCCAAGAAACTGTCGGCGCTGGCCGCCGCCATCGCCAAGCTGGAGCAAATGGAATGAGCAACAAGACCAATCTGGGCAATTTCCTGGAGGATTTCCGGCTCGATCAGGAAATCCGCCATGCCACGCCGCGCACCCTCGGCTGGGGCGATGTGGCGCTGTATACCAGCCTCTATGGCAGCCGTTTTCCGGTGCCGTCGGCTGATAGTTTCTCGCGCAAGCTCGGCCTCAAACGCGCCCCGGTCGACGATCTGCTCGCCTTCCATATCGTGTTCGGCAAGACCGTGCCGGATATCTCACTCAATGCGGTGGCCAATCTGGGTTATGCCGAATGCCGCTGGCTCGCCCCGGTCTATCCCGGCGATACGCTCACGGCGGTCAGCCGGGTGATCGGCATCAAGGAAAATTCCAACCGCAAGACCGGCGTGGTTTATGTGCGCAGCCAGGGCTACAAGGATGGCGACGAACTGGTGCTGGATTTTGTCCGCTGGGTGATGGTGAAAAAGCGCGACGAAACTGCCGAAGTGGCCGCCGAGCGGGTGCCGCAGCCGGCCCTGGCGGTGCGTGCGGATCAGCTCCGCGTGCCGGCCGGGCTGGATTTCACTCAGTATGACTGGCAGCTGGCCGGCAGCCGTTTCGGCTGGGAGGATTATGCCATTGGCGAGAAGATCGACCATGTTGACGGCATGACCATCGAAGAGGCCGAGCACCAGCTTGCCACGCGGCTCTATCAGAATACCGCCAAGGTGCATTTTGATCAGTTTCGCCAGGGCCAGGAGAAGATCGGCCGCCGCCTGATCTATGGCGGCCATATCATCAGCCTGGCGCGTTCGCTCAGCTTCAACGGCCTGGGCAACGGCGCCTTCATGGCGGCGATCAATGGCGGCCGCCATGTCAATCCCAGCCATGCCGGCCACACCATCTATGCCTGGTCGGAAATTCTCGACAAGGCCCGGATCGACGGCCGTGGCGATGTTGGCGCCCTGCGGGTCCGCACCGTGGCACTCAAGGACCAGCCGGCCACCGGCTTCCCCGACAAGGATGCCGAGGGCAAATACCTGGATAACGTGGTGCTGGACCTGGATTACTGGGTGCTGATGCCGCGTAAATAGACCATTCTGTTGCCGATTTCGGCTTTATTCGTTAACCTGACATCATGCCAAGGGCTGCCGCCGCGACAAAATTGAAATTCCCCAAACCTTTGATCCCATCGCTATCGGTCAAGGGCTACAAGTGCTTGTCTGACCTTCAGGTCGAGCGACTAGGCCATGTCAATTTGATTGTTGGCAGCAATGGAGTCGGAAAAACCACCTTCCTAGAGGCCGTCCGTTTGGTTGCTTCGGGCGCCGCACCAGAGGATGTAGCTGAGATTCTATTGAGCCGGGATGAATTGCCGACGAGCTATGATATTAAGCGGAATGAAATTGATAAAGGCTGGTTTCTCTCTGAGCTTTTTGCAGATGACGATCCTGTGGATGAAGAAGATCGTCGCATTTTATTGACGGCCGGTTCCGGCACACGATTAGCACTATGGCCGAAAATTGGCCGTTGGGCAGATAATGAGGAAGTCGACCGCAGCTCTGGCTCAATCTTCCGACGTCGTTTTGATCTGGCTGTCGAGTTCAATGACAAGACTCACACTTTGTCTGCTGATGAACTGATCGATTTCGCAGAGTTCATGAGCCATATGCCGCAGCCGTTTCGATGGAAGATGCGGCGCAAGCGTTACAAGAGCGGAGCCCCGGCGACGTATGTTTCGTCGCACGGCCTGGATGGCGCGATTTTGTCTTTGTTATGGTCGAATATTGCCCTGACCGATGATGAAGATGAGGTGCTAAAAGCGCTTCAAATCATCACCCCTGATCTGGAAAAGATCAGTTTTATTGGCACTGATGCATATGATTCCGGCCCTGTGCCGATGATTCGGTTAGCGGGTTCGAGCCGGCCGACAACATTGCGCAGTGCCGGCGACGGTATGACGCGCCTGCTGGGCATTGCCCTGGCCTTGGTGAATGCCCGGGATGGCGTGTTGCTGGTCGACGAGATCGAGAATGGCATCCATTATGCGGCGCAGGAGAAACTCTGGCGCCTCATTGCCGGCACTGCCAGGCGCCTGAATGTGCAGGTTTTCGCCACCACACATAGTTTTGATTGCATCGAGGCTTTTGCCAAAGTGGCCACTGCTGCTGAGGATGTGGAAGGCCGCTTGATCAAGCTGCATCGTGGCAAGGCGCGCATTGAAGCCATCGAATTTGACGAGAGCGAATTAGCGACCATCACCAAAGGCCGGATCGAGGTGCGCTGATGCCGGGCCGCAGGCTTTTTGTCGAAGGCTTGCAGGATGTGTCTTTCATTGCCGAACTTTGCTCCCGGCATGGTATCGAAATTAGCAGTAAAGAAATTGAACATGGCGGCAGCCTGGACCAGGCGCTGGCTAATTTTGGTCTCGCCATTAAGGCGGGCAGTTATGATGCTGTCGGGCTGATCGTGGATGCCGATACCGACGCCAGAAATGCCTGGACACGAGCCAAGGGCCGGCTGAAAGATTTCAAAAAACTACCCAATCAGCCGCCGAGCGATGGCTATTATGCCGAGGCCAATGGCTGCGGGATCGGCATCTGGATCATGCCGGATAATGTTGCGGCGGGTAACATGGAGCGGCTCGCCGCCTATATGGTGCCATCAGGCGATACGTTAATGCCACATGCGCAGAAAGTGGTTGCTGATTTGCCTGTGCCGCGCCGCTTCAAACCGGCCGATTGCGCAAAAGCGGAAATCCATACCTGGCTGGCCTGGCAGAAGGAGCCTGGCTTGCGTATTGGCACGGCGGTGCGCAGCCGGTATCTGAACGCCAATTGCCCCGAAGCCAAAGCATTTGTAAGTTGGATCAAACGATTATATGCCATTTGAAGACTGCTGATAAGGGTATTTTCAAAGCAGCTTAGCTGTCGATTGCGTGTGCCGGGTTGGCGCCGTCAAAGCAGGTTGACCCGGAACACCCCATTACCCTTGCGATAGGCCCGGTCGGGGAGTAAGAAAGCGCCGGAATCGTTGACTAGACCGGGGTGGGTTCTACAATCCTCTCTGGCTTTCCGGGTGCCGGGAAGGGATGCCAGCAGCATCCCGCCGGCGCACCGCCCCAGATCGAAGGCGAAACATGGCGAATGTAGAACGACCGCTTTCCCCCCATTTGCAGGTTTATCGCTGGCCTATCACCATGGCCACCTCGATCCTGCATCGCGCCACCGGTGTTGGCCTGGGCGCCGGCACTTTGCTGCTGGCCTGGTGGCTGGTGGCCGCCGCTGCCGGGCCGGAGCATTTTGCCCTGGTGCAGGGCGTGCTCGGCTCCTGGCTCGGCCTGCTGGTGATGTTCGGCTTCACCTGGGCGTTGTTCTTCCATCTCTGCAATGGCCTGCGGCATCTCTACTGGGATATCGGCCGGGGTTTTGAGAAGGCCACTGCCGCCCGGCTGTCCTGGGTTGTCATCATCGCTTCGGTGGTGCTGACCCTGGTGGCCTGGCTCCTGGCCGTTGCGTGGAAGTGAGGGGCGCGCCATGAGCAACAACACAAAAACCATGCGCAGCCCGCTCAAGCGTGTGCGCGGCCTCGGCTCGGCCAAGGAAGGTGTGCAGCATTGGTGGGTGCAGCGGGTCACCGCCGTGGCCATGGTGCCGCTGCTGCTGATCCTGGTGGTGGTGATGCTGAAACTCGGCAGCGCCGATCATGCTGCCGTGGTGGCGGCTTTCAAACATCCTCTGCTGGCGCTGATTGCGCTGCTGGCTGTGCTGGCGATGTTCTGGCATCTCAAGCTTGGCCTACAGGTGGTGGTTGAGGATTACATCCATGTCGAGGGCACCAAGATCGTGGTGCAGCTTGTCCTCACCTTCGCCGTGATCCTGGTCGGTGCGCTTTGCGCGCTGTCGATCCTGAAGCTGTTTTTCGGAGCCTGAGCAATGCCCGCCTCCTATAACGTCACTGAACATTTCTACGACGTGGTGGTTGTCGGCGCCGGTGGCGCCGGCCTGCGCGCCACCATGGGCATGGCCGCTGCCGGCCTCAAGACCGCCTGCATCTCCAAGGTTTTCCCCACCCGCAGCCATACTGTGGCGGCGCAGGGCGGCATTTCCGCCGCTTTGGGCAATATGGGCGAGGATAACTGGCGCTGGCATATGTACGACACCGTGAAGGGGTCGGACTGGCTCGGCGACCAGGATGCCATCGAATATATGTGCCGCGAGGCAGTGCCGGCGGTGATCGAGCTGGAGCATTTCGGCGTGCCGTTCAGCCGCACCGAGGAAGGCAAGATTTACCAGCGTGCCTTCGGCGGCATGACCAAGGATTACGGCAAGGCCCCGGCGCAGCGCACCTGTGCCGCTGCGGATCGCACCGGCCATGCCATCCTGCACACGCTGTATCAGCAGGCGCTGAAATATGACACCGAGTTTTTCATCGAGTATTTCGCCCTTGATCTGATCATGGACGAAGACGGCGTCTGCCGTGGCGTGATGGCCTGGAATCTGGCCGATGGCAGCATCCATCGTTTCCGCGCCCATATGGTGGTGTTGGCCACCGGCGGTTACGGCCGCGCCTATTTCTCCTGCACCTCGGCGCATACCTGCACCGGCGATGGCGGCGGCATGGTTTTGCGCGCCGGCCTGCCGTTGCAGGATATGGAATTTGTGCAATTCCATCCCACCGGCATCTACGGCGCCGGCTGCCTGATCACCGAGGGTGCGCGCGGCGAGGGCGGCTATGTCGTCAATTCCGCCGGCGAACGCTTCATGGAGCGTTATGCCCCCTCGGCCAAGGATCTGGCCTCGCGTGACGTGGTGAGCCGCGCCATGACCATGGAAATCCGCGAAGGCCGCGGCGTTGGCAAGAACAAGGATCATATCTACCTGCATCTGGATCATCTGGATCCGGCGGTGCTGGAAGAACGCCTGCCCGGCATCTCGGAAAGCGCCCGCATCTTTGCCGGCGTGGACGTGACCAAGCAGCCGATCCCGGTGCTGCCCACTGTGCATTACAATATGGGCGGCATCCCAACCAATTATCATGGCGAAGTGCTGACGCTGAAGGATGGCAATCCGGATAGCGTGGTGCCCGGCCTGATGGCAATCGGCGAGGCGGCCTGCGTCTCGGTGCATGGCGCCAACCGGCTTGGCTCCAATTCGCTGATCGATCTGGTGGTGTTTGGCCGCGCGGCTGCCATTCGTGCCGCCAAGGTGGTGGAGAAGGATGCCAAGCATCGTGATCTGAAGAATGCCGGCGACGATGCCCTGGCCCATCTGGATCATTTCCGCCATGCCAAGGGCGGCAGTTCCACCGCCCGCATCCGCGACAAGATGCAGCGCACGATGCAGAATAACTGCGCCGTCTACCGCACCGGCGAAGTGCTGGAAGAAGGTGTGCGCCTGATCGACGATGTGAACCGCGAGATGGCCGATATCGGCGTGCAGGATCGCAGCATGGTGTGGAATTCCGATCTGGTGGAAACGCTGGAACTGGATAACCTGATCGGCCAGGCGGTGGTGACCATGCACGGCGCCGCCAATCGCAAGGAAAGCCGTGGCGCCCATGCGCGCGAGGATTTCCCGGATCGCGACGACCAGAACTGGATGAAGCATACGCTGAGCTGGCTCGACAAAAACGGCAAGGTGACCACCGATTATCGCCCGGTGCACACCTACACGCTGACCAACGAGGTCCAGTATATCGAACCCAAGAAGCGCGTTTACTGAGGTAGCCCCACCCCATGGTCGCTTTCACACTGCCGAAAAACTCCCGCCTCACCGAAGGCAAGGTCCATGCCGCCCCAAGCCAGCAGGGCAGCCATGAGCAACGCCTCAAGACCTTCAAGGTCTATCGCTGGAATCCGGATGACGGCCAGAATCCCCGTGTCGACAGCTACAGCGTCGACATGAATGATTGTGGCCCGATGGTTCTGGATGCGCTGATCAAGATCAAGAACGAGATTGATCCGACGCTGACCTTCCGGCGTTCCTGCCGCGAAGGCGTGTGCGGTTCCTGCGCCATGAATATTGATGGCTCCAACACCCTGGCTTGCACCAAGGCCTGCGATGATGTGGATGGCGAGGTGAAGATTTACCCGCTGCCGCATATGCCGGTGGTGAAGGATCTGGTGCCCGACCTTACCAACTTCTATGCGCAATATGCCTCGATCAAACCCTGGATGCAGTCGGAAAGCCCGGCGCCGGCGCGTGAGCGGCTGCAATCGAAGGAAGACCGCGCCAAGATCGACGGTCTCTACGAATGTATCCTGTGTGCCTGCTGCTCCACGTCCTGCCCGAGCTATTGGTGGAATTCGGATCGTTATCTCGGCCCGGCCGTGCTGTTGCAGGCATATCGCTGGATCGCCGATAGCCGCGACGAGATGACCGGCGAGCGACTCGACAACCTGGAAGATCCGTTCCGGCTGTATCGCTGCCACACCATCATGAACTGCACCAATACCTGCCCGAAGGGCTTGAATCCGGCCAAGGCGATTGCCGAGATCAAGCAGCATATGGTGGAGCGCCGGGGTTAGTCGCCGGCCTTTCCATCCGTTGGTTGTTTCCTGGTTGCAGCTTTTAGGTCGCAGATAGCAAAACGAGCAACTGATCTGGGTAAAAGACCAACTTTGGTCTTGATAAGGTATATTTTTGCTGCGGCGCCGAAAGCCACGGCGTAGAATGAAGTCCGTAGCATAAGTTGATAGTGGTATGCCGAATCTTCTGAGAGATGCGCCGCGACAACTGGTGAAGATGAGCCAGGATCGTTTGCGCGATGTCGTTCGCGAACATGAAGCGCATCTGGCTGGGCGTAGCGATGCCAAGCCGGCTCAGCTTGCCTATACCGATTTGTCGGATGCCGATCTGTCTGGCGCCAATCTGGCCCAGGCCGATATGACCGGCGCGCGCCTGCATCGGGCGCGGCTGGATGGCACCCGGCTTTCCCTGTCAAAATGCCCGGGCAGCGATTTCCGCAATGCCACATTGGATGGCGCCGATTTTCGCTGGGCCGATCTGCGCGGCGCCTGCCTGCGCGCCGCCGGGCTGAATGATGCCAATTTTGCCGAGATCGAGGGCGGCGATGCCGTGGCGCCGATTTATGACGCCGAAGGTCATCTTACCGATGCCTCGGCCCAGGCGCGACGCCCGCTTGATCTATCCGGCGCCTCGGCGCAGCGTGCCGATCTGGCCGGCGCCAATTTGGGCAAAGCTTTTGCGCTGCATGCCGATTTTGCTGATGCCAATCTGGGGTCGGTTGATCTTTCCGGCGCCGATCTGCGCAAGGCGCAGCTGGTTTCGGCCCGGCTGAATGATTCCAATCTGGCCGGCGCTGATTTCAGCGGCGCCAAACTGGCTGGCGCCAATCTTGCCGGTGCCAAGGTTGGCGGCGCCAATTTTGCCGGGGCCGATCTGCGCGGTGCGATTCTCGACCAGGCGATGAAGGAATTGCCGGAATTCGCCGAAGCAGTATTCGCCGCCATATCGCGCTACAGCCGCGAGGAATTGACGGCGTTGCTGGAGCGCCATGAGGCTTGGGTCAAAAGTGAAGGCAAAGAGGGCGAACGCGCCGATCTGTCGGATTTTGATTTCAGCGGCATGAATCTGAGCGGCGTTAATCTGATGGGCGCGCTGCTGGAGCGCGCCTGCTTCACCAATGCCATGCTGGCCAATGCCAATCTGGCGCTGGCGCGGCTGAATTTTGCCGATATGCGCAATGCCAATCTGCGCAAAGCCAATCTGCGCGGCGCCAATCTGAGCCGTGCCGTGCTGGATGGGGTTGATCTTTCCACCGCCAATCTGGCGGCAATCCGGGATGAAGCCCGCGCCGGCCGCGTGGCGCGCACCAATCTGGGCGCCGCCAAGCTGAAACTGGCCAAGCTGGTGAATGCCAATCTTTCCGGCGTCAGCCTGGTGGCCGCCGATCTGCGCGATGCCGATCTGACCCAGGCCAACCTGACCGGCGCCGATCTGACCGATGCCCGCCTCACCGGCGCCATCCTGGCCGGCGCGCTGCTGCTGGAAGCCCGCCTCGACGGTGCCCGCGACTTGGTGTTGCCAAGCTGAAATTAGCCCGCCTGTTGCCGTGGCTGCCTTAACATCCTATATTACATGTCATATAAGCTGTTGCGAGGCATGTCATGACTAGCCGCTCTGCCGATGCAGTGGGACGTTATCGCGACCGGATGCGGGCCAAGGGCCTGCGCCCGGTTCAGCTCTGGCTGCCTGACAGCCGCTCCAAGCTGTTTGCCGCTGAATGCCGCCGGCAATCCCGATTGGCGACGGCGGAAGCAGATGAGCCGGCCGTGGCCGCGCTGATGGCTTTGCAGGATGATACGGACTGGACGGCATGAAGCGCGGTGACATTGTCACCATCGCTTTGCCAGGGGATTACGGCAAGCCAAGGCCGGCCCTGGTGATACAATCCGATCTGTTCAACGACAGCCATGGTAGTGTGACCGTGCTGCCGGTCACATCGACAATTCTGCCCACCCCGATATTCCGCATCACGGTGGAACCAAGTGCCAGTAATGGCCTGCGGCTGGTGTCACAGATCATGGTAGACAAGGCCATGACCCTGCCGCGTGAAAAAATTGGCCAGCCAATCGGCATGCTGGAGCCGGAAATAGTACAACGTGTTGAACGCGCCCTGGCGGTCTGGATCGGCCTGGCCTGAGGCTTTCTTCAACCCGCCATATGCGGCAAGGCGCGGTAATCGTCGCTCTGCATTTCATTCAGCCGGCTGACACAGCGCTGGAATTCAAACGCGCCATCGCCGCTGGGATAGAGTGTCTCGGGTGGTGCTGCGGCGGCGGCAATCAGCTTCACCTTGGCTTCATACAGCGTGTCCACCAGGGTGACAAAGCGCTTGGCCTCGTTGCGTTTGTCCGGGTTCAGTTCCGGGATGTGGTTCAGGATCAGCGTGTGATAGCGCCTGGCCAGGGCCAGGAAATCGGCCGGCCCCAGCGGCTGTTCGCACAATGTGGCAAAGTCGCAAAAGGCCACGCCGCGCGCCTGGCGCGGCATGATCAGTTTGCGGCCGAGCAGTTCCAGGCTTTCCGGCTCGCCGGCTGCGGCATCGGTGAGCAGGGCAAAGGCATGTTCCAGCGCCGCATCGGCGGCCGGGCCCAGCGGGCTATGCCACACTTTGCTGCCGGATAAGCGTTGCAGCCGGTAATCCCGCGCCGCCGCCAGATGCAGCACATCCAGCTTTTCCTTGAACAGCGCGATGAATGGCACAAAAAGCGGCCGGTTCAGGCCATTCAGATACAGTTCGTCCGGCGCCCGGTTGGACGTAGCCACCACCACAACGCCACGATCAAACAATTTCTGGAACAGCCGGCCCAGGATCATGGCATCGGCCACATCGCTGACCTGGAATTCGTCAAAACACAGCAGCCAAGCCTGCTCGGCGATGGCCTTGGCCACCGGCTTGATCGGATCGTCACCGCCTTTTTTCTTTTCCGCGCTATCGGTCGGCAGGCTGCGATAGCGGAAAATCGCCGCATGCACGTCCTGCATGAAGGCATGGAAATGCACCCGCCTTTTGCGCTGCACCGGCGCGGCGGCAAAAAACAGATCCATCAGCATGGATTTGCCGCGTCCCACATCGCCATAGATATAGAGGCCCTGCGGCGCCGGCTCGCGTTTGCGGCCAAAGCTGAGCCGTTGCAGCCAGCCGGCATCGCCATTGCCGGGCTGGTAATGCGCCAGGCGGCGGCTGAGCAATTCCAGCTTTTCGGCGCCCAGTTCCTGCGCCTCGTCGCCCTGCAAGTCGCCGGCTGCAAGCTTGGCGCGGTATGATTCAAGTGGTCCCATACCCGCACCTAGCAATGAAGCCGGCTCTGAATCAAGCCTTAGCCAAAATCGCTTCGGCCTGCTGCATCACGCGCTGCACAATGGCCGCCACCGGCTCGGGCCGTGCCAGGGCAACCGCCTGGCCGGCCCAGAGCGACAGGTAGCCCGCCTTGCCCTGTTTGGCCGCCGCCTGGCGCATCGGCCGGCTCAGCGCATTGGGGATCGGAAAATCCGGGATGGCATCTTCGCGGCCTTCCAGCCGCAACAGGAAATCATTGCGCAGGCCACGCGCATAGCGGCCGGAAAAGGCTTTGGTCAGGCTGGTTTCGCTATTGCCATCGGCTTGCAATGCCGCGCGATAGGCGGTGCTGGTGCCGGCCTCATCCGAAAGCAGGAAGGCGCTGCCAAGCGCCACGGCCTGGGCGCCGAGGCATAAAGCCGCCGCCACGCCGCGCCCGTCGCTGATGCCGCCGGCAGCAATCACCGGGATAGTCACCGCATCCACCATTTGCGGCACCAGCGCCATGCTGCCGATCAGCGACTGGCTTATCGGCTTGAGGAAACTGCCGCGATGGCCGCCGGCTTCCATGCCCTGGGCCACCACGGCATCCACGCCGCGTTGCTCCAATGCCACGGCCTCGGCCACGGTGGTGGCGGTGCCGATCACATAGATATTGCGCGCATGCAGCGCCTGCATCAGTTCGGCGCTGGGCTGGCCGAAGGTGAAGCTGAAAACCGGCGGCGCTTCCTCCAGCACCACGGCAATCTGGGCGTCAAAACTTTCCTCAATTTGGGCCGGCATATCCGGCGCCGGCAAGCCCAGCTCGGCATGGGCGCGGGTGATTTCAGCCTGATAGGCGGCAATGCGGGACGGATCAACACTCCAGGGCAATGGCATGAACAGGTTGATATTGAAGGCGCGGTCGGTGCCGGCGCGCAGGGCGCGGATGGTGTCGCGCAGTTTTTCTGGGGTGAAATAGGCGGCGCCGATGCAGCCCAGCGCACCGGCTCGGCTGGCTTCAAGCGTGAGGGCCAGGGTGGCGGTTTCGCCGGCCATCGGCGCTTGCAGCAAGGGATAATCCAGGCCAAGGCGACGGGAGAAGGTCGTGTCGAGCGGCATGGCGCTGTCCTCCATTATTTTTTGTGTCTGGCAGCAATCTGGCGCTGTTGCGCGGCTTAATCCAGGGCCGGATTGCCGCCATAGGTACAAATAAAATATTCCTCTAGAAATAAATTCTATTAAAGCCTATGCTGCGCCGCATGGCAAAACGGCCCGCAGCAAAATCCCTTCAACCAGGCAAAGTGCCGCGCGGCGCCATCACCCGCGCCCGTATTCTGGCGGCGGCGCTGGCCTGTTTTTCGCGCCATGGCCTGCAAGGCAGCACCATTGAGATGATCCGCGAGGCGGCCGGCGCCAGCATTGGCAGCATCTATCATTTTTTTGGCGACCGCGAAGGCATCGCGGCGGCGCTCTATGCCGCCTGTTTGGCTGAATCACGCGCCGCCCTGCTGGAAGCTTTGGGCAAGGCCAGGGGGGATGCGCCAAGCCTGATCCGCGCCTGTGTTGCCGGCCATGTCGGCTGGGCCACTCAGCATCGCGCCGAGGCGGCGTTTCTGGCCACGGCGCGCCGCGCCGGTGCCTTGGCCAAGGCTGATGCCGATATCCGTGCCGGTACCCGTGCCTTCCATGCCGAAATCGGCGCGCTGTTCCGCACGGCCACAAATGGCGCGGCTTTGGTCGCTTTGCCGCCGGAAATCCTGCTGGCGCAGTTGATCGGCCCGGCGCAGTTGTGGCTGCGGCTTTGGCTGGATGGACAGGCACGCGAGCAGCCGGCCCAGGCGGCGCAGCATCTGGGCGATCTGGCCGTGGCGGCTTTGCTGCCCGGCAAAGTGTAAGACGAAAGGCAAACCGATGTCCGCAGCTTTACACAGTCAACCGCCGCTGATGCGGCAATGGCAGCGTTTCAATCGCCTGCCGGGCGGGCGCTATCTGTTTGGCCGTATGCTTGGCCTGGTGGTGCCCTATGCCGCCACGATCCGGCCGGATGTGCTCAACCTGGAACCCGGCCATGCCCGCATGCGGCTGCGTGAGTATCGCGGCGTGCGCAATCATCTAAGCTCAATCCATGCCACGGCGTTGATCACTCTGGCGGAAACCACTGCCAATCTGGCGATGAGCACCGGCCAGCCCAGCCAGGGGCGCTGGATCGTCACCGGCATGGATAGCGATTTTCTTAAAAAAGCGCGCGGCACCATCATTGCTGAATGTCGTGTCGAGCCACAGGATTGGAGCGTGGCGCAGGATGTGCAGGGCCGGGTGGAATTGCGCGATGCCGGCGGCGCGTTGGTGATGCTGGCGCGGCCGCGCTGGCGCATCGGGCCGGTTTGACTCTATGCTTCGGCCGTCTTTTGCATCCCGGAGTGAAGCGCCATGCAGATCGGCCTGTTGCTGTTTCCCAATCTGACCCAGCTTGATCTCACCGGGCCGTTTGAGGTTTTTGCCCGCACCCCCGGCGCCCAGGTGCATCTGCCCTGGAAAAACCTGGCGCCGGTGCGCTGTGATCGTGGTTTGCAGATGCTGCCCAGTTGCACGCTGGCGGATTGCCCACCCCTGGATGTGATCTGCGTACCGGGCGGGCCGGGGCAGATTGATCTGATGCTGGATGACGAGGTGCTGGGTTTCCTGCGCGATCAGGCAGCCCATGCGCGCTGGATCACGTCGGTCTGCACCGGTGCGCTGGTGCTGGGCGCGGCCGGGTTGCTNNGCATTGGGCCTCGCATGATCAATTGGCGCTGTTAGGCGCCGAGCCGGTGCAGCAGCGCTATGTCATCGACCGCAACCGCGCCACAGGTGGCGGCGTCACTGCCGGGATCGACTTCGCGCTCAAGCTGGTGGCCGAAATGCTGGATGAAAACACCGCCAAGGCGATCCAGCTTTCCATCGAATATGACCCGGCGCCGCCCTTTGCCGCCGGCTCACCCGCAGGGGCGGGTGAAACCGTGCTGGCTGGCATGCGTACGGTCATGGCGCCGATGCTGGCCAAGCGCCTCGCCGCCAGCCAGGCAGCAGCCGCCCGGCTTTAGCTTAGAGCCCGCTCCATGCGGCGGCTGAGACGGATCGTCTGCTCTGCCGCATCATAGGCCGCGTCGTCCCAGCAAACCGGCTGCCCGGCGGCAGCAATACCATCAGGGCTTTTGCGCGGCGAAAGTGCCGGCGGCCTGATAGTTGGTGCCGGTGAGGGTGAAATTGCCCGCCGCCGCCTTCACCGCATCGCTGCCGCCCTTGAAGAACGAGCCGGCCATGGCGCCACTCACCCCGCCGCCACTGATCGAACCGCTGAAATCACGGCCATTGCTGGAACTCAGCGTACCCGAGATATTCGAGATATTGTCAAAGCTGGTGATCGTAGCCCCACCAGTCTTGGTGCCGAAATTCCAGCTCTGGTTATAGGTGCCGAAAGCGACATAGCGGGCGCCGTTATTGTTCACATTGCCGGCAACATGGCCGGCATAATTGGCAGTGCCGGTGGTGGGGATTTCCGCCACATTCGGCAGCACGCCGGCCACCCAGGTGGCGAGATGCACTCGGTCGCGTTCGTTATTGGTGGCGCCGCTGGTATGGCGGATATCGGTGATCCACCAGCCCCATTGCAGGAATTCGCAACTGCACAAGGTCACCCCGCTGGGCAGAGCATTGCTGCTCACCTGCGCCAGGCTATGCGTCACCATGATGCCGCGATTATCAATCGTGGTGCTGGTGTTGTAAGTGCTGCTGGTCGAGGTCGGAATGTCACGCGCGGCATAAATCTTGTCGTTGACGAAGGCCGACGAGCCCGAGGAGGTGCCGGTGGTTGAGCCGAATGAGAGCTGATAGGCGTGCGCGCCGGCGGCATTCTGTTGGTCGTCGAGCGCAAAACTTGCCGCCACCCGGTTGCTGGTGGCGTTGGTCTGGATCACCACATCGGTCGCGGAATCATTCTGATTGGCAAACACCCGGTCGGTGCTGTTGACCGTGGTGTTGCCCGTCGGATTCACTTCCATCAGGCCGGCGGTATAGCCGTTCAGCGTCTGGGTGGTGCGCGCCGTATTGGTCAGCAAGGCTGAGGGGGTCTGCTTATTAACCACCTCGAAATAATTATAGGCCGTGCCGGCCAGGTTGTCGTGCGGCTGGCTGAAAGCCAGGGCGGTTTCGCGATCAATGCTGCTGGTATTGGTCACCATGGCATCCGGGGTCAGCACCATATGCTCGGCGCCGCTGCCATAGATGGCATTGCTGCTGCCGGCATCGGCGCTGGTCACATTAGCCACCAGCCGGGTGGTGAGGCCGGTGGCATTGCTGCGTATCGAACCACGCATGCCGCCGGTCAAGGCGATGGAATTCTTCGCCGATTCCTCAATGTAATTGCCGGTTTCGGCCACCAGGAAGGATTGCTGCGCCGAGCCCTGGCCGGCAATGCCGATGGAAGCCTGCACCTGCACGGCGCGTTCAGGCGACGAATTGGTGCCGGCATAGGTGATGTTGCTGGAATAGACCGAATAAAGCGGCGAGACATAGCGGTCGGTTGCCATCGCATCGGTGGATGCAATGTTGGTATTGGCAAACGGCACCGGGTTGTTGCTCTGGCCCATGCCGAATTGTGCCAGGCCGGTGGTGGGGAATTGCGCCGTGGTGGTGGGCGTGCCGCCAAACAATACGGTGCGGGCGGTGGCGTCGCTGGCATCGCGCAGGCCGGCGAAGAAGAAGGTCTGGTCAGCGGCATAAAACAAGGTGCCGGCCTGTTCGCCATAGGGCGACAGCGCATTCCATTCATTCACCGAATAGCCGGAATTCTGCGGCGCGGCGTAGAAATAGAACTCGCCCTGCGAGGTATTGGCCTTGATCCAGGATGTATCAAGCCGCGAGAAGGTGATCGACGAATTGTTGTAAGCCGCTTCCGCGTTGGCGCGCAATGTCATGTTGTTGAAGCCGGAAAAGGCCTGCACGCTGTTATTCGGATCGCTGCGCAGGAAGCGGCCCTGGAAACCCAGCGCCGTGGTGCTGCTGCCGGCAGCAAAAGTGCCGGTGGCTGAATAGCCGGTGCCGTTCAGGCTGAACTGGCCGCCGACATTGCGCGTTGCGTTGCTGCCCGCGCCGAAGAACGAGCCGGCCAGGCTGCCGCTCATGCCACCGGTGCCCTGCTGGCTCAGGCTGCCGATGAATTCGCGGCCATTTGAGCTGCTTGGCGAACCAACAAAGCTGTAGCTGTCAAAATTCGCCAGATAGACTGTGCCGGTCTTGGTGCTGAAATTCCAACCCTGGATGTAATTGCCGAGGGCGAGATAACGGTTGCCGTTATTGTTCACACTGCCGATGGCATGGCCTTTGAAAGTGGCGGTGCCGGTGAGCGGAATGGCACTGGTGCTGGGCAGAAAGCCGGTGACATAGGTGCCGAGATGCACCCGATCCACCGGGCCCGCAGAGGGTTCGCGGATATTGCTCAGCCACCAGCCCCAGGACAGGTTGTCGCAATCGCTACAGAAACTGGCGCCGGTGGGGATGAAGCTGGTATCGACGCTGGCCACTTTCGACGAGACCATCAGATGCTGGGCGGTATCAACATCCACCGTGTTGATTGTGGTGCTGCGGGAATTTGATTCGCGCGCGGCATAAAGCTGATCGTTGATGAAGGCCGAGCGGCCAACGCCGCCGCCGCTTGTATCACCGAATTCCAGCTTGAAGGCGCGGCCATCGGCTTGCAGGTTGAAGGTGGCTTCCAGCCGGTTGTTGGTGGCATTGGTGCTCAGCGTCACTTGCAGTGGATCGTTGCTGTTGGTGTTCAGCTTCTGGTCGGTCTGGCCGAAGCTTTCCAGCATGCCGGCAGCATAACCCTGCAATACCTGCGTGGTGCGGCTTGGTGCCGTCACCGCAGTGGGGTTGCTGCTGTTGCGCACCGCGCCATTCACAAAAGAATAATCTTCCACGATGGGCGTTGTACCCGGCTGCACCCGCACGCCGCTCTGTGTGGTGCGGGTGACGCTGTTGGTGCCTGGATCCAGCGTCAGTGTATCCGGGGTCAGCACCAGATATTCGCCGCTGCTGCCATAAATTGCCGAGCCATTGCTGCCCACGGCGGCGCTGCTGACACTGGAGGCGTAGCGCTGCGTGGTGTCGGTGGCATTGGCGCGATACGAGCCGCGCACGCCGCCGGTCAGCACCATGTCGTTATTGGTCGCATCGCTGGCAAACACGCTGGTCATGCCGGCCATCAGTGAACTTTGCGCACTGCCCTGGCCGGAAATCGCGATTGAGGCTTGCAGGGCCAAAGCCGGGCTGCCGGAAGCCAGGCTGCTGGGCGCCAGATTGGCACTGTAGATTGTATAAAGCGGTGAAGCGGTGACTTTGCCGACCAGAGCGGTGTTGCTATTCACCTCGTCGCCGATCAGCGGCACCTTGCTCAAACCATCCTGCAAGGTGTAGGTGCCGAAGCCGGTGGTGCGAAAATTTGCCGGCAATGTCGGCGTGCCGCCGAACAGGGCCATTTTCACATCGCTGTTCGATGTGTTGGTCAGGGTGTAATAGAAATAATCACGGCCCGACGTGTTGTAGCCATAGCCGCCAAAATTGCCATAGGGCGAGGCCATGTTGGAAATCGTGAAGCCGCCGCTGCTCACGGTTGGCAGGCTGATCGCATTGGCGGTGCTCAGCGGCGTGGCATTGATATTGGCGCGCAACGTGGTGACGCCGTTTACAATCGACTGCTGGAAATTGCTGACCGGCTGATTGTAGTCGCTATTCACCGTGGCATTGCCGGTAGCGGTATCCACGCTGCTATACAAGGCGGCATTCGTGTTGTTGCCGAACAGGAAACGGCCTTCGCGGCCGTTCAGCGAGGCAATACTGGTGGAATTGGTTGGCGCTTGCTGATTCTGTGTTTGCGTCTGGCTCTGGCTTACCGAACTGTTGGCCTGTTGCGCGGCGCGCTGGGTCTGGTTGATCTGGCCGCCAGTGCCGGCCGCCTGCTGCTGCACGGGTGGTGGCGGCGGCGCCACCGGCACAATGGCGCTGGGCGGGGTGGCGGAATTCTGCTGCGACACGCCCGAGCTATCCAGCCGGCCTTCAATCGCGGCTGGCGGCGGCGGCGCGGCGGCGGGCGCGCTGGCTTGCTGCTGCTGGCCACCCTGCTGCTGACCACCTTGTTGCTGACCACCGCCTTGGCCGCCGCCCCCGCCGGCTGCGGCGGGCCGGGCTTCAAGCTGGCTGTTGGCTTGGCGGATTTCTGCTGCGGTCACCGGGCGCGGCGGCTGCGGCGGGGCGCCGGGCGGCAGATCAATGGCGGTGCCGGGGCGGGTGGTCACCTGGGTCACGCCGCCCTGGCTCATCGACATTTCGCGGCCGAACAGGAAACGCGCCACAGTGGGCTGGCCCGGCTGGGTGTTCAGCGTGGCGATGCCGCCACGGATGCCCATGGTGGCGGCGCCCACCTTGATCTGCACCGGATTGTCCTTGGAGATTTTGCCGCCGACAAAGCGGAACACGCCCTTGGTCACGGTCAAAGCCATCTGGCCGGTGCCTTTGGCCGGATCATAGACAAAGCTATCGAGCGTCAATTCGCTGTTCGGGCCGATGGAAAAGGCGCTGCCGTCGTTGAAGATCAACTGTGCCTGGCCGTTTGGCCCGGTCGCCACCCGCTCATTGCTGAGCATGTTGGTGCCCACTTCGATGATGCGGCGTTCCATCTGCGGCGGTGTGCCGGTGGCATCGGGGTTCACCGCGGCGGCAACACCAATCGGCTCGGAAGCGGCCGCGGCCGGCCAGGCCTGGAAGGCAAAAAGCGCAAAGGCCGGCAGGGCGGCGAGCAGGGTGGCTTGGGCGAGATGACGGCGAGCGGTGGTCATGGCTGATCCCTCTCAGAAACGGTAGCTGACGCCGAAAGTGGCGGCGTTATTGCTGTATTGGTAATTCGGCAGCGATGAACTGCGCAAAGTGCGCGCCAGCACGGCCACAACAGTCCAATCCTTGTTCAGCGGGATCGCCTGGGTGAGCGAGAAGCGCCAATCCTTGTCAAACCGGGTCACATTCGGGTCGATGGTGGTGTCGGGTTGATCATAGGCGGTGAAAGCGCGCGTGGCGCTGGCAATCAGGGTCCAGCGCGGCATGTCGGCAAAAGGCGCGTCGAAATTATAGGCGGCGCCGAAGGTCAGCGCGTATTCCAGATTGGTCTGCGGGTCGGACGTGGTTTCCTGCTGGGTCAGGCTGCCGGCCAGATTGAGGCTGAAATCATCGTTGATGGCCTGCACCATGCGCAGGCGCAGGCTGCGTTCCAGGCCGTCACGCTCACTTTTGGTGGGCGATTTGAAACTGTCGCGGTAGCGCTTGTCGCGTAATTCGCCGGTGATCTCGGCCAGGGTCATCGGCGTCAGCGTGGCGCTCATCGAGGCGCCGATGCCGGGGGCAAAGAAGTCGCGCACATCGTCGATGGCAACATAGGTCAGGATGCCATAGGGGCGGAAGGTCAGGTCAAGATCATTGCCCGGCAAAAGCTTCATGGTCGGGCCGGTGGTGATCTCGCCCAGGGTCACATCGATGGTTTTCTGCGCTGCCTGGCGCGCCACATAGCTGGTGATGGTGCTGTCCCAGGTATCCGCGCTGGCCGGGTCCATCTCGTAGCTATGCTTGGCATTCGCCGCCACGAAAACATTCCAGTCCTTCTTCTGGGTGAATTGCGAATCAAGCGTGGCGGCAATGCCGGATACCGACACATTGCCATCGGCCGAAGCGGTGTTGGCATTGGATTGCCAGCGTGCGCCGACGAATACCGAGCCGGACCATTTGTGGCGCGACTGGCGCTTGTCGATTTCAGCCAGGAAGGTATCGACCTTGGCGCGCACTTCCGGCGGCGTGTCGGTGGCTTCTTTGACGCCGAGGAAATAACTGCGTGCGGTCTCGAACGAGCCGAGGCGGAAATACAGCGCGCCGAGTTCGACGCGGATACGCGGCAGGTTCGGGTTGACGAACAGCATACGCTCCAGCGCCGATACTGCGCCTTCCAGATCGCCGACACGGATCGCGGCTTCGGCATAGGCGAAAGTCTTGTCCAGGTTGCCGGGGTCTTTGAGCATCGCCTTGAAGGCATCGTCATAGGCCGCATCCGGCGTGATATTCTGCGCCTGACCGGCTTGCGGCAGCGCCAGCAACAGGCCTGCGCTCAGCATCAGGGCGGGAAACATAGAGCGCAAAGTGGCGGCGCAACGCCGCCACCGCATGGCCGATTGCTTGATCTGCATCACGCTAAGCCTTCCCCCGATACTGAAACTATCGCCGCTTGCAACTGGCCACAGAATAAGCAATTTTTCCCGCGTTGCGAAGCTGGAATTCCGGGCTTTTTACGGCTTGCCGGTTATACTAAGGCGCAGCAGGGGAACAGGAGCAGGCAATGCGAATTTATAAGCAGACCGGTCTTGTTGTGCCGGCCCTGGTTTTGCTGCTGGCCTTGCTGCTGCGCGGCCTTGATCCTGCCGGCCTGCTAACCGATTTTCGCGTTCTGGTGTTTGATTATTATCAACGCATCGCGCCCCGCGAGTATCAGAAAGCGCCGGTGCGCATTATTGATATTGATGATGACAGTCTGGGCCGCATCGGCCTGCAATGGCCCTGGCCCCGGCCGGTGGTGGCCGAGATGGTGGCGCAACTGGCCAATGCCGGCGCGGCGGCCATTGTGTTTGACGTGGTATTTGCCGAACCGGATCGCACCTCGCCGGCCCAGGTGGCGCAAATCTGGGAAAAACTGACTGGCGCGGGTGATATTGCCGGCCGGCTGGGTGATCTGCCCGATCATGATGCCTTGCTGGCCGACATTATCGGCCAGGCCAAAAATGTCGTCACCGGCTTTGTGCTGGTGGAAGATGATAACGGCCAGAAGCCGCGCACACGCGCCGGCTTTGCCGCTGCCGGCGACGATCCGAAGCTGTTCCTGCCAGGGTATTTCAAGGGCGCCATCGTCACGCTGCCGGCCTTTGAGCAGGCTGCCGCCGGCAATGGCTCGTTCAATTTCCATCCGGGGCGCGATCTGGTGATCCGCTCGGTGCCGCTGCTGTTCCGGCTCAATAACCAGTTGCTGCCCAGCATCGCGGCGGAAGGGTTGCGGGTTGCCCAGGGCGCCCGCAGCTATGTGGTGAAATCCTCCGGCGCCAGCGGTGAAACCGCTTTTGGCGCCGCCAGCGGCATCAACAATATCAAGATCGGCGCTTATGAAGTGCCAACCACGGCGAGCGGTGAATTGCAGGTGCATTTCACCATGCCGGTGGCGGAGCGTTACCTGCCGGCCTGGAAGATTCTGGCCGGCGACTTCGATCCGGCATTGCTGGAAGGCAATATTGTGCTGATCGGCACCTCGGCAGCCGGCCTGCGCGATATCCGGCCCTCGCCGATCAACCCGGTGATGCCGGGTGTGGAGGCGCATGCCCAGGCCATCGAGCAGGTTCTGCTCGGGCATTTCCTGCAACGGCCGGATTGGTCCGAGGGGCTGGAATGGGTGTTCACCATCCTGCTGGGCGGCGGCCTGATCCTGCTTTTGCTGCGCGGCGGTGCGCTGCGTGCGGCTTTGTTTGGCGCCGGCGCCATCGCGCTGGCGATCGGCCTGTCCTGGTATGGCTACAGGGCGCATCAATTGCTGATTGATCCGGTTTCGCCCGCCCTGGCCGGTTTCATGGTGTATATGTCTGGTTCGCTGGCCGGCTATCTGCGCACCGAAGCCGAGAAGAAGCAGGTGCGCGGCGCCTTTGCGCAATATCTGTCACCGGCCCTGGTGGAGCAGCTGGCGGCCGATCCGGGGCGGTTGAAGCTGGGCGGCGAAACCCGCGAGATGACCTTCCTGTTCTGCGATATTCGCGGCTTCACGGCGGTTTCCGAGCAGTTCAAGGGCAATCCGCAGGGCCTGACCAAACTGATCAATCGTTTCCTGACGCCGATGACCAATGTGATCCTGGATCGCAAGGGCACCATCGACAAATATATGGGCGATTGCATCATGGCATTCTGGAATGCGCCGCTGGACGATCCCAAGCATGCCGACAATGCCTGTGCCTCGTCCTTGCGCATGTTCGAGCGGCTGGAGGAATTGAACGCCAAGCTGGAAAGCGAAGCCAAAGAGCAGAATATCCCCTTTGTGCCGATCAAGATCGGTGTTGGCCTGAATACCGGCGAATGCGTGGTCGGCAATATGGGCTCGAAGCAGCGTTTCGATTATTCCGTGCTGGGCGATGCGGTGAATCTGGCCTCGCGGCTTGAGGGCCAGTCCAAAACCTATGGCGTGGATGTGGTGGTGGGCGAGGCGACCCGGGCGGCGGCGCCGGGCTGGGCCATGCTGGAACTCGACCTGATCGCGGTGAAGGGCAAGACCGAGGCGGTGCGTATCTTCGCCCTGCTTGGCAAGGCGGAATTGGCCGCCTCGGCCGAGTTCCAGCAAACCGCAGCGGCGCATGATGCCATGCTGGCGGCCTATAGGCGGCAGGATTGGGATGCGGTTGAAGCCGCCCTGCCGGATTTGCGCCAGCGCTGCCCGGAACTTGACGAGCTTTACGATCTTTATGCCGAAAGGGTGGCATTTTTCCGCGCTGAACCGCCGGGCGAAAGCTGGGATGGTGTATTCCGCGCCACGTCGAAGTAGCAATATCAATGACTTGTTATATTTAACACAAAATATAATGTTGAAAAATTTTATTAGTTGGAGAAATTTGTAAAACTAACTTGATTATATCTCGTTGCTGTAAAATATTGCCTGGCATAGCCGCGCCAGCAATGGCTCGGCGTGTTTTTGCCCCAGCCGCCAGGATAACCCGCGATGTCCTCCTTCCCGATTTCCCTGAACCTGCGCCAGCGGCCCGTGCTGGTGGTGGGTGGCGACGAGGATGCGGCGCGCAAGATTCGCCTGCTGTTGCACAGTCAGGCTGCCGTTACCGTACTGGCGCCGGCCCTCAATGCCGAACTGGCCGGCCTGGTCGCAGATGGCATCATCCGGCAGCGCGCCGAAGCCTTCACGCCGGCGGCGCTGGATGGTTTTCGGCTGGTGATCGCTGCCGACAAGGCGGTGAACGAGGCCGTGGCCCAGGCGGCAAGGGCGCGTGATGTGCTGCTCAATGTGGTGGATCGCGCCGATCTGTCCGATTTCACCGTGCCGGCGATTGTGCGCCGGGGGGCGATCACCATCGGCATTGCCAGCGATGGCACGGCGCCGATGCTGGCCAGCCGTATCCGCGCCCAGATCGAAGCCTTGCTGCCCAGCCGCCTGGGCGATCTGGCCCGGCTGGCCGGTGACTTCCGCAGCAATGTGGCCCGCCTGCTGCCCGATGGCGAAAGCCGCCGCCGTTTCTGGCGCCGCATCTTCGATGGCCCGGCGGCAGCGCAGGTGCTGGAAGGCCGCCTGACTGCGGCGCGCGAAACCATGTTGCGCGAATTGAACCGCAGCCAGGATGAGGCGATAGGCATCGTGCATATCGTCGGCGCCGGGCCGGGCGATCCGGATTTGCTCACCATCGCGGCGCAGCGTGCGCTTGGCGCCGCCGATGTGATTTTCTACGACGACCTGGTGGCCCCGGCTGTGCTGGACCGCGCCCGCCGCGATGCCGAACGGGTGCCGGTGGGCAAGCGCAAGGGCAGCCACCGCATCGATCAGGCCGGCATCAACGATCTGCTGGTGCAGGCCGCCCGGGCCGGCCGCCGTGTGGTGCGGCTCAAGGCCGGCGATCCCTATATCTTCGGCCGTGGCGGCGAGGAGGTGGATCACCTTGCGGCGCATGACATCGAGGTGGTGGTGGTGCCGGGCATCACCGCTGCTTTGGGCTGCGCCGCCGCCGCCGGCATCCCGCTGACACATCGTGACTTGAGCAGCGCGCTCACCCTGGTCACCGGCCATGCCAAGGGCGGCGCGGCGGCTTTGGATTGGGCCGCACGGCTCAAGGCCGGCGAAACCCTGGTGGTCTATATGGGCCTGAGCCAGGCCGGCGCGATCCGTGCGGCGCTGCTGGGCCATGGTGTGGCAGCCGATCTGCCGGTGGCGCTGATCGAGAATGGCAGCCGGCCGGATCAGGTGGTGAGCCAGGGTGCCGTGAACGACCTGCCGCGCCTGGCTGCCCGCCATGGCGATGGCCCTACCTTGCTGGTGCTCGGCGCTGTGGCCGCCCGTGCCCGTGTCACCGCGCCGGCTAAAGCCTCTCTGGCTGCTGTTTCCGTCCGCAAGATTGCCTGAAAGAAGCCCCGATGGCCAAAGCCCCCAAGCTCAAGCACAACCCGCAGATTGTCACCGCCAACCATCTGGCGCGCGGTGACAGTGTTTACCTGACCCGGGATTTCGCCTGGAGCCGCAGCATCGCCCAGGCTGTGGTGGCGCCGGACGAGGGCGCCGCCGCCGATCTGCTGGCCGAGGCCAATGCCCAGGCGGCGCGTAACATCGTGGTGGCGCCGTATCTGGTGCCGGTGCTGCCCGGCAGCCAGCCGCCCAGCCCGGTGCAGTTCCGCGAGCGTATCCGCGCCAGCGGGCCAACAACCGAAGCGGCATCGCTGGCCGAAGCGGCAGCCTGAGGAAAAATCATGTATCAGTATGACAGCCTGGATCAGCAATTGATTGATGAACGCCTGGCACAATTCAGCGGCCAGGTGGCGCGGCGGCTCAAGGGTGAATTGAGCGAGGATGAGTTCAAGCCGCTGCGTTTGCAGAACGGCCTCTATCTGCAACTGCATGCCTATATGCTGCGCGTGGCGATTCCCTATGGCACGCTGGCGGCCTATCAGTTGCGCGGCCTGGCGCGGGTTGCCAGCCGCTATGATCGCGGCTGGGGCCATTTCACCACGCGGCAGAATATCCAGTTCAACTGGATCAAGCTGGAAGATGCGCCGGCCGCGCTGGCATTGCTGGCCGAAGTGCAGATGCATGCCATCCAGACTTCGGGCAATTGCATCCGCAACACCACCACGGATCAATATGCCGGCGTGGCGGCCGATGAGATCGAAGACCCGCGTGTGTGGTGCGAGATCATCCGGCAATGGTCCACCTTCCACCCGGAATTCGCCTTCCTGCCGCGCAAGTTCAAGATCGCCGTCACCGGCTCGCCGAATGACCGCGCTGCCGTGCGGGTGCATGATATCGGCCTGCGCATGCACCGGGATGCGGCGGGCGAAGCCGGCTTCGAGGTGTTTGTCGGCGGTGGCCTGGGGCGTTCGCCCTTCATCGGCAAGACCATCCGCAGCTTCCTGCCCAAGCAGCATCTGCTGAGTTACCTGGAAGCCATCCTGCGGGTTTATAACCGCCATGGCCGGCGCGACAATCTCTACAAGGCGCGGATCAAGATCCTGGTGCATGAAACCGGCATCGAAAAAATCCGCGAAGAAGTGGAAGCCGAATGGGCCGCGATCAAGGATGGCGATCTGCGGCTGCCGCCTGACATCATCGCCGGCATTGCGGCGCAATTCGCCCCGCCGGCCTATGCCGCGCTGCCGGCAGCAGCACCGCCGGCCTTGCTGGAGGCTTTGCGCCAGGATGTGGAATTTGCCCATTGGCATCGCCAGAATACTGTGCAGCACAAGCAGCCCGGCTATCGCATTGTCAATATCTCGCTGAAGGAAGAGGGCAAGCCGCCGGGCGATATCACCGCCGACCAGCTTGCCGCCGTGGCCGATCTGGCCGAACAATACAGCTTCGGCGAAGTGCGCGTGACGCATGAGCAGAATCTGGTGCTGCCGCATGTGGCGCGGGCCGATCTGCCGCTGCTATGGCGCGCGCTCAAGGCGCAGGGGCTGGCCACGCCGAATATCGGCCTGATCTCGGATATCATCGCCTGCCCGGGCATGGATTACTGCGCCCTGGCCAATACCCGCTCGATCCCGATCGCCCAGGCCATCGCGCTGCGCTTCAAGAACTGGCAGCGGGCGCAGGATGTCGGCGAATTGAAGATCAAGATTTCCGGCTGCATCAATGCCTGCGGCCATCATCATGTCGGCCATATCGGCATTCTGGGGGTGGACAAGGCGGGTGAGGAGTTTTTCCAGATCACGCTGGGCGGCTCGGCGGCGGATGATGCCGCCCTGGGCGACTTGATCGGCCCGGCGCTGAACGAACGCGCGGCGCTGGAAGCCATCGACACACTGGTTGAAACCTATCTCGGCCTGCGCCAGGGCGATGAGCGTTTCATCGACACCTATCGCCGCGTTGGCCTGGCGCCGTTCAAGGAGAAGGTCTATGCCGCTCATTAAGCAGGGTGCCGAAATCACCGATGACTGGCAGCTGGTGCCGGATGGCGAGGTGCTGCCGGCGCATGGCAAGGTGGTGATCAGCCTGGCGCGCTGGCAGGCTGAAAAGCCGCAGCTTGAGCAGCGCAACGCACCACTCGGCCTGAGCCTGCCCAACACCGCCGACCCCACGGAACTGGGCCAGGATGTACAGCGTTTTGCCGTGATCCTGCTGCATTTCCCGAAATTCAGCGATGGCCGCGCCTATAGCCAGGCTCGCCTGCTGCGCGAACGGCTGGGCTATGACGGCGAATTGCGCGCCACCGGCAATGTGCTGCGGGATCAGTTGCTCTATATGCACCGCGCCGGCTTTGATGCTTTTGAGATGGCGCGCCCGGATGCAGCGCAGGTTTATGCTGCAGCCCTGGCCGAGATGGGCGTGTTCTATCAGCCGACCGGCGATGGCCGCCGCACCGCCTTGCAGCAGCGCCTGGCGCAGAAGGCTGCCGGATGAGCAGCGCCCTTGCCCTTGTCGATGATGAGCTTGCGGAGCAGGCCGCCGAACTGAACCGCCGGTTTGGCGGTGCGCCGGCCGAAAGCCTGTTGCGTGCCGCCCTGACCGAGATTTTCCCCGGCCGCATAACGCTGGTCTCGTCGTTCGGTGCCGAGGCCGCCATCCTGCTGCATCTGGTGGCGCAGATCGATGCCGCCACGCCGGTGCTGTTCATCGATACCGCCAAATTGTTTGACCATACCCTGGCCTATCGCGACGCCCTGGTGCGGCGGCTGGGCTTGACCGACCTGCGGATATTGCGGCCCGATCCGGCCCGCCTCGCCGCCCTGGATGAAGCCGGTACATTATGGTTCCGCGATGCCAATGCCTGCTGCGCCATCCGCAAGGTGGAGCCGCTGCAACGCGGCCTGTTGCCCTTCGCCGCCTGGATCAATGGCCGCAAGCGTTTCCAGGCCGGCACGCGCAGCCGCTTGCCGCTGGTGGAAGCGCTGGATGGCCGGCTGAAATTCAATCCGCTGGCGGATTGGAGCGCTGCCGATCTGGCGGCCTATGCCGCCCGGTTTGATCTGCCGGCGCATCCGCTGGTGGCGGAAGGGTATGCCTCGATCGGCTGCGCGCCGTTCCGTCATACCTACTCATTCCTGCTCACACAGGAACAACGCTGACTTCCTGCTTCACCGAGGCCGGTTTCACCGCTGTCTTGCGACAACGGCCAGCGCCTTCCTCTCCACAGGCTGACACGGTGGAACTCACCGCCATATTCCGCAGGTTGATCGCCGCATTGACGTCGCGATCATGGTTTGTATTGCAAGCCAGGCATGCCCAGCGGCGCATCGACAGGGGCAAGCTATCGACCTTGTAGCCGCAGGCCGAGCAGGTCTTGCTGCTGGCGAACCAGCGGTCGGCAACAACCACCCGGCCACCCCGCATTGCCGCCTTGTATTCCAACTGACGGCGGAACTCGAAAAAGCCCATATCGGTAATGGACCGGGCCATGCTGCGATTCTTCATCATGCCGCGCACATGCAGATTCTCGATACCGATGGTATGGAAGCGGCGTGTGAGATCTGTCGTGAGCTGATGCAAGGCGTCATTGCGAATGGCGGCGATGCGGGCGTGTAGCCTGCCCAGCTTGGCCTTGACCTTCCTCCGGTTCGCCGAACCCTTCAGCTTGCGGCTCAAACTACGCGAGAGCCGCCGCTGTCGGGCCAGCAAAGCCTTGTGCGGTTTTGGGCCTGGAATCGGTGGCTCTCCCGTCGAAAGCGTTGCCAATGCCGAGAGGCCCAGATCCACACCGACCGCGCCTTGGTTTTCGGCTTGCGGCAGGTGTGAATCATCCCGGGTCTCTACGGCGATGCTGACAAACCAGCGGCCAGCCAAACGGGAAATCGTGGCGGACGTGATCTTGCCATCAAAGCGCAACGCCTCGCGCATCCGTACCCAGCCGAGATTGGGGATACGGATGCGTGAACCGTCGATGCTAAATTGGTCATTGGTCAGACTGAAGCGATCATGGATGCCTTTCTTGCGGAATTGCGGATACTTGGCTCGGCCGGCGAAGAAATTGCTGAAGGCGGCGCCGAGTTGAATGATCGCCATTTGCGGCGCATTTTTCGTCACATCCAGCAGCCACGGATACTGCTCGCGCTTGATAGAATTCAGCTGACGGCGCAGCGCCAGTTGTGAGGGTTTGGGCAGGCTGTTATCCAGCTTCCATGCCTCGTATTGCCGTTTCCATTCGGCCAATGCCCAGTTATAGGCGAAGCGTGCCGCCCCGGCTGCGCGGGCGAGATAGGTCGCCTGGGCATTGTTCGGATCGAGGGCGATGCGGTGAGCGATTATCATCCGGCCTGCTCCACGGCCTGGCGCACACTATCAAGCAGCTTCTGATTCTTGCGCGAACGGCTGCCATATAGCCTGGCGCTGAAAACGGTGATGATTTCCTTGGGTACATCCTGTTCCTGCAGGCGCGGCGGCACACCGGGGAGGGCGCGCATGGTGATCTGGATGCCGCTCCGGTCATCACTCATGATGGCGGTGGCGTTGACGCGGAAGCGGATGCTTTTTTCGCGACTGAGCTTGACGACATAGGAGACGTCAAAGTCATTACCCGCCTTTAGCCGGGCGGCGCCGTTTTCGCCATAGATGATCGTAACCAGATCCACGACCTCCTGGAGACCAAGGTCGCGCCGATTGACCTTTCGCAATACACCATAGATGTCGCACCACAATGGTTCGCCGCTCTGGATCGTGATGTCCGAGACGCGCTGCTCAAAAGCCCAGGCCAGGAAAAGATCGAAGCTCTCGCGGTCGAATTTCGGCGGCATCCCCTGATAGACGACGTCCGTATTGCTCATTCCTGTGCCCTCAAGGCTGGCGCCCAATCCTCGGCATTGCCCTTCAAGCGCTCCTGGCGCGTGATGCGAATAATCCGGTCACCGATCTTCAGGCTGTTGCCGCCGCCGGTCACGCCGCGCTCGGCCAGAGCCAGGATTGGCGGATCCATCAGCCCCTCAATGACGAGCACTGCATAGCGGGTCATGCCAACAAAATCCCGCTCAAGCCGGGCCAGGTCGGCGTTGAAGATGTCCTCAGCCTGCAGGACACCATTCTCCCAACCAGTGACCACCCATTTGCGCCATTGCTCACGCTCTTCGGCGGTCGCCGGCAGCAGAAGGTCGGGCGGCAGATCAGGCTTCGGCCAGCTGCGAATGAGATATTGACGCCAATTCGGCGGCGCCGAAGTCAGCTTGGACCGGCTCTGGATTTTCAGGATGCGCTCGGCAGCGCCAACATTCGAGCCATCCGGCGAAACGATCCAGGCTTCCTCGGCCTCGGTAACGACGCCAGGGATGACCATGGTGGCGCCCGGGCCGTGGATCATGATGCGACGGAAGTCGTAGATGCGCTCGAGTTTGGTCGATGCGCTTTCAATCTGCCGGCCGATTTCGTCCGTCCGGTAGGCCAGGCCGCCGCGCATACCAAGCGACAGGGCCGCCTCCTTCAAAGCGGTGCCGCGGATTTCCTGCGAGGCGTCGGCCCGGCGGCCGGTGGCCCGGACATCCTGCAGCTCGGCAAGGCTCGGTGGACGGGCGGCGCCATCAGCAGCCGAAACGGAGGCGGGCTGAACGAATGTCATGAGGGCGAAAAAAGCGGCGCCGAGCAGAAGACGGGCGGGCGTCATGGTCAGCGGCCCTGGTAACGGAATTCAACCGATCGGCTGGCCCCGTCCAGCACCAGGGCGGCGCTCGACTTGGTAATCTGGAGGCCGATATCCCGCAGCACGTCGACAGCGGCAATGCCCTTGGCATCGAAGGCGACGATGATCGGAGTCTGCGGCCTGTTGCCGATCACCTGGAAGCTCCAGCCGATCTGGTTGGTGATGACCCCGGCGGCCTGCTCAGCCGGGCCAGTCCAGGTCAGCGTGATCGGGATGGCGAATTCCGGCGGCATGTCGGGGGTGTAGGCCGACCAGGCCGGATGCACCGGATTCCGGGTCTGCTCGATCATGGCCAGACGGGTCAACGCATCCGACACCCGCTGGGCCGACTTCGCCAAGGCGGTATCGATGGGCGCCGTCTCGGGCGGCTTCGATGCCATGGCTGCTGTCGAGCTGGAACCAGAGGCCTGGCAGCCGGCAAGAAGGAGGGCGCAGAGGGTGGCGGATAATGTCATTGTGTGTCGGATCATGGCACACATCTACAACGGGCGAAAAAACACGCCAGGGCATTAGCTAACATTTTTTTCCAAAGTGCCCAAAGTGGCCAAAGTGGCCAGAGTGCCCAATTCCAAAATTCCGTCAGATAATACAGAGGCGCCGGTATTCGCGCGGACACCATATTATCTGACGGAATTTTTCAAAGTGCCCAAAGTGGACAGAGTGCCCAAAGTGGACAAAGTGGCCAATCTGGCCACTTTCATAAATTCCGTCAGATAATACCTAACGACGGCGGCCAGGCCCTCAGCGCCAACAGCATAGCCACATCACTCGGTTGCACCTGTCGTTTTTTGTCTTGCGCAGTATATACCCCTCACGCATACGGCTTCTGGCCTGACTGCATTACCTAACATTTTTTCACTCTCAACTTCCGACAGGTAATATACAGGATTCGTGAAGCATGCCGGCCTCATCCATCTCCCCCAAAACCGCCGAACTTTATCGCGCAACCTATAGTAAATTGACGGCCTCTGCCCTCGCAGATCCGACAACTGGCGAGCATGACGCTTTGGCCATTCGCGTGGTCAACCTGCTCCTCGCCAAATGGGGTCAATGGGCCAAGGGCACCCAGCTCATCTATAAGGCGGCCGTGCTCTTCATGTTTCGGCATCATGATCTCGCGCCCGACACCGTCGTCGACCTGATCGCCAATCTCAAATGCTCCGGCGGCAAGGGGAAGGTCGGGGTCGATCGCAAAACTGGCTTTCCACCGCCTGTCCGACAGGAGGTCATCACCGCCGCCAGGAAGTCATGGTCCACATTCGGCGCCCTTACCGCTGAATGGATCAAAGCCGCCACCTTGACCGGATTGCGCCCGGGAGAATGGGAAAAGGCCACCTTGCTGGGGCGCTTCGAAGATATTGACGGCACCATCATGTCGCCAGCGCTCCGGGTGGTCACCGCAAAGCGCCGGCATGGTGACGGGCGCAAACCCTATCGGTATCTCGGCCTCAACCACATGAGTGATGCCGATATCGAAACGATCCGCATCTTCATGGACATGCTCACGATCCAGTCGGCGGCCGGATTCGAGCAGGTCTCCCGCAAGGCTTCGCGCTTCCTTGGCGACTTGATGGTCAATATCCCAGGTGCCGAACAGGTCACCTTTTATTCAACCCGGCACCAATTCGCCGCCAATGCGAAATCACTCAACCGCATCGTTACTGTTGCAGCACTTATGGGTCACGTTTCCTTCATTGACGCCCCAAGCCGCTATGCCAAGGAGGCAATTTCCGAGATTGGGGTAGAATACCCAGACGGCATCTGGACCGTGTCTGCGTTGCCATTCCCGGATGTCGAAAGCCTCCGCGAAATGGAGGAGATCAAGGCCGGGCGCGAGAAGTGGTTCGCTAAACCCAAAGGCGCCCCGATTGCACAGGAGTTGTCATGACCAAGACCAAAGCGACCCTCATCCGCGTCGATCTCGTCAAAACCAAGGATGACACCATGCTGCCCGAACAGGGCTACCACATGGCGTTGCAAAACCGCGATTATCAGATCTGGGCCGCCGAAGCGGTTTCCGGCCGCATCGCCGCCAAAAAGGTGCGTTGCCTGGAATACCAGACCAAGGATGGCACCGCGATAACTGATCACGGCTCCTGGTTTGAGATCAGCGGCGGCCAGGACAACAAGGAGGAGGCCATGCGCACAGCCTTGCTGCTCCTCCTGACGAAGGGGTGGCGCCGTGTCAATGTCGTGGCGCCGGGCCTCATCCAGGATGAAAAAATCTTCCTCGGCACCATCATCATGAAGTCGGGCGTCAAGATGAATGACGGCGCCATGCTGCCTGATCGCCACCTGCTGCGATTTGCAGCCAATTGGCATCTGCCGCACTGGATGCGCGGAGACGTCAAGGATACTGACCGGGAAGCCTGGCTCTCCAATACGGAGGCGCTCTATTCCTTGCTGCGCCAGGAGTCCGTTGACCCCGCTCGCAATCAGAAAGCCGCCGACCCTGCAGCCAAGGCGGCACCCTGATCTGCACGATCTGGACTTCAAACAAAATCCGGGTCAGCATTTTGTTCCAATCGCAGCCAACCGCCGATGGATCGAATGGCTTTCCCGGATTTCCTGTCCATACGCCTCGAGGCCCATTGCCCCGAAACCAATTGCCACCGCCATTATGAGATCGACGCCGGCATCGACCTGCTCGGGGATATAGTGGTGGAGACCCGCTTTGGTCGGGTGGGCACCTTCGGCCGCATCGCGCGGCACAGCTTCAAGGACCAGGCTGCCGCCATACGCTGCGCGCTCGGCCATATAACGCAAAGGCGTGGCTCACGCTTGAGGAATGGCGCCGCCTATCAGATCATCCATGCCAAATCCTGCGGCGGCGCCTGGGCTGATCTGCATCAAGCCCTGGATGGCGCCAAAACCAGAGGCGGAGCCAGAATTAAAGTTCCGGCTCGCCCTGCTTGAACATGGGATCGTCCGAAAGCTCTCGGTTGTGGACATTCACCGCCAGGCGAATGTGATTCTGGCGGGCGGCCAGCTCTTCTGAAAACAGTCGCGACACCATCTTGGCGTAGATGCCGGTGATGTAGTAGCTGCTGTCAGTGTCGTCATGGTCCCCGACGGGCTCCGACATCCAGGTCAGGCCCGCCGATACCACCGCAGTCGGGCGCATGGGGCCGCGCTCAGGATTGCCCCGCCCCATGACGGAGACGTCGATGACGATTTGCGGCCGGATCCAGACGCGGCTTGGCATTGGCGCGAAGATCATGTCGAGCCCGGCGGCCAGGCGATACCCCTCATAGGGATTGAGGTAACTGGATGGCTTCACGCCACCGATCGAAGTGAAATAAATCCAGAGCTTGGGGGTGTCGTAAGCCTGAATCGCCTCAACCGGATCCTCGTGACAAGCCAGGGCTTCTTTCAACCTTTCGGCGATGAATGCCTGCTTTTGGGGATTCTCAGTGATAAACGATTTGAGCGCCATGCAGTACCTCCGGGGGAGTCACTGCATAGCTCAGATTCGCCGAATTGGAAAGGCCGGGCCCAGATAAGGCCGGGCCTCGACCAGGCGGCCAGGCGCCACGCCCGGGCCGCGGCAGCAGGTCACTCGGCGCCGGCCCGGATCAGGTCGGCATGAGGCCGGTTCACCGGGCGCTTCGGCGCCTGGCGCATACGGATGGTATCCGCAGTCACGTCATTCGGCTCCAGGCCCTCATCATAGAGGTTCATCAGGATGCTCTGGGGCGCCGCCTTGACGCCGGCCGGCAGCAGCTTCGCCCAATCATAATAGGTGACCACATCGTTCTCCATATTGCCTTGTCCTCTCAGATGGGCGGCAATGCCCTTGCAGTTGATGATTTCGTTGGCGATTTCGTCCATGACGCTCGAATCGGCGGTGTCTTTGGACAGGCCGGTCTCGATCATGGATTGGGTGCGCTTCTCGAGCTCATCCTCGGCCGTACCGCCTGGGAAGATCGCCGCCAAGCGCTGACGGGCCCGTATTGGACCCAGCTTCTCGTAAAGCCGGTGCCGGAGCTCGGCATCCTTGGACGAGGTCGAGAAAGCCCAAAGCTCGATCGGCCCCAGGGTGTTGACCAGATGCTGCTCGTAGACGCCGTCCTTCATCCGCATGAAGGCCAGGAAGGGCGCACCGGATGAGGTTGGGCCATTCAGCGAGGTCTGGACGATGCGGCCGGCCGCCGGTGAAAGCCCGAGACCCTCGACCACATTGGCGAAGTCAGTCATGTCGCCGATCCCGCAGACAAAGACCGAGGTCGCATTCTGCAGAATGTCGCGCGAGAAATCCGAGATCTGCTGGCTGATGAAGGAAAGCTGGACCCCGGATTTGCGCGAGGTGCGGCAATCCAGACCGAGCTGGTACATGAAGGGCTTGGATGGCGCCATGATCCCCTTCAGCACCCGTTCTGTCATGCAATGCCGCAAGGAACCCGACGACAGTCTGGATTATTTCCCGACGCCGTCCTGGACGCCCCACACCTTCTTCAACCAAATGACTGACGACGGCATCAATCGTGGTCATGTCACCTGGGATCCGGCTTGCGGCGAGGGTCATATGGGGTGCCCACTGCTCGAGAATTTGACACCGTATTGGCCAGCGACATCTTCGATTATGTCCTCGGCGCCAAGTTGGATTTCATGGTGCCTGAAGCAGAGTAGGTCGGGACCAATCTCCGCCAGCGCGAGAGAGAAATCTGGGCCCGCCCATCTCTCCATGGCCTACTCTACATTCAGAGCCGCAGACCAGGATCTCGGAGCCAGGCTGGCGGCTCGGCGCCAAGTTCTTCGATGATGTCGGCGAGTTGATCAATGTCGAGCCGATCCAGGTCAAAGTCGTCGGGATCGAGGCTCTGGAGATCCCCAGCTGCGATCATGTCGGCCAGGGCGGCCTCTGGCGTCAGGCTACGCATATAATCGGGCACTGGCTTGGTAAGATACGGCTTCGTCTTGATCCACCAGGCGGATGGCCGCGGCATCAGGACAACGTCGAAAAAGCTCGGCAGCGTGCGGCTTGCCAGGACGGTGACATGCACCTGTTGCGGGATTTGCGTGATGATGCCAGCCTCATGCAAGGCGGAGACGCCGGCGACAATGGGGCCGCCGAAAATTTTAACCAGGGCTGTGTCGATCAGCTCACTGCCGGTCGGATCCATAACCAAGTTGCGGAATAGCCCGAGCCGTGGCCCGAGCGGCTTGACCAGGCCGGCCTGTTTCCAGCGCAGGCAATAAACCGAGGCGCGATTGGCATTCATGGCGGCATCGAGCATCACCAGATCGCGCACCGAAAAGATTGCCGGCAATTGGCGCAAACGGGCGATGGCGGTTTTTCTCTGCTTGCCGCCGATCATTTCCGCCTCAGCGCCGCCCCGGCCGCTGGCTTGATGGCCGACAGGGTGCGGCCGATCTTATCTGTGACGACATTGATCATAGTATCAAAACTACCATTGCAGCTGACAACCTAATGGTCTGCATCGGGCAGCCACTTCACCAAATCGGCAACGAGCATTTCCGCATTCTGCATATCGTCCTGCCTGGACGCCATGCTTGGCAGCAAGCTCGGCAAGGGTAAGATTGCCCCAATGCCACCTTAGCCTTGAATGCCGCTCGTTAGCGTTTCCTCGTCACTTTACCCATTAGTCCCAGACCTTCTCAGGAGTGAGAATAGCTTAACATCTTGTCTGATTATCCGGAACTACCTCTCCATCTTGCTCGGCAGTTGGAGCCGTTCAGGCGAGCGTCAAACACCGCAGCAATATCCGGCGCCAGGCCGACACTGAATTCGGCGCCGATCAGATAATGCGGCGTCCTTTCCACAATGACGTGAAACAGAATCGTTGTTCGGTGCCGGTCTTTCAGGGCCATGCTCCGAGATCGCGCCCTGGCTTGGTCACCATATAGGCCCTCAGCAGCGCCAAATTTCTGGGATCCGGGGTGCGTATGCAGATCGGGCGCCGGCAGCACTCAAAGAGCACCTGGCTTCCAGCTGGTAGGCGCCAAGTAATTGGCTGGCATTCGACGCCGGCTCGACCGACATCAGCGGCAATCGAAGCGCCTCATACATCCGGCCGATCTCATCGAGCCGAGATTTCTGGTCGGCGATGCTCGCCTTCAGCGTCGATTTGGCGCTCTGATCCCCAATAAATGGATCGTTATGTGGATTACTACCACGCAGGCCCAGTTTGCCCTTTCTGGCTCGCATTTGCCAGATGATTTGACTGATCCAAGGAATGGGCTGTGCAAGTGCCGCTGCTTCCGCCTCGCTCGCATCGTGGCTGGCCGGTGAAATGTAGCCATCAGTGACGTGATTGAAACCGACCCACCAGCCTAATCCAGGCCGCGCACAGCCTTTGCGATGCAGAGATTGATGGCGGCCGACCGGCTCAGGCCGCGGCGCTTAGCCCAAATATCGAGCTCGTTGCGGAGATCCCGCGGCATCTTCAGAGGCGTGACCACCAGGCCGGAATCTTCATTTTCGGGCGGCTCGCCAGAAATAGCGAATTCGCTACTTCTTGCCAACCGGACGACCTTGTCGCTGCCAGTTCCTTGCCCAGTGGATTGCGACTTGCGGTTGTTCAACGAAAAAGCCCCGAATGTGAGCTGCATATGCGACGGGAGCCTATCGTATATGCAGCGTATGGCCAATGGAATTCCGCAAAAATCACGATATATGGGGCGGCTCAGGTTGGCGCAGCCAAATATTGCGTTCGGTTGGTGGAACCTTTTCCCGTCAGCAATTTGCGGCCCAGACCGGTCGCGCCGACCGGTCTTCTTAGCAATTAGTTTTGTTGCCGGCAGCCCGATTCCCGACGCCGGCGAGTTCCTGGTCTTCCCGTCCAATGCGACCTTGGCCGGGACGCTGAATCTGTCGCCCTGATGGGACTGGCTTGCTGCCGGCCGAGACCCCGCTCCTGGCAAGTCGTAGATGAAGACGTCGATCCTGAATCCTGGGATGTGAACGATGACCGGATGGAGCAGAGGATTTCCAGAGCCGATAAGAGCTTGATCGAGTGCGCTGCGGTGCTGCAGGGGCACAAGTCATCGGAATTTGTGATCTCTGCGGTCGTCACCGTTGCCCGCGATACCTTGAGCAAACTCGGCTCTACCGTCTTCAAAGAAGAGGTCGTCACTGCGTTCATGCAGGCCTTTGAAGATGCTCCGGCGAACCAGGAATTAACCAACCTGTTCCGTCTGCACAAAGCGGCCTCCGGATCGTGACTGATACGGCGCTTCTCAAGCACCTTAAGATAGAGCCGCTCTACCGTAACATTCATGATCGGTCGGCTTTTTCTTGCTGCAATGATAGAATCGACGGTATTCATGCGAACCGAGCGCGCCCCGCTCGGCGAGCGCGTCGAATTCAACAGCGTGTCTTACGATCCGCGCTACACCCAAGCGATGCAGACCATGATCAATCTGCTGCAGATCACGGCTGATGAGACGGATCGCATGGTCGCGCTGGTCCAGGCCGGCGTGACGATCCACGAGAGCATCGATCAGCTCGGGCTCGACCCCGAGAAGGATTACAGCCGGATTAAGAAGTGCGTCAAGCGCATCGGACGGGCCCGGGCAACCCCGGGTCGGCCCGAAGCGGCGACGACCCGGACTCACTCTGTTCTGAGGGGGGCAGGTCTTCGCTGTAACTATCCGCCCCGATCCGAAGCAGATCCAAATGGATCATGGCCGCCGACATCTGCTGTTGCCAAAACTCGGCCATACCGCCAAGGATTCCGGGCCGCTGAAGCTCAGCCTGCATCGCCCGCTACGTGGCTCGATTATGCAGGTCACCATCACACGCCAGGCCGGCCATTGGTATGGCGCCATTTGCGTCGAGGTCCGGGTGAGATGGTTACGGGCTTGGCGACCTTGATTGAATCCGGGGTAAATGACAGTGCGACAGAAGCTAAAATACAACGCCAACTGAATAACAACTCGCTGATATCGCCATACTTATTTCCTGGGACGGCATTCACATAAAGGTGACGTCCCTGGACGTGGTGTAGCTGAGTAGCACGGTGGTCATCGGCGCTTTCCGGTAGGGTCTGGTTGCGAGACCAACTCCTGACTGGAAGGAACACCGATGACCGACGCCATGATGAACCTGCGCACGCTCGTGGAGAAGACGCCTGATGCCGATCTTCTGCGCGAGATGATCGGCTTTGCTGCCGAGAAGCTGATGGAGATGGAGGTCGGTGCCGTGACTGGCGCCGCCTGGGGCGAGAAGAGTTCACTTCGCACAGCCCAGCGCAACGGCTACCGCGACAGGGACTGGGAGACGCGGGCCGGCACCGTCGAGTTGCGCATCCCGAAGCTCAGGAAGGGGAGTTACTTTCCTGGCTTCCTCGAGCCGCGGCGCATGGCCGAGAAGGCACTGACGGCGGTGATCCAGGAGGCTTATGTCCAGGGCATCTCGACGCGCTCGGTCGACGACCTGGTCAAGGCCATGGGCATGAGCGGCATATCGAAGAGCCAGGTCTCGCGGCTATGCGAAGAGATCGACGGCAAGGTGAAGGCCTTCCTCGATCGGCCCATTGAGGGCGATTGGCCATATTTGTGGATCGATGCCACCTATCTGAAGGTCCGTCGTGGTGGACGCATCGTCTCGGTCGCCGTCATCATCGCGGTTGGCGTCAATACCGACGGCCGGCGCGAGGTGCTGGGGATGGAGATCGGCACATCGGAGGCAGAGC
>DLGP01000095.1:0-140 GCA_002482765.1 Alphaproteobacteria bacterium UBA7691
CCGGCCGGGCCGGCGCCGATGATGCCGACACTCTGCGGCCGTTCCGCGCCTGTTGGCTTAGGCGGCTTGACCCAGCCATTCTTGAACGCGGTTTCGGTGATGTATTTTTCAATCGAGCCGATGGTGACGGTGCCATGGCC
>DLGP01000095.1:200-106199 GCA_002482765.1 Alphaproteobacteria bacterium UBA7691
CGGGCAGATGCGGCCGCAGATTTCCGGATAGGTGTTGGTGGCCGAGGATAGCTCATAGGCTTCCTCCAGCCGGCCCTCGGCGGTCATGCGCAGCCAATCGGGGATATTGTTATGCAGCGGGCAATGCACCTGGCAAAACGGCACGCCGCATTGTGAGCAGCGCGAGGCCTGCTGGCCGGCCTTCTCGGCAGCGAATTCGCGGTAAATCTCGTCGAAGTCCTTGGCCCGTTCCGCCGCCGCCCGCTTGTCCGGGGTCGATTGCGCCAGCGAAACGAATTTCAGCATCTTCTCGGCCATGGCCGGGACTCCTGGTCTTGAACAATGGGCAGCGAGCCAAGCCCGCCGGGGGCATAAAAACGGGGCAACAAAAGCCCCGCCATCCGGATCGGGAACCGTCCCGATAATCTGGACAAAGCGAGGCTATGCACTTCTTTTATTGTGCGGAGAGGGAGTCTGCAAGCATAAAAACGCCGATAGGTCAGCATTTATGACTAATAATTTTATTTCGCCGTCAGCAAGTCGGGTGACAACCCGGAGAGAACCAAACCGGCCAATATAATAATACCGAAACGGTACTATTTTTTGTGCCTGTTTTCCGACATTTAAAGACAATTCCCGGGCGCCATCCAACCGGAATGGCTATTCTTTCAGGCGCTGCGCCCGCGGGTTAAGCCGCGCGTCTTCGGCCGTGAAGTTTTGGATCAACTGCGCGCAGGCAGCTTCAGCCCCGTCACAGCGGAAACTCAGCAGGCGAAAGCGCTGCCCATCCCGTGTCTCCGTCGACATCCGGATCGCCGCCGGATGAGCCGGGTCGGTTTCCGTGGTGAAACGCCAAGTGACTGCGCCGCCCGGCTCGGTGATAAGGAAAAACGTGTTATTGGCGCCAGACAATGACAATGTGCTGGCGCCCGGCATGGCGCGCAATGCCGCCAGGGCATCCAGGGCACTGGCATAGCCGATATCATCCTGAGCCATGACCGGCATGGCCGGCAGCAGCGCGATCACCAGGGCAAGATGGCGCAGCCCCGGCAAGATGCCACCCTAGCTGAAGCGCGGCGTGAATTTGCCGCCGCCACGGCGGAAGCGGTAGAGATAGGTTTCCAGCACCGCTTCAGCGGCGCGCGGCTTGATGCCGAGATCGGCCAGGGTGTTGGCGCCCTCGGCCACCACATTATCGGTTTTCAGCAGCTCGATCTGGTCGCGGGTGATCGGCACCTGGAAGGGCAGCGGCAGGATTTCCAGCATAAAGGCCAGCGGCTTGAGCGCCGCGCCGGGCACCGGCAGCAGCAGCCGCGCCTTGCCGATCTGCGCCAGGGTGAGCTGCATCAGTTGCTTGAAGCTGTAAACCTGCGGCCCGCCCAGTTCATAAACCTGGCCGGCAGCAGCCGGGTTGGTGAGGGCGGCGAGCACCGCCTCGGCAACATCGCCGACATAAACCGGCTGCATTTTGGTGTGGCCGCCATCAATCAGCGGCAAAGCCGGGCTGAACGCCGCCATTGTGGCGAAGCGGTTGAAAAAATCATCCTCCGGGCCGAACACCACCGAGGGGCGCAGGATGGTGGCACTGGGGAAATGTTTCAGCATACCGGCTTCGCCGGCCGCCTTGCTGCGGGCATAGCCGGAGGTGCTTGCGGCATCGGCGCCGATGGCCGAGACATGTACCAGCCGCGCCAGGCCGGCATCAGCGGCCAGCTTGGCCACCGCCTCGGCGCCAAAAGCCTGCACCGCCTGGAAACTCTGCTTGCCGCCCTGGGCCAGGATGCCGACACAATTCACCGCCATATCGGCGCCCTTGAGCGCGGCGGCGATGGAGCGCGGCACCCGGATATTGGCCTGCACCAGTTCAATCTGGCCAACCACGCCCATGGTCTTGAGGAACAGGCCCTCATCCGGACGGCGGATCGCCACCCGCACCCGGGCGCCCTGTTCCACCAGCTTCTGAACCACATAACGGCCGATGAAACCGGACCCGCCGAAGACGGTGACAAGCTTGTTGCGGAGCAGCATGGGGCGCCTCTGGGCTGGAAATATCGCCCGGACTATAACGAATCCTGCCGCCGAGCCAACCTTTACGCCGGCTATTCGCCGGCCGCCTTGAAGATATAGCTCAGCGCCTCGGGCAGGGCAGCTTCCCAGACTGGCCAGGCATGGCGGCCATTGAGGATGCGCAATTCGGCCGGCTGGCCGGCCTGGCGCAGCCGGCTGTAAAGCAGCGCGGCCTGGAATTCGATCTGGTATTCGTCATCGTCGCCGGACGCGATGAAGACCGGCAGGCGCCGGCCGGTTTTCAGGAAATCGGCCAGAAGCGGCGGATAATTCTGCTTTTGCCACATTTTTGCATCAAAATCGGCACCGCCCGCCGGGGCAAACACGCCGGGCTTGCGCGCCGAGGAATTGGCCGGCGGCGCCGGATCGTAGATCGCCGGGCTGAACAAAGCGGCAGCGCCAAACAAATCCGGGTATTTCAGCGCCAGCCGCAAGGCACCGAAACCGCCCATCGACAGGCCGCCGATCAGCCGCGCCTGGCGCTCGGGCCGCAGCCGGAACCGCGCCTCAGCCGCCGGCAGCAGGTCGTGGATCAGGGCGTTTTCCATGGCATCGACATACCAGGACACGCCCCCTGCCGGCATCACGATCACCGCCGCCGGCATGGCGCCGCGCAGGATCAGGTCATCCACCACCCGCAGCAAGGCGCCGCGTTCGGCCCAGTCCCTTTCGCTGCCGCCATAACCATGCAGCAGATACAGCACCGGATAGGTCTGCCCGGACTGGGCATAATCATCCGGCAGATAGACATAGACCGGGATCGTGCGGCCCAGGCTGGGTGCAGCAAAATCATGCGCCTGGATTTCACCGGCTGAAGCGAACCGCAAACCTGAAAGCAGGAGCAGCAGGGATAACAGAACGGCGGGCAGTTTCAGCAAGGGCTACCTCTGGCGCCGCAGCAGCACAAAGAAGGCGCCGGCACCGCCGAGTTCCTGGCGTGCCGGGGCCAGGCCGAGAATCTGGTCGCGCCAGGGGCCATGGCGCAGGTAATCCGGCAGCCAGGCGCGCAGCACACCACGGCGCTCAAAGATCGGCGGCGGCTCGTCATTGCCGCGCTGGCCCTTGCCGGTAATCACCAGCAGGCCGCGCTGGCCACGCGCCACCGCCTCGCGCAACAGCCGGTCAAGCGCGCGTTCGGCCTCTTTCAGGGTCAGGCCATGCAGATCCAGCCGCTGTTCCACCGGGATGCGGCCCTGGATCAGCCTTTGCTTGAGCCGGCCATCCATCTGCGGCAATTGTTTAGGCGCCGCCTTGCCGGCCGGCTTGACCGGACCTTTGCGCAGGTTTTCGGCGCGGGCGAAATCGGCCGGGCCGGGCCGTTCCGGACGCAGGATTTTTGGCAAAGGCGGCAAATCCGGCGACACTTTTTCATGCTGGCGCGGCAATGGCCGGGCCTGCGCCGCCACGGCGGACCAGATCTCGCCATCGGGGACCAGAGGAGCAGGCCGCGTGTTAGCCTTCTTGGGCGGCATCGTCGATCAGCACGATATGAAGCTGGCGCGGGCCATGCGCGCCCAGCACCGGCACACCTTCGATATCGGCGGTGCGCGACGGGCCGGTGACGAGATTGACGCTGCGCGGCCAGTTCTGCACCCCGCCGATACTCTGGCGCAGCTTGGCAAAGGCATCTTCCATGCTGCCGGTGATCTGGCTGGAACGCATCACCACAATATGGTTGTCAGGCACAAAATGCAGCGTGGTGGCGGTCTGGCTGCCGGAATGCAGCATCAGCGTGCCGGTTTCGGCAATGCCGGCAAAGGCCGGCGTGACACTGACCAGATCGCGGCTGCGGCCCGGCCCAACCTCGATGCTGAGCATCGGCTTGTCGGCCCAGGGCAGCGCCTGCACATCCGGATGCGGCGCCAGCCGCAGGGTGGTGGGCAGGTTACGCTGCGCCAGGTAAGTGGCGATGGCTTCCGGCACATCCTGCGGCGCTGCCACCCGATCCACCGTCACAGTAAGCGCCGTGGCCTTCTGGATGAATAATTCCACCTGCTGCGGCTGCGGCAATTGCGCCCGCTGCGGCACCAGATTGCGCTGCGGCGTGCCGATACGCTGGTTGACCCGGGCCACGGCAGCCTCATAGCTGGCAGCCTCTTCCTGGCCGCGCTTGAGGCCACGGCGCAGGGTGCTGAATATCTTCTCGCGCGCTGTCGACATTTCAGCTTCCCTTGCGCTTTTTCCATTGCGCCATAAACGTATCGCCCTGCGGCGCCGGGAAATCCCGCGCTGCGGTCCAGCCGCCGGCCAACGGCAGGCTGGCAAAACGCCCCTTGCGGCGGCCGAGAGCGGCCAGCAGGCGCATGCCGTGCCGGGTGGCTAGGTGATACAAAGCCGGGCGCCGCGCCAGCCAGGCCCAGGCCTCGATGCCCCAGCGCTGCAACGGCGGCGTGATCTGCTGGTCATGCGCCAGCTCGCGCCAATGCCGCATGATCTTGGGCAGTGGAATCCGCATCGGGCAGACTTCCTCGCATTTGCCGCAGAAGGTGGAAGCATTGGGCAGATGCTGGGCCGCTTCCAGGCCGATCATATGCGGATCAAGCGCGGCGCCGATCGGGCCGGGATAGACCCAGCCATAGGCATGGCCGCCGACCGAATGATAGACCGGGCAATTATTCATGCAGGCGCCGCAACGGATGCAGCGCATCAGGTCTTCCAGCGGCGAACCAAGCATCTCGCTGCGGCCGTTATCCAGCAGCACAACATGGAATTCCTCGGGGCCATCCACGTCATCCGGCCGCTTCGGGCCGCAGGACAGCGTGGTGTAGCAGCTCATTTCCTGGCCGGTGGCGGAACGCGCCAGCACACGCAGGATGGTGCTGACATCCTCCAGGTTCGGCATCACCTTTTCGATGCTGGAGACCACGATATGCATCTTCGGCAGGCTCTGGGTCAGATCGCCATTGCCTTCATTGGTCACGATCACCGTGGCGCCAGTTTCGGCAATCAGGAAATTCGCCCCGGTGATGCCCACATCGGCCTTGAAATAGGCTTCGCGCAACACGCTGCGCGCTTCACTCACCAAGGTCTGCGGCTCGGTCGAGCGTTTGCCCGGCTTGATGCCGTTGGGCGCATAATCCGGATGGTGTTCCTCGAACAGATCGGCCACCTGCTCTCGGGTCTTGTGCAAAGCCGGGCCGATGATATGGCTCGGCGGCTCATGCGCCAACTGGATGATGTATTCGCCCAGATCGGTCTCAATCGGCTGGATGCCATGCTGTTCCAGGAAGGCGTTGAGGCCGATCTCCTCGGTGACCATGGACTTGCCCTTGGTCACCGTCTTGGCCTCGCGCTTGCGGCACAAAGCCAGGATGGTTTCGCGCGCCTCGCGCGGCGTGCGGCACCAATGCACATGGCCGCCCTTGGCCGTCACCGCCTGTTCAAAGCGCTCCAGATACAGATCAAGATGCGCCATGACATGCTGCTTGATCACCATGCCCTGATCGCGCAGCGCCTCGAATTCCGGCAATTCGCGCGCGGTTTCAACCCGCCGGCTGGCCATCGGGCCGCCGATGATCGCCATTGCCTTGCGCAGATTGGGGTCTTTCAGCGCCTTGCTGGCATTATCCTTGAAGGCCGGCGATGTGATTTGCATGCTCATGCTTCAGCCCTCACTGGCTTCGCCGATGGCCGGCGCCTTGGTCATGCCGGCCAGCACTTCGGCAACATGGCGCACCTGCACCCGGCTGCCTTCACGTTTCAGCTTGCCGGCCATGTTCATCAGGCAGCCCATATCGCCGGCCAGCAGCAGATCGGCGCCGCTGGCAGCGATCTGCGCCGTCTTGCGCCCGGCGATATCGGCTGAGACTTCACCATATTTGACGCAGAAAGTGCCGCCGAAGCCGCAGCAGGTTTCAGCGCCTTCCAGTTCCACCAGATTGGCCCCGGCCACGCCGGCCAGAAGCTGGCGCGGCTGCGCCTTGATGCCGAGTTCACGCAGGCCGGAGCAGGAATCGTGATAGGCGATGCGGGTTTCACCCGGCAGGCTGGCGGCCACCGCCTCAACCCGCAGCACATCGGCCAGGAAGCTGGTGAGTTCCCACACCTTGGCGGCAAAAGCCTCGGCACGGGCCTGTTGCGCCTCATCGCCGGCAAACAGCGCCGGATAATGTTCGCGCAGCATGCCGGCGCAGGAACCGGATGGCGCCACGATAAAATCATAGCCCTCAAAAACCTCGATCACCTGGCGCGCAATGGCTGCCGTGTCCTTGCGGTCGCCGCTGTTATAGGCCGGCTGGCCGCAGCAGACCTGGGCCTCCGGCACTTCAACCCGGCAGCCGGCATTTTCCAGCAACTGCACCGCCGAGAAGCCGACGCTGGGGCGGAACAGATCAACCAGGCAGGTGACAAACAGCGCCACACGCGGATTTTGCGGCCGCTCGGCCGGTGCGGCGGGGAAGGCATGCTGGGTCATCAGAGATACTCGGCGTAAGCGGGCATGGTGTGGGGCACTCCCGGGCTGCCGGGCGGCTGAAACATTGCCGCGCCGTTTGCATTGGTTGTCGGCCAGCAGCGGCAAAAATGCAAGTCTGGCGGCAAGCCCGGGCCGGCGCCGCTTTTTCGCCACGGCAAGCAAGACAAGCGCCGGCCGGCACAATATTATCGTGGCCTTGCTACCGGGGGATGCGCTGCACAGGATGTCTGGATTTTCTCGCCTGATTTTCGCCGCTTTACTGGCTGTTGTTTTGCTGGGCTTTGCTGCCAGCCGGCAAACATGGGCGCAAAATGCCAGCCAGGATTTCACCCTCGACCTGCTGGCACTGGGGCTGCAACTGGATGAACAGCTCAAGGCGGCTGACCTGGCGGCGCGGGCCGATGCCGCCGCTTTGCTGGCGGCACAGCAAAGCCAGCAACGGGCCATCTGGTGGCTCGGCGGTGCCGGGCTGCTGCTGCTGGTGATAACCCTGGGCGGCGGCGGCGCGGCCGGCTATCTGGCCTGGCAGCAAAACCGCCGGCAGGCGCAGCAACAGGCCGAAAACCTGCTGCAAGCGCTGCACAAGCTGGAACACAGCCTGGTGCGGCTGCAACGGCCTTTCCTGGTGATGGAGCCGGCCGGGCTTGCCAATCTCGGCCCCTATATCCCGGTGAGCGGGCAATTCATCCTGCGCAACCGCGGCGCCAGCCCGGCCTTGCAGCTTCAGCAAAGCGCGGCGCTGAAAGTGCTGCCCTATCCGATCACCGAGCATTTTGCCTTCACCGAGGAAGAGGAATGGCCCTACACCACGCTGCCGGCCATCGGCCCCGGCGCCAGCCTGGCCAGCCAGGCGCCGGGCGGGCCGTTTCCGCCCGAGATGCTGGCCGGGCTGATTGAAGGCCGGCAGAACCGGCTCTATCTGGTTGGTTCGGTGGCCTATCAGGATGTGCTGGGCAACAGCTATCGCAGCGATTTCTGCCATGCGCTGAAATTCGAGCAGCCGGCCGAGCTGGCGCAGGCGATCCGCGACGAGCAGATGGTGAACTATACCGCGAGCTTCGAGCGCGCAGCGCTGCATAACGAGGATGTCTGAGCTGTGTCCGAAACCATCAGGCTGCGCCCGGTGGCGCCGGCCGACCTGCCACAAATCCAGGCCATCTATGCGCATCATGTCGCCACCGGCCTGGCCTCGTTTGAGGAAACCCCGCCCGATCTGGCCGAAATGACCCGCCGGCATGATGCCCTGCTGGCAGCCGGCTATCCCTATCTGGTGGCCGAGCAGGGCGGCGCCATCCTGGGCTATGCCTATGCCGGCGCCTATCGCGCCCGCCCGGCCTATCGCTTCACGGTGGAGAATTCGATCTATGTGCGCCACGATCTGCGGCGCGGCGGCATCGGCCGCCGGCTGCTGCCGGCACTGATCGAGGCCAGCGCGGCACGCGGCTATCGCCAGATGATCGCAGTGATCGGCGACAGCGCCAATGCCGCCTCGATCCGGCTGCATGCCGCCTTCGGCTTCCAGAGCATCGGCACATTGCCCAGCATCGGCTTCAAATTCGGCCGCTGGGTTGATTCCGTGCTGATGCAGCGCTCGCTCGGTGCCGGCGACACCACGCCGCCTGTATGAACAATATACCCGTGTGATTCTGTTCATGATTGCCTGATAGGCTGACCGGTAGTTTTCATGGCCGGGAAAACCGAAATGTTTCGGCAAGGCGCAGCGGGCAGGCAGGCATGAGCAGCGACAAGGATGGCCGCCGCCCAACCCTGGCGGCAACCCCGCCGGCTTTGCGCGGCGCGCGGCTGATCGAGGCGCCAAGGCATCCCTTGCTGGTGCAGCTGCGCGATTACTGGCAGGGCAAATGTGGCCCCGACGGCCAATTGCCCGGCCGCGCCGCCATCGACCCGCTGGAATTACGCGGCCTGCTGCCGCAGATTTTCCTGATCGACGCTGCTTTGCTGCCCGATGGCAGCCATGATTACCGCGTGCGCCTGATGGGCACGGCGCATAGCGGCATCTATGGCGATGGCCATGTCGGCAAACGCTTGCAGGATATGTTTGGCGATTATGCCCCGGTTTTCACCACGCTGTATGACCAGATTTGCCAGGCGCCGCGCTGCTACAGCAACGAGGGCCGGATTTTCTGGTGGCGCAATGCCGACTTCATCGCCTTCGAAGGTTTCCACGCCCCGCTGGCCAGCGATGGCCGCCAGGTGGACATGATCCTGGGCGCGGCGGTGTTTGATTATGGCAAGGGGGGATAATTTTAGTTTTACTCTTTATTGGTGCTTATGTAATTTTAAATACATGTATTTAATGTATGTGGATGAAAGCGGCGATACTGGTCTTACCGGTTCCGTGGGCCGATATTTCTGCCTGACCGGATTGGTGGTGCATGAAGCGCGTTGGCGCGATTTCATTGCACAGCTTCTGGAGTTTCGCAAAGTGATGCGGCGGGTCTATGGCTTGCCGGTGCGTGGTGAAATCCATGCCTCTGTCTTCATCAATTCGCGCGCCTATGATCTTGAGCGCCACATACGGCTGGCAATCCTGCGGAACACTTTGGATGAATTGGCGAAGATGGATTTCATCTCGTTCACCAACGTCGTTGTCGATAAGCAAGGCAAGGCAGCGGATTACAATGTTTTCGAAAACGCCTGGAAAACACTATTTCAGCGTTTTGAGAACACGTTGCGATACGGCAATTTTCCAGGCAGACATGGCAATGACCACGGCATCGTTATCACCGATGCAACAGCAGGTCATTTGCTGACAAGTCTGATGCGGCGTATGGCGGTTTACAATCCGATACCCAGCAGCATTGGCCTTGGCAGCCGAAACTTGCCCATCACGCGCATTGTTGAAGACCCGCATAGCAAGGATTCTGCGGTTTCGTTGCCAATTCAGATGTGTGATGTGGTGGCTTACTTTTTGTATCAGCGTTTCACGCCGAACCAATATATCCGGCGCAGCAGGGCAGGGGCTTATTTTGACCGGCTCGAACCGGTTTTGAACAAGCGGGCAAGCCGCGTTGGCGATATGGGAATTGTGCTGATCTAAAAAAGAAGGGCGGATGGTATTACCCATCCGCCGGGGAAATCCTACTACCGGGATGTGCCTGGGTTCAGATTTCATCCTGAATATAGCTTATTAATGACGTGGAATCAATGGGTTATTTGATATTCTCTAAGTGATTCGAATTGCTGGATTTGTTGGCGATGCAGATTGCCGGTTCAGGCGGCAGCAGCCGGCGGCACAGGATAGGCGGCGCGTTCGGCGGCACCGGGCGGCTGCCACAGGGTTTCGATAAAATCGAACATCGGGCGGGTGACCTGGAGCGAATAGGTTTCGCCTTTGCCGGCATTGCGCTGTTCCACCCGCTGCCAGCGGGTTTGAGCCGGCACATCCAGCACATGCAGGGCGCAGCCCAGCCCGGCCTGTTCAGCAGCCGTGGTGAAACGGGCGCGGGATTCGGCACGCAGGAAACTGAGATCAAGCAGCGCCGGCAGACCCTGGCGGGCCGATTGCAGGGCCAGCTTCAGAATCTGCGCTTCGCAACGCGCCACCCGCTCCACCATCCAGGCAATGCTCATGCTGGCCGGTTTGTCTGGGCCAAACAGCCCGACCATCCATTCATCAATGCTGAAATGCAGCCCGCCGATACGCTCTTGCAGGCGCAGGGCATAGGTGGTCTTGCCGGCGCCGGTCGCGCCGCAGATCAGGTGGAAAGTCGGCTGGATCGTGGGGGGCGGGATCATGGGGCGCTGGGTCATGGGGGGCTGGGTCATGGCTTGCTCTCAACAGCAAAGGCGGCCTGGGCGAGTTTTTGCAGATGGGCGCGGATATCAGGCGGCCAGGTTTCGATATGGCGGGCAAAACCGGCGGCATCACCGGCAAACAGGGCGCGCGCCGCTTCATCATAATCAGGTGCATTGCCGGCCATGGCGGCCATGAAACGATAGGCGGCATCACGGCCATGGCGCAGCTTTTCGGCGCCCTCTGTCGCGCGGCGGGCTTCCTCCACCAGCTTGCGCAACGCCACCGAGGCGCCGCCGGGCTGGGCATTGAGCCAATCCCAATGGCGCGGCAGCAAGGTGACCTCACGCGGCACCACCCCGAGTTTGGGCCGGCCCGGACCCGACCGTGCTGCCGGCGCGGTATCAGCGGCAGCAGCGGCGGCGCGCAGCCGGGCCAGCATCTCGGCCTGGCTGCCGCGCAGGTCAAATTCCAGCGGCGCGCTGGTGGCATCATCAAAAACCAGCGGCTGCATGGTGGGATCACGCTGCAATTCGGCCCATAAAGCCAGCGCGACGCTTTCTTGGTCGCCGCCGGCCAGGCGGCGATTGCCGGCAAAGGCGGTGCAGGTTGGTGTTGTTGGTTCGGTGGTCATCTGCTGCTCCAGGAAATCTGCCGCAGTTATTACCCGGATAAAAATCACGTGTCAATTATATCCGGGTAATATTTTGAGCCGTCGCGTTTCACATTGCCGATGCTGCATCAGCACTGCTAGGTAAAGGCTTCTTCTGCAAGCGATTGGCAGGCCCTTGAGCATCGCCGACAAGACCATCAAAGCTGTGCGGGTCAGCGTTATGGCCACGCTGCTCTCCGGCCTGTTGCAGGTCGGCACCACCGTGATCATGGCCCGCCTGCTGACACCGGCCGAGTATGGCCTGGTGGCCGGGGCGCTGGTGCTGGTGGCGCCGCTGAGCATGATCCTGTTCGGTGGCCTGGAACGCGCCCTTGTGCTGCAAGACACGCTGCCGGAAACCGCGCTGGATGCCGTGTTCTGGGGCAGCCTGGGGCTGGCTGGCCTGGGCGCCATCGGCCTGGCCGGCCTGGCCGGGCTGGGCCTGGCCGGTTTTTACCAGGGGCAGCTGGCCGGCATCCTGCTGGCCTGCACGCCCTTGCTGGCCGGCAGCGCGCTGGCCGCGCTGTATCGCGCCCTGCTGCGGCGGCATTTTGCCTTTGGCCGGCTGGCTGCCGCCGATCTGGCGAGCCAGTTTCTGGGGCCGGGCCTGGTGGCCATCCTGGCGGCTATGCAGGGCTGGGGCGCCTATGCCATCGTGGCCGGCATGCTGGCGCAAAGCGCGGTGCAAACCCTGCTGCTGGCCTGGTTTGCCGGCCATCGACCCCATTGGCGCCTGAACCTGCCGGCGGCACGCCCGATCCTGCGCGCCAGCCTGTCGCTATCTGGCACATCTGTGCTGGAAGTGGTGCATGCCCGGCTGCCCGCCGCCCTGATCGGCCTGGGCCTGGGCGAGGTGGCGCTGGGCCTGTTCAACCGGGCTTATCTGCTGGTGCAATTGCCGCTGGAAGTGCCGGCCACCACCGTAACCAAAGTGCTGTTTGGCGGCCTGGCGCAATGGCGCCATGACCTGGACCGGCTGCGCCGCGCCACCGCCGCGCTGGTGGAAACCGGTGCCGCTGTGGTGCTGCCGGTCTGTGCCGGCATGGCGCTGGCGGCGCCTGAACTGGTCGCCACCTTGCTGGGGCCGCAATGGGACGCCGCCGTGCCGCTGATCCCCTGGCTCTGCCTGGGCGGCGCGGCAGCGATGATCGGGCATTTTTTCGCCATGCTGAACGAAGCCGCTTTGCGGCTGCGTGAACGCTTCCGGATTCAGTGTTTCACCCTGCTGGTGAGCGCTGCCGCCTTGCTGCTGGCAGTTCGGTTTGACCTGCGTGCCGCGGCGGCGGCGGTGGCTTTAGGGGCGCTGCTATTCCTGCTGCTGCATATCCGGCTGGCGCTGCATGTGCTGCACATAGCGCCGGGCAAAATCCTGCTCTGGCTGCTGCCTGGGGCAGTGGCGGCACTGGCCTGTGCCGGCGCCATGCTGGCGCTGCGCCATCTGCTGCCGGGCGAGTTGGCGGCGCCCTGGCGGCTGGGCCTGGATATTGCCGCCTGCGGCCTGTGCCTGCCGCTGGTTTATGGCCTGCTGTTCCGCCGGCTGCTGGCCGATCTGTGGCGTTATGCCGGGTTGCCGAGCCGCGCCGCCACGGATCGTGGCAGCAAAAACCAGTAGCGGCCGGGATGTTTCATGCGGCCGGCAATCGCCTCGGCCGCCGCGCCATGGCCCCAGAACACATCGCCGCGCACACCGCCCCGGATGGCGCCGCCGGTATCCTGCGCCACCATCAGGCGGTTAAGCGGCAGATCGCCATGCGGCGGCTGGGCGGCGGGATAGCTGGCGGCAAGCCAGAGCGGCAGGCCAAGCGCCACATGGCTGCGATCCACCGCCAGCGAACGGCCCGGCTTGAGCGCCAGGCCCTGGGCGCCGGGCGGGCCATCACTGGCCAACGCCGGCGCCGGCAATTCACGGAAAAAGATATAGGCGCGGTTTTCACGCAGCAAAGCCGGCGCCTCGGCCGGATTGGCCTTCAGCCAGGCCTGCAAGGCCGGCATCGACACCTCGTCGCGGCTCATGATGCCGCGCTCGATCAGCACCCGGCCGATGGCCGTGTAGGCATGGCCATTCTGGCCGGCAAAGCCGACCCGCATGACCCCGCCCTCGGCCAGTTCGATACGGCCTGAACCCTGGATTTGCAGGAAAAATGCCGCCACCGGATCAGCCGCCCAGGCCAGTTCCAGGCCACGCCCGGCCAGTTTGCCGGCCTCGATGCCGGTGCGGTCGTCATAGGGCCGGAGAAAACCGTTTTCAACCCGGCCGGCAGTGCGCTGACCACGCCATTCCGGGCGGAACTGGCCCAGATCAACCTGCACCAGATCGGGCGGCACGCGATAGATCGGCACGTCATAACCCGGGCGGCGCTGCCGGCTGCCTTTCAGGCTGGGTTCGTAATAGCCGGTGAACAGGCCCTCAGGCCTGCCCTCGCCCAGCACCGCCACCGGGCGTAATTCAGTTTCGATCAGGCGGCGCAAACCGGCCTCGTCGGCGGGTCTGAGGCGCGCCACCGTGTCGCAGAACGGGCGCCATTCTTCCGGCCGGCCATAAACTGCAAAACCATCCGGGCCGCTTTTGCCGGCCTGGGCCAGAATGCGCGGGCAGGAAGCGGCCATCGCCGGCAAAGCCTCGCTCAGGCGGTCATTCTGCCAGCCGGGCAGATCGGCGAAGCTGGCCGGGGCGAAAGCAATGGCCGGGGGTTTGGGCGGCTCGGGGGCGGCACCCGGCTGTTGCTGCTGCGGCACACGCGGCGCGCAGCTTGCCGCCAGCAGGGCAAGCGCAAGAAAGGCGGTTTTGCGCAGCAAACCGGCTCAGCCCGGGCTGGAGGTGGCGATCAGGGTCCAGTTCGGATCGCGCGAGCGGGTGTCGCGGGCGAAGGTCCAGATATCGGTCACCTGTTCCACCGCCTGCGGGTCGCCGGCAATCACCGCGCCGTTGCGGTCGCGGGTGGCGGAAATCAGTTCGCTCTGGAACCGCACCGTCACTTCGGCAGTGCGGCCATTCAGCGCGGTATCAACAACCTCGACATTTTTCAGGCCGACAAAGGTGGTTTCCTGGGTCTGGCCCTGGCGGGCGCGGTCGTCGATCACCTTTTCGAAATCGGCAAACACATCGCGCGACAGCATGCCCTTGAGCGCCGGCTTGTCGCCGGCCGCGAAGGCGCCCACCACCATTTCATAGGCCCAGGCGGCGCCCTTGAGGAAATCGTCGCTGCGGAAACTGGGATCGGCGGCGCGAATCCGCGCCTCCTTGGCATCCGGCGGCGTGGCTTCGGCCTCATCCGCGCCGTCGCGGCGCGGCAGGGCGATCACGTTGTCGCCGCTTTCGGCCGGGCTTTCATTGCCGCCGGCCAGCGGGCCGCGTTTCTGCTGCTCATGGCCGGTGCGCTGGCCGAGCACGGCGCGCAGGCGCAGGGCGATGAACACGGCAATGGCGCCGAGCAGGAGAATGTCGAGAAACTGGAAACCGCTATCGCCCATGATTTTTCAAGTCTAGCCGCTATACCGGACCCGGTCCAGGCCAGCGGCCACCGGGAATGACCTATATGTAGGTTTTACGCGGCAATCCGCCAAGAGGGATTGTAGCAGATGGGGCGGCTTGTGGGGCCGGCAAATTCATGTTAGCGCTCACCGCCTCAACCTGGAGACACCATACGATGAGCGAAGTACCCGATCAGGCGCCGCGTTTCAGCGTCAATGTGCAATATGTGAAGGATTTGTCCTTCGAGCACCCGATGGCGCCGCGCACCTTCACCATCAACGAAGCGCCGCAGATCGGGGTGAATATCGGCACCCAGGCGCAGAAGGTCACCGACGACCTGTTTGAAGTGGTTTTGCGCGTGCTGGTGGAAGCCAAGCATGGCGAGGAAGCCGCCTTTGTCGCCGACCTGCATTATGCCGGCCTGTTCACGCTGCAAAACATCCCCGAGGAGCATGTTGAGCCGCTGCTGCTGGTGGAAGCGCCGCGCATCCTGTTCCCGTTCGCGCGCCGCATCATCGCCGATGTGACCCGCGACGGCGGCGTGCCGCCGCTGATGCTCGATCCGATCGACTTCGTGGCGCAATACCAGCGCAGCAAGGAATTGCAGGCGCAACAGGGCGGCCAGGCGTAGGCTTTAATCAGGCTGGCGGGGCGAGGGCGCTGATCAGATCCTTGATGATCAGCGGCTTCGCCACCACGCTATGGAAGCCGGCGCTTTCGTAGCGCAACACCGCTTCCGGCATCACATCGGCAGTCATCGCCAGGATACGGGCATTGGCTGTGCCGGGCAGTTTGCGCAAGGCGCGCAGGGTTTCAAACCCGTCCATGCCCGGCATATGGATATCCAGCAGCACATGATCGAAGCGGTTGCTGCGCGCCGCCAGCAAGGCTGCCTCGCCGCTCTCCACCAGCGTGATCTGGAAGCCAAAAGGCTGGAGCAGCGCCTGCAAGGTGCGGCGATTGACCAGATTATCGTCAACACAGAGCAGCCGCGCCGCGCCGGGTGTGGCCTCTGACGCAGCCGGTATAGTTTGGCCCCGGGCGCCGGCAGGACCATCGCTCACTGCCTGATGTTCGGCCGGTTGCAGCGGCAATTCGATCCAGAACAGCGCACCTTCGCCCTTGCGGCTGTCACAGCCGATACGGCCGCCGAGCAGTTCGGCCAGCCGGCGGGTGATCGCCAGGCCCAGGCCGGTGCCGCCAAAATGCCGGCTGGTGGAAGCATCCTCCTGGGTGAAGCGGTCAAAAATCCGCGCCTGCGCCTCGGCGGCGATGCCCGGGCCGCTATCGCGCACCTCGATCCGCAATACCGGCGCGCCGGCCGGGCCGGCGGCGCAGGCCACGCCAACCGCGACAAAGCCGGTTTCGGTGAATTTCACCGCATTGCCGATCAGGTTGACCAGCATCTGGCGCAGCCGCGATTCATCGCTGACAATGGCGGCCGGCACATCCGGCGCCAGCTCAAAACGCAGTTCCAGGCCCTTGGCCTGCACGGCGGAGGCGAATAATGCCTCAACCCCGGCCAGCAGCGGCCGGAGCTTGAAGGCGGCCGGCGTTATCGACAGTTTGCCGGCTTCCAGCCGCGAATAATCCAGCACATCATTGATCACGGCGAGCAGGCTGGCGGCACTTTCGGTGATGATCTCGGCGGCTTCGCGCGCCTTCGGATCCAGCGGCATCGCCTGCAATGCCTGCGCCATGCCCAGCACACCGTTCATCGGCGTGCGGATTTCATGGCTCATGGTGGCAAGGAATTCGCTTTTTGCCGCCGCCAGCCTTTCAGCATGGTTGGTCTGTTCCTGCAATTGCCGGTTCAGCGAGCCGAGCGAGGCGGTTTTGCGCGCTTCGCTGTCAAGCCGGCGCAACGCCTGCCAGGTGGCGGCGATGGCCAGCAGCACCATGGCGGCCGAAGCCAGGCCAACCAGCCAGGCCAGCTGGCGCCAGCTTTTCAGCGCCACCACCTGCGAGCGCGATGTGGAAACCACCAGCGCATTATCCTGGATGCGGCGCACGGCGGCATACCGCAGATCGCTGATAAAGGGATTACGAAACAGCCCGCTATGGGTGGGCATTGCCGGATTGGCATGCATCGGGGCATAAGCCGAAATATTACTGAAGGACTGCCCGATAGCTGCCTCACGCCAGGGATGCCGGGCGATCATGTGGAAATTACGATCCAGCAGGGTGACGGTATCACCCTGGGCGGCGGAAGCACCGAATTCACGGCCGAATTGCTGCGGATCAATCACCGCCGTGGCCACGCCGATGGTCTGGCCACCGGCATCGCGCATTGGCACAGACATGCTGATCTGCCACTCCCCATCAACGACATTGCGCACCGGGCTGCTGAGGAAATACGGCCGGCTGCCACCCTTGAGGTAATATGAGATGTAGTCGCGGTCGGCGAGCGATACATTGGGCGGCGGGTAGCTGCGTGAGGAATGCTGCACCTTGCCGGTCATGTCGGTGATGCCAATCACCCGCACATGGCTCAGTTCGTTTTCAAGCCGCCTCAGCTCGATATGATAGCCGGCGCCATTCTGGTTTTCGATCCGATGCAGCAGGGCGGCCTTTTCCAGCGAATAACGGATCGAGGCCAGGGTGCTTTCAATATCCTGGCCATGGATGCGGGCCAGCCGCTCCATCACCGCGATTTCCTCTTCCTCGGCATCGGCGCGCAGGAAAACATGCACATAGCCGTTCAAGGCCGCCGCCAGCAGCAGGATCGCCAGCATGGCGAAATTCAGAATAAAACGCGGGCGGCGCATCGGATACCGACAAGTTGCAACCTTAAAAAAGTAGCATGTTGTAGCAAAACGCGGAAGCCACGCGCTACCGAGGCTGCGGGCAAGGCTTGAGCCAGGGCCAAATCCGGCGTTTTATCCAGGCATGACCCAGGAATTGCCCGGCATGGGCCAGGAATTGGACGACATGATCCAGCGCTCGCGCCATCCGCGCCTGCTGACACTGGATTTCCTGACCGTCTGCTCAGCGCGTATTCGTCGCGCCTATGCGTATTGGGACGCGAAACGCGCCGGCCGCGCCATGCCGGCCCGCAGCGATATCAACCCGACCGAAATCCCCGACCTGCTGCCCTATATCGTGCTGACCGATGTGCTGAACGAGCCACCCTATCTGCGCTACCGGCTGGTAGGCACCCGCCAGGTGCAGATGCGCGGCATCGACCCGACCGGCAAGCCGGTGGCCGGCAATCACATTGGCCGCCACCTGGCCGTGGATACCACCAACGAAGTGTTGCTGAATTACTGGATCGTGATCGGGAAACGCAGTTTCGTTTACGACAACAACAGGTTTCTCGGCCCGGCGCTGGATGGCGGCTCGCTTGATATCGGCCAGTTGCATGAACGCGGCACCCTGCTGCTGCCGCTATCCTCGGATGGCACACATGTCGACATGGTGTTCTGCATCATCGATGTTGACCCGGCATGAGGTTTACGTTTCTGGTGGTTTGCGCAACACAGTATTCATTTGCCCGGATATCAAAAACCGTCTTGGTACTCTCAGCCCGAATACCCCTCACTCGTCATGCCCGGGCGCAAGACCCGGGCATCCCATTTTTACTGGAAGTTTAACGAAAATGAGATACCCGCTTTCGCGGGTATGACGATTTCGGCGGGCGATACCAGGCGATCCGATTGAACCAGATATCGGTGGCCGGCGCCGATCAGGACAAGTTTACTGGCGGCTTCTACACACCCGAGCTGCATCACTCCTTGAGCCAGATCGGTTCTTTCAGCTTGGCGATGAACTTGGCATGGGCGGCAAGCTCGGCCTCGCTGGGCTGATGCGGACGCGGCGGGCGGGCCGGGCCGCGCGGCGCATGCAAGGCTGCCACCGCCTCGCCATCGCCATCCAGGCCGGCGAGGCTGAAACCCTGCTGCCGGCCACCCACCAGTTCGAGATAAACTTCCGCCAGCAATTCGGCATCGAGCAACGCGCCGTGTTTGGTGCGGGCTGAATTATCGATCTCAAAGCGGCGGCAGAGCGCATCCAGCGAAACCTGGGCGCCGGGGAATTTGCCGCGCGCAATGCGCACAGTGTCGATGGCGCGTTCCAGCGGGATGCCGGCGGCATAGTCGCGGCGGCCGAGCCGCTTCAATTCGGCATTGATAAAGCCGATATCGAATGTGGCATTGTGGATCACCAGCGGCGCATCGCCGATGAAGGCCATGAATTCATCCACCACGGCGGCGAAAAGCGGCTTATCAGCAAGAAATTCGCTCGACAGGCCATGCACCTTGAAGGCTTCCTCCGGCATGTCGCGTTCGGGATTGATATAGCGGTGAAACACCCGCCCGGTGGGCAGATGGTTGATCAGTTCGAGACAGCCGATTTCCACCAGCCGATCATCCTGGTCGGCGCGGAAACCGGTGGTTTCGGTATCCAGCACCACTTCGCGCTTGCCGCTCATGGCCTTATCTCCTGACCGCGCAATTGCTGCACCACGGCACGCAGCTGCGCCTCGGTGGCGGCCAGGCTGGTGCCGGTATCAATCACACTATCGGCCAACTGGCGCTTTTCCGCATCCGGCACCTGCTTGGCCAGGATGGTGGCAAACTTCTCCGCGCTCATGCCGGGCCGCGCCAGCACACGCTGGCTTTGCTGCTCGGCCGGCGCACTCACCACCAGCACATGATCGATGCCTTCATCACTGGCGCGATGGCCGCGTGCCTTGAGACCCTCAAACAAGAGCGGGATATCCAGCACCACCAGGCTTTCGCCACGCTGCCGCGCTGTGGCCAGAAAATCCTGCCGCATCGCACCGACCAGCGGATGCACAATGGCTTCGATCTGCTTCAGGCAGGCCGGATCGCGGATCACCTCGGCGGCCAGCACACTGCGATCAATGCCGCCATCTTTCAGCGCCTGCGGAAATTTTTCCGCCAGCGGCGCCACGGCAGCACCACCCGGGGCATACAGCGCATGCACGCTGGCATCGGCATCAAAGAGCGGAATGCCAAGCTGTTGCAGCATGGCGCCCACGGTGGATTTGCCCATGCCGATCGAGCCGGTCAGCGCCACAATCTTCATGCCGTCATCACTTTCACATCATAACGCATCATATTGGCATCATTGGTCACCAGGATCAGCGCTTCCACCCGCGCCTGCGCCACCAGCATGCGGTCAAACGGATCGCGGTGGATGGGCGGCAAGGTCTGCAAGGCGGCAATATGCGGCAGCTCTATCGGCAATAAATGAAAGCCGTCGCTGGCACAGAGTTCAAGCAGGTTGTCCGGCGCGTTCAGTTTGCCGAGGGCTTTTTTGATGGCAATTTCCCACACCGAAGCATAGGACAGCCATATCTCATGCTCACCGCCGGCTATCGCTTCATGCGTCAGGGGTTGCAGGCGTTTGGGATCGCTGCGCCACCACAGCAGGGCATGGGTATCGAGCAGCAATCTCAAACGTCACCATCGGGAAAAATTTTGCTTTCGAGGAAATCACGCTCGATCTCGGCATCGACCTGATTGTAATCCGGCGCATACCAGACCTTGCCGGCCCATTCGCCGCCAAAACGCCGGCGCGGTTTCTGGTCCGGCTTCTCCACCGGCACCAGGCGCACTTCGGGCATGCCGGCGCGGGAGATGATAACCTCCTCGCCCTGCTTGGCGGCCTGGATCAGCTTTGACAGCGTGGTCTTGGCCTCGTGGATATTCACCTTGATGGTCATAGCAGCAGCTTAGCCACCTTAGCTTAGCTAGTCTAGCTAAGTTAGCTAAGCTAATCCGCCAGCACTGCCGCGCGCAGGCCATCGGTCACCTCCGGCCAGGTGCCGAACCAGGCGGCAAAACCCGGCCGGCCCTGATGCAGCAGCATGCCCAGGCCATCCACCACCCGGTTGCCACGCGCCGCCGCCCGGCGCAAAAGATCAGTTTGCAGCGGCGCATAAACGATGTCGTTGACCACCGCTTCAGGCGGCAATTCATCCAAAGCCAGCTCCAGCGGCGGCTGGCCGGTCATGCCCAAAGCCGTGGTATTGACCAGCAGGCCGGCGCCCTGCAAAGCCAGCGGTGCCGCCGCCCAGCTTGCCACCGAGATCGGGCCGCCCAGGCTGTCGGCCAGGGCTTCGGCACGATCCACCGAGCGGTTGACCAGGGTGATGCCCGGCAAGCCGGCATCCAACAGCGCCACACAGATGGCGCGCGCCGAGCCGCCGGCACCCAGCACCACGGCCGGCGCCGCACCCGGCTGCCAATGCGGCGCGCCGGCAATCAGGTTTTCATAAAAGCCGAAGGCATCGGTATTCTGACCATGCAGACTGCCATCCGGACGCAATGTGATGGTGTTGACCGCGCCGATGCGGCGGGCGCGCTCATCCACTTCATCCAGGAAAGGCAGCACAGCTTCCTTATGCGGGATGGTGACATTGACACCCCGAAAACCTTCATTCCAGCCAGCGCGCAAGGCGGCCATGAATTCGGCCAGACCCTCGGGCGGCACCGGCAGGCGATCATAACGGCCTTCCAGGCCATATTGTTTGAGCCAGTAGCCATGCAGTTTGGGTGAGCGCGAATGCGCCACCGGCCAGCCGATCACGCCGGCACGCGGCAGGGCTTTGTCTTCACTCATGAACGCAGAACCTGATTGTCACGCAGGAAAGCCAGCAACGGCAGCAACGGCAGACCGAGGATGGTGAAATAATCGCCCTCGATCCGGCTGAATAATTGCACCCCCAGGCCTTCAAGCTGATAGGCACCCACCGAACTCAACACCGCAGCGCCAGCCTGGGCCAGATAGGCATCGAGGAAATCATCGGAAAAATCGCGCATGGTGAGCGTGGCGCTGGCGATATGACGCCACACGATGCCGCCGGCCCGCGCCGCCACCACGGCACTGACCAGTTGATGCGGCTTGCCGCGCAGGCTTTGCAATTGCGCCCGCGCCGCAGCCAGATCGGCCGGCTTGTCGAACCACGCATCGCCACAAACCAGCATCTGGTCGGCGGCGATGATGAAACGCTGGTCGCCGGTCTGTGCCGCGATATGGCCGATGCGGCGCGCCTTCAATTCAGCCAGCGCTTCCGCCACCTGGCGCGCCGGGGCCTGTTCGGCCCGCAAAGCCAGCTTGATTTCTTCCTCATCGACATAGGCCGGCATCACTTCCACCTCAAGCCCGGCGGCTTGCAGCATGGCGCGGCGGGCCGGACTGGCGGAAGCCAGGATCAGGCTCATACCCCATCCCCCTCGGCCAGTTTTTCACGCAATTGTTCCTGGCGGCGATTATACAGATTAAGGATGGCGGCAGCGGTTTCCTCAATCGAGCGCCGGGTCACATCGATCATCGGCCAGTTATATTTGGTGCAGAGTTTACGCGCCTCGGCGATTTCGGCCCGCACCTGCTCGATATCAACATAATCAGTTTCGGCTTTTTCATTCATCGCCAGCAGGCGATTACGCCGCACCATCACCAGCCGGTCGGGCGAGGTGGTGAGGCCCACAACCAGCGGATGGCAAGTGCCATGCAGATCAGCGGGCAGCGCCAGACCGGGCACAATCGGCACATTGGCGGTTTTGTAGCCGCGATTGGCGAGATAGATCGAGGTTGGGGTTTTGGAGGTGCGCGACACACCCACCAGCACAATATCGGCCTTGTCGAGATCGTCGGCCTGCTGGCCGTCGTCATGCGCGATGGTGTAATGCATGGCATCGATACGGGCGAAATATTCCGCATCCAGTTCATGCTGGCGGCCGGGCAGGTTACGCGCCTTTTCGCCAAAAAACTTACCCATGGCATGGATCACCGGATCGAGCACGGCGATATAGCCGATGCGATGCTTGGCACAGCCTTTCACCAGCACATCGCGCAATTGCGGATCAACAATGGTGAACAGCACCAGGCCGCCGATCTTGGCAATCGCCTCCACACTGCGCTGCATCTGCGTTGCGGTGCGCACCATGGTCCAGCTATGGACTTCCACTTCCTCATGCGATTTCTGAAACTGCACCAGCCCGGCCGTGGCCACCGCGTTCAACGTCTCGCCGGTGGCATCGGAAACCAGGTGGATATGCGGCCGGCGCGCGGTGTTGGAAGCCTCTGGCGACAAGGAATGATCCTGTTGATAAGCCGGAATCAGGTGGATAAGCCTGAACTTATCCACGGCGTGGGCTTTTTCATGCCCGCTTAGGCGATTTCTTGCAAGCAATGCTTCGCCCTGGTGATGAAAGCATTACGCCCCTGTGGATCATGTGCGCAACTGCATCACAGCCGGCTGGGGCGGCTTTATCCCACTTATCCCCAGTTTTAAGCCATTGGTTTTGTTGGGAGTCGCACAAGTTGTTGCAGGAGGAAGACAGATTTGCGGCAGGCCGGCAGCCTGGGTGGATGAATCCCGGCATGGCCCGGCCTGAACAATGAATTACCGTTATCCACCGCACCAACAACAACTCCAACTCTTTCTTTTTAAATATAAATAGGAAAGGAATAAGGCCATGAACGTGACCCAGAGACCGATCCTGAAACCCTTTCTCCGCACGCTGGCCGGCGAGGCATCCGAACGGCCGCCGGTTTGGCTGATGCGCCAGGCCGGGCGTTACCTGCCGGAATACCGCGCTACCCGGGCCGAGGCCGGCAGCTTCCTTGACCTGTGCTACAATCCGGCGCTGGCGGCGGAAGTGACGCTACAGCCGATCCGACGTTATGGCTTTGATGCCGCCATCCTGTTTGCCGATATCCTGCTGATCCCGCATGCTTTGGGCCAGGAACTGGCCTTCCGCGAGGGCGAGGGCCCGGTGCTGGGCGCGATCCGCACTGAAGGCGAATTGGTCAAGCTGCGGCTGGAAGGCCTGCACCAGCGCCTGGCGCCGGTCTACGAGGCGGTGTCGCGCATCAAGGCTGCCCTGCCGGCCGAAACCACGCTGATCGGCTTTGCGGGGGCGCCCTGGACCGTGGCGACCTACATGCTGGAAGGCCGTGGCGGCAACGAGCAGGCAGCGGCCAAGACCTGGGCCTTTGGCAATCCGGCCGGACTGGACCGCCTGATCAGCCTGCTGGTGGAAGCCACCTGCGCCTATCTGGATCAGCAGGTGCGTGCCGGCGCCGAAGTGGTGCAGCTATTTGATACCTGGGCCGGCGTGCTGCCGGATGAGCAATTCCAGCGCTATTGTGTGCTGCCGGTGAAAATGATCGTCAACCGGCTGAAGGCTTTGCATCCCGATCTCAAGATCATCGGCTTCCCGCGCGGCGCCGGCCTGCATCTGGAGGGTTATGCCGCCGCCACCGGCGTGGATGCGCTGGGGCTGGATTACACCATGCCGCTGGCCTGGGCGCGCGACCATCTGTGGAGCCGGGGCATCACCGTGCAGGGCAACCTGGACCCGCGCCTGCTGCTGGTGGGCGGGCCGCAGATGGCCCAGGCGGTGCAGCGCCTGCTTCGCCATTTCGCCGGCCGCAACTATATCTTCAATCTGGGCCACGGCATCCTGCCGGAAACCCCGCCGCAGCATGTGGAACAGCTGATGCAGCTGCTGCGCGGCACGGCCCGCATGGCGTGAAGATATGGCAAAAACCGCGATAATCCTGTTCAACCTGGGTGGCCCGGACAGCCCGGCGGCAATCCGGCCGTTTCTGTTCAACCTGTTCAACGATCCGGCCATCATCCGGCTGCCGCAGCCGATGCGCTGGCTGCTGGCGCAACTGATCTCGCGCCGGCGGGAGAAAACCGCCAGCGAAATCTACGGCCATATGGGCGGCCGTTCACCGATCCTGCCGCAGACCGAGGCCCAGGCCCGGGCGCTGGAGGCGGCGCTTGGCCCGGATTTTCGTGTGTTCATTGCCATGCGCTACTGGAAACCGTTTGCCGACGAGACGGCGCAGGCGGTGCTGGCCTGGAACCCGGATCGTATTCTGCTGCTGCCGCTTTATCCGCAATTCTCCACCACCACCTCGGGTTCCTCGCTGAAGGATTGGCGCCGCGCCGCCGCCGCTATCGGTTTGGACAAGCCGACCGCCAGCATCGGCTGTTATCCGGCCGAGCCGGGTTTCATCGCCGCGCAGGTGGCGCTGATCCGGCAATATCTGCCGAAACTGGCCGGCCAGGATTTCCGCCTGCTGTTTTCCGCCCATGGCCTGCCGAAAAAGATTGTTGATGCCGGCGATCCGTATCAGCGCCAGGTGGAGCAATCCGCCGCCGCCATTGTGGCCGGCCTGGACCTGCCCGGCCTGGATTGGGGCATCTGCTATCAGAGCCGGGTGGGGCCGTTGCAATGGATCGGTCCGGCCACCGATGCCGAAATCCGCCGTGCCGGCCAGGATGGCAAGGCGATGCTGCTGGTGCCGCTGGCCTTTGTTTCGGAGCATTCCGAAACCCTGGTGGAGCTGGATATCGAATATGCCGAACTGGCGCATGAGCATGGCGTGCCGGCCTATCATCGGGTGCCGACCGTGGGGGTGACGCCGGCTTTTATCGCCGGCCTGGCCGATCTGGTGCGGCAGGGCCGCTATGATGCCTGCATCCATCCCGGCCCAGGCGCCGAGCCCTGCCCGGCCGGGCGGTTTGCCGGCTGCCCCTGCCAAGCCGCCTGACCGTTGTGACGGAGCCAGCATAAATGACCTTCCCGATCCCCTATGAATGGCTCAAGGCGCTGCATGTCATGAGCGTGATCGCCTGGATGGCGGGCATGTTCTATCTGCCACGGCTGTATGTGTATCATTGCAAGGCCGAGAAAGGCTCGGTGCAGTCCGAGACTTTCAAGATCATGGAGCGCCGGCTTTTGCGCGCCATCATCAACCCGGCAATGATTTCAAGCTGGCTGTTTGGCCTGCTGCTGGCCTGGCAGGGCGGCCATTTCTCGGCCGGCTGGTTCCACGGCAAGCTGCTGCTGTTGCTGGGTATGCAGATCATCCATGCCGGCTATGCGCGCTGGCGCCGGCATTTCGCCGAGGATGCGAATAGGCATGATGAGCGCTTCTACCGCATCATGAATGAAGTTCCCACCCTGCTCATGATCGGCATTGTGATACTTGTCATAGTGAAGCCGTTTTAAGCCGCAATCATCTCTAGGTATGAGTTAATCGCCAATTTCGCACTTGCGAACTGTTAGCGCCGCCCTATTGTGGCGCCATGCAAAACCGCAAGCACATCCTCCGCTCCGCAAGCTTGGCCGCGCTGGCCCTGCTGGCGGTCACCACTCTTGCCAACTCCAAGTCGGCCCTGGCCCAGATGGGTCCGGGTGGGCCACCGCCGGTCACCGTGGCCAAGCCGGTGGTGAAGAACATCATCGAAATGGACGAATTTATCGGCCGTTTTGAGGCTTCCGCCAGCGTTGATGTGCGCGCCCGGGTCAACGGCTATCTTGATAGTGTGAATTTCAAGGATGGCGCCCTGGTCAAGGAAGGCGAGCTTTTGTTCGTCATTGACCGCCGGCCCTATCAGGCGGTGCTGAACCAGGCCCAGGCCAATCTCAATGTGGTGCAGACCCGGCTGGACCTGGCACGGATTGAATTTGAGCGGTATGAGCGGCTGGCACGCAGCGGCACGGCGGCGGAAGCCACGCTGGATTCACGGCGCCAGGCTTTGCTTTCGGCCCAGGCTGAAATTGTTGGCACCCGCGCGGCGGTGGAAACCGCCCGGCTCAATCTCAGCTTCACCGAAATCCGCGCGCAGATTTCCGGCCGCATCAGCCGCAAGCTGGTGAGCGAGGGCAATCTGGTGCGTGAGAATGAAACCCTGCTGACCACCATCGTGGCGCAGGACCCGATCTATTTCTATTTTGACATCGACGAGCGCTCCTTCCTGGCCTATCAGCGCCTGGCCCGCGAAGGTGCCGCCACCTCAAACGGCAATGCTGGCCGCGCCCTGCAAGTGGCAATCGGCCTGACCGACGAGAAGGGTTTTCCGCATAAGGGCCTGCTGACCTTTGCCGATAACCGGCTTGATCCGGCCACCGGCACGATGCGGCTGCGTGCCACGCTGGAGAACAAGGATCTGTTCCTGCAACCGGGCCTGTTCGGCCGCATCGCGGTGCCGGGCAGCCCGAGCTATAGCGGCATCCTGGTGCCGGATGAAGCGATCCTGACCGATCTTGGCCGGCGTTTTGTCTATGTGGTGGAAGCCGATGGCAGCGTGCGGCAGCAGCCGGTGCAGCTTGGTTCACGCACCGACAATTACCGCATCGTGCGCCAGGGCCTGAAGGGTGACGAAACCCTTGTGATCAATGGCTTGCAGCGGGTGCGCATGGGTGGCGGCAAGGTAACGCCGATGCCGGTGCAATTGCCGCAGGTCTGGGCCGGGCTGTTGGCCCTGCCGGCGCCCCAGGCGCCGCAAGCCGCTCCGAAGCAGTAAGGCAAAAGCCCATGAAATTCGGCCATTTCTTCGTCGACCGCCCGATCTTCGCGGCGGTTGTCTCCATCGTGACGGTGATTCTGGGTGTCATCGCCTTCCGTTTCCTGCCGGTGACGGAATATCCCGAAATCGCGCCGCCGCAGATCAATGTGACCGCCGCCTATCCCGGTGCCGATGCCGAGACCGTGGCACGCACCGTGGCCACGCCGATTGAGCAGGAGATCAACGGCGTTGAGAACATGCTCTACATGTCGAGCTACTCGACCGCCAATGGCGTGATGCAGCTCACCATCACCTTCCGCCCGGGCACCAACCTGGATACGGCACAGGTGCAGGTGCAGAACCGTGTCTCGATTGCCGAGCCGCGTTTGCCCGAGGAAGTGCGGCGCCAGGGCATCACCACCAACAAGCAGGCCGGCGACTTCATCATGGTGGTGCATCTGCTGTCACCCGATAAGCGCTATGATGAATTGTATATCGCCAATTACATGCAGATGCGTATCCGCGAGCAATTGCTGCGGCTGGATGGTGTTGGCAATGTGATCGTGTTCGGCGGCAGCGAATATTCGATCCGCATCTGGCTCGATCCGGATCGGCTCTCTGCCTACAGCCTGTCGGCAAGCGATGTGGTGACCGCGTTGCAGGCGCAGAATGTGCAGGTTTCCGGCGGCACGCTGGGCCAGCAGCCGGCGCCTGACAATAACGCGCTGCAAGCCATCGTCACCACGCAAGGCCGTTTTGAGGATGTGCGGCAATTCCGCGAAGTGATCATCAAAAGCGGCGAGGGCGGCCGCCTGGTGCGGCTGCGCGACGTGGCCCGGGTTGAACTCGGCGCCAAGGATTATAACAGCCGCTCCTATCTTGATGGTCAGACCGCGGTGGCGCTTGGCATTTTCCAGCGCCCCGGCACCAATGCGCTTGATACCGCGCAATCGGTGATCAACCGCATGAACGAGCTGAAGCAGGATTTCCCGCCCGGCCTGGAATACACCATCGTTTACAACCCGACCGAATTCATCGCCCAGTCGGTGGACGAGGTTTACAAGACACTGATCGAGGCCATCATCCTGGTGGCGCTGGTGGTGCTGGTTTTCCTGCAAAACTGGCGCGCGGCACTGATCCCGATCCTGGCCATTCCGGTTTCGCTGATCGGCACCTTCGCGGTGATGCTGGCTTTCGGCTTCACGCTCAACGTGCTCAGCCTGTTCGGCCTGGTGCTGGCCATTGGCATTGTGGTGGATGACGCCATCGTGGTGGTGGAGAATATCGAGCGCAACATCGCCGAAGGCTTAAGTCCACGCGATGCCGCGCATGAGACGATGGACGAGGTAGGCACGGCGGTGATCGCGATTGCCGTGGTGCTGTCGGCGGTGTTCATTCCCACCGCCTTCATCCCCGGCATTTCCGGCCAGTTCTACAAGCAGTTTGCGCTTACCATCGCTGGCGCCACCATCATCTCGGCCTTCAACTCGCTGACGCTGTCGCCGGCTCTGGGCGCCATCCTGCTCAAGGCGCATGCCAAGCGCGATGCCGGCTACAAGCCGGGTTTCTTCGGTCGCCTGGCCGGCGGTTTCAACACCGGCTTCGACAAGATGAGCAACGGCTATGCGCGCGGTGTCGGCGGCATCGTCAAGCGGCGTTTCCTGATGCTCGGCTTTTATGCCGTGCTGGTGGGCGCCACGGTGTTTTTGTTCCGCACCGTGCCGCAGGGTTTCATCCCGCCGCTGGATCGTGGTTATGCCCTGGTGGTGATCCAGTTGCCCGATGGCGCCTCGCTCAGCCGTACCGATGAAGTGACGCAGCGCGTGACCAAGCTGATCGAGGATGTGCCGGGCGTGGCCCATGTGGTGGCGATCCCGGGCTTCAACGGCGCCACTTTCACCAATTCGGCCAATGCGGCGGTGATCTTCACGCCGTTTGACAGTTTTGAGAAACGGCTGCCGCTCGGCCTGACCTCGGATGCCATTGTTGGTCAGTTGATCGGCAAATTGCAGGTGGTGGAGGAAGCCTTTGTCATCGCCATCCCGCCGCCGGCCGTGCCGGGCATCGGCTCGGGCGGTGGCTTCAAGATGCAGTTGCAGAATCGCACCAGCGATGATGTGCGGCCGCTCTTGGCCTCGGCCTATCAGATGATGGGCCGGGCGATGCAGACCCCGGGCGTCACCGGCGTGTTCACCACCTTCTCGGCGGCCTCGCCGCAGGTCTTCCTGGAAATCGACCGCACCAAGGCGCAGATGCTGAATGTGCCGTTGAGCAATGTGTTCCAGACCCTGCAAATCAATCTTGGCTCGGCCTATGTGAACGACTTCAACGCCTTTGGCCGTATCTTCCAGGTGCGGGCGCAGGCCGATGCGCAATTCCGGCTGGAGAAGGACGACATCCTGAATCTCAAGGTGCGGTCGGCCACCGGTTCGCTGGTGCCGCTGGGCAGCCTGGTGGAGATCAAGGAAGCCTCCGGGCCGGATCTGATCCAGCGCTACAACATGTATGTTTCGGTGCCGCTACAGGGCAACACACCGCCCGGCGTGTCCACCGGCCAGTCGCTGCTGGCGATGGAACAACTGGCCGGCCAGGTGCTGGAACCCGGCCAGGGTTTTGAATGGACCGAGATCGCCTTGCAGGAACGCATGACCGGCAACACCGCGCTGTTTGTGTTTGCCCTGGCGATTGTGTTCGTGTTCCTGGCGCTGGCAGCACAATATGAAAGCTGGGTGCTGCCGCTGGCGATCATGCTGATTGTGCCGATGAGCATGCTGTTTGCACTGACCGGTGTGAAAATCGCCGGGCTGGACAATAACGTGCTGGTGCAGATCGGCCTGGTGGTGCTGATCGGCCTGGCGGCGAAAAACGCCATCCTGATCGTGGAATTTGCCCGCCAGTTGGAGCATGAGGGCAAAACCGCGGTGGATGCGGTGATCGAAGCCTGCCGCCTGCGCCTGCGCCCGATCCTGATGACCGCTCTGGCCTTCATCCTCGGCGTGTTGCCGCTGGTGATTGCCAGCGGCGCCGGCGCCGAAATGCGCCGTTCGCTCGGCACGGCGGTGTTTGCCGGCATGATCGGTGTCACCCTGGTGGGCCTGTTCCTCACGCCGGTGTTTTATGTGGTGCTGCGCCGCTTCACCAGCCCGCGCAAAATCCCCAATGCCGCCGTGATCCATCCTGGCCCGGCCGAGTAAAATTCTACCCGCCGCGCCGTGACATTTAGTTCCGGCGCGGCGGTGCTAAACCCAGGGCCAGCCGGCTCAGCGGGTTGCTATCGGCGGCGCGGCATAGCGCATAGCTGATCAGCGTGGCGGCCAGCGCCACCGCCACAAACTTCACCGGCCACCACACCGACCAATCCAGCAAGGCCCAGCCGAGCAGGATGATCACGGTCTGGTGCAGGATGTAAAACGGATAGGCATGGCGGCTGAAGTCGGTGAGGAATTTCACCGGGCGATCCAGCTTCAATTTGGCCCAGCCGATAAAGGCAAACAGCCAAGCCACCTCGCCGGCAAAGCGGCAGAGGAAAATCACCCGCTCGGGCAAGTGGATCGAGCCGTCGCGGCCGGCCAGCCATAAAAATGTGAAAACCATTGCGCCCAAAGCCGCCGGCCGCAGCAGGGCATGGATCGCCGCTTCCAGGCGCGGCTGCGCGCCGATCAGCCAGCCGAGCAGCAGCAGATAAAAATAATGCGCGTGATTGGCCCAGTCATGCGTCAGGTCATGGCTGCTCGGGAAGCTGCGCCGCAGCAGCAATTCCGCCAGCAGAACCGGCAGGCCGAGCAGCAGCGGGCGATAACCCTGGGCCAGATGCCCGGCCAGTTTTTCAGCCAGGCCGCTGCGCAGCAGCAACGCAATCAGCGGCAGCGCCAGCAGGGCATAGACAAACAGATAGGCAATGAACCAGAGATGATGCCAACTGAAATTGGCCTGCGGATAGCAGCAATCAACAATATGCGGCAGGAAATCGAAATAACTGCCATGGAAATCCAGCGGGCTTTGCCGATTGGCGATCTGCGGCGAGATCCGCTCGACATAGACCTGCGGCGGCACAATCACCAGCATGCCAAAAACCAGCGGCAGCAGCAGGCGCTTGACCCGCTCGCGTGCCACCGCCAGCGCCGCCCGGCGCTGCAAGGCATAAGCCAGGCTGATGCCGGCCAGCAGGAACAGCACCGGCATATGCCATTGGTTCATCAGCCGCACCAGATTATCGGCAAAGCCGGCATGCACCGCATCCTTGATATGCCAGGATTGGGCATCAAACAGCCGCGCGGTATGAAACAGGATCAGCAGCAGCACGGCGATGTTGCGCAGATTGTCGATATCCAGGCGGCGGCTGCCCGGATGCGATACGGGCGTGATGCTTGCGGCATGGCTCATAGCTTTGTCCTTGCTGGCGCTTCGGCGACTTGCTTCGGCCTGTCCCATTCTTTATATTGAATGAATGATTCATTCAATATCAATTTGGCCCTGAGCGATGCGCCGCAAACCCCCCGGCCGCCTGGCCGAGATTGCCGAGGCGGCGATCCTGGTTTTCACCCGCCAGGGTTATCGCCGTTGCCAGGTGGCGGATATCGCTGCGGAATTGGGGGTGTCGGTGGGTAGCCTGTATTCCTATGCCGCCGGCAAGGAAGCCCTGGCGCAACTGGCTTTGCTGCAATTGCTGGAGCAGCCGTTGCAAAGCCTGGCGCTGCCGTATGTTGCCGGGCCGGCACATGAAACACGGCTGGCCGAGCTGATCGCCGCGCGTGGCCAATGGCCGCTGCTGGCCCAGGCGCTGGCGCAGCCGGCAGCGCCGGCCGACAGCATGGCCGAATTGGCGGCGATTATCGGCGAATTGTTTGACATGACGTTGCGCGAGCGCCGGCTGATCCGTTTTCTGGATGCCTGCGCGTTGCATATGCCGGCGCTGGCGCGGCAATTCATCACCCGCATCAAGCAGGGTTATATTCAGGATTTGCAGCATTATCTTGTGCAGCGCCAGCAGCAGGGCCGGCTTGCATTGCCGGGGCCGCTGGCTGCCGGCAGCACGCGGGCCATGGTGGAAATGGTGGCCTGGCTGTCGCTGCATCGCCAGGCCGATGCGGTGCCGCCGCCGCTGGATGATGCCCAGGCCCGTGCCACTGCAATTGCCTTCGCCCAGGCGGCTTTTCGGGCGTGAGCCTGGCATGTTAGACAAGCCTTCTGGCTGCCTGCCCGCTTGGCGGAACCGGTAGACGCACGGGACTTAAAATCCCGAGGCCGCAAGGCCGTGCCGGTTCGAGTCCGGCAGCGGGCACCAGCCAGCTTGCCGCTAGAGCCTGATTGTTTGAGGTCATATCAAGGGTGGCAAAGCCACACCAAGCCGGTTAGGTTGTTGCTGTTAATGCAGCAAATAAGGGCAGGCGGGTGGCAGAAGCGATCCCTAGCGGCGGTGAAGTGAATGGCTTTGCGCAGCAAGATGTGCCGGCCCGCGCCGCGCCGCTGAATGCGCTGCTGGCTTTCTGGCGCCAGCGCTGCACCGAGCTGGGCCGTTTGCCGGCCCGGGCCGATCTGGCGCCCGAGCAGATGATCGGCTTCCTGCCTTTTGTCACCCTGATCGATGTGCTGGAGGCACCGCGGCGTTTCAAGTTTCGCCTCGTCGGCACCGGCGTGGTGGGCCATACCGGGCGCGAGGTGACGGCGCGTTTTGCCGATGCCGAATTATTTGCCGACCGCGCCGATGACGTGATCCGTTATTTTGAACTTTGTGTGCGCCATGCCCAGCCGGCCTATGCGCGCGGCCGCTATCGCACCGTGCCGACCGACCGCGAAGTGGCTTTTGAAGCGTTGCTGACGCCTTTGCGCAACCGGCCGGAAACCAGTAGCGGCGCCGACATGATGCTGGGCGCGCTGGTGGGTGAGAGATTGTCCTATGGCGAAAGCATGGGGCGGTTTGAATATGACGAGATGCGGCTGATCTAATTATCGTAACGCCGTTACCCGATAATATCAGCGTTATGGATTCAGTGTTTCAAACCAGCCGGTGATGCTGCGCACCACCTCGGCATCCAGGCCCCAGAAGCCATGGTAATGCGCGGCATCGCAGGGATCACTTTTTGGCTGCGCGCCGCCGCTCAGGGTCAGGATATCTACGCGCGGCGCGGCCTTGAGTTGCCTGGCATAACGCTCGGCATCATGCGGCGGGGTGACGCTGCAAGCATCCTCGCGATGGCGCAGCAGCAGCACCGGCACAGCGATGCGGCCTGGCGACAGGCTATCGGCAGCCGGAATCTTGTAGCTGATCAGCATGCCCGAGGTGATGACCAGACTATCCGGTTGCTGAGGGTTGGCGCCGTTGAACAGCGCTGCGGCTGAAATGGCGCCTCGGCTGGTGCCGATGACATGCACCGGCTTTTGCAGTTTACGCGCCTCGTCCACCAGCAGGCTCATATCATCGGCAAAGGCCGGCTTGTAGCGATAGGAAGGCTGCTGCTTCAGGTCGCTGGCGATATCCGGCAGCAGATAGGCATAGCCGGCAGCCACAAAGCCATTGCGGCTGCGCACCAGCTGATTGCCGCGCAATGCGGCAATGCTGCCATCGGCGCCAATATCAAGTTGGCCATTGCCACCGGCCAGCAGAATGACGCTGCCCTTGATATTGCCTTCAGGCTGATCGGCCAGCAGGCGCAAAACTGCGCCGGGGCGCGGTGTCAATTCCAGCATCTGCTCGGCTGCCGCAACCGGCGCTGCTGCCAGCAGCAGCAAAGCAGCAAGGCCACGCATCATTCCCATTGCAGGCGCGCAATCAGCGCATCGAGATGATGATTGAGCAGGGTTTCCGCCGGCTGGCCGAGGGTTTTCAGCCGCCCGGTATGCTGCGCCATCAACAGCCCGAGCAGATGCGCAAACAGGCTGGCGGTTTCGATCTGTTGCAGGCTGGACGAGAGTTTGCCGATGCCGCCGAGCAGCGCGCCAAAGGCATCCAGCTGCCGCAGCATGCGCGCATTCAGGTCGCGGTCGATGTTTTCGCCCAGGCCATGTGGCCCGAGGCCGGCCTGCTGCCGGCCACCGCGAAACAGGTGCAGGCCAAGCGCCACTTCGGCCGGCCGCGCCGCGTAATAGCCGAACCAGGCCAGCACGCCGCGTTTGAGCTTTTCGCCGTCATTGCCGGGTAATGCCAGGGCGGCGAGCAGGGCCGCCTCGGCCTGGGCCAGTGAGTCCCGCAGCAAGGCGGCGTAGATTTCCTCCTTGCCCGGAAAGAGCGGATAGATCGCGCCGGTGGTGCAGCCGGCCGCAGCAGCAATCTCGCGCATGGTGGCGGCTTCCATGCCGCGTTCGGCGAAGATGCGCCGCGCCGCCGCCAAAATCTGGCCGCGTTTGAAATCACGTAATTCTGCGCGTTTGCTGCCAGGTTTTGCCGTTGCCGCCATGGCGCTTAATACCCGATCACCAGAAAATCCAATGCGCCCAGAATGGCATCCCGTTCGCTCCGCAGCGAGCCGATTATGGGGCCAAGTTCATGACGCGGCACGCTGGCTATATCCTGGCACAGCAGCAGCAGAGTTTCGCCAGCGATCTTGAATTGCGGATTGAGCCGGCGGATCGGCGGAGAAACCAGTGCTGGGCGCACCAGCGGCAGCATCACCCGGGTATCGAGACCACTATGCAAATCGTTCTGAATGTCGAGCAGGAAGGCGAGGCGGGCATCGCCAGGTTTCGCCAGTGCATACACATCGAATTGCGCCATCAGAAACGCCGAAACCGCGCCATCACCATGCCATGCTGTTCAACATGGCGGTTATAGGCCTCAATCGCTTCGCGGTTTTCGGCAAGCCAGGCGGCGGCCTTGGCTTCGCGTACGGCTGCGGCCAAAGCCGCCTCGGCGATCTGCGACACATTCAGGCCCAGCGCCTTGGCCTCGGCCACCAGGTTTTCCTGCAAGGACAGATTGGTCGGCTTGCGGCGAATGGGAGCATTCATGCCACCCTCCTGCTGATATGCGCATAGTTTATGCGCATTTTCGGCTGCCGGCTAGACCGCTCTGGTGCCGCGTAATTGCGCTGCCAGTTCATCCGGCAGGATCACCGGCAGGCCGCAGGTCTGGCCGACGCAGACATAGGCGGTGGGCTGGCCGCCGAGTTGGGTTTTGCCATGCGCCGGATGGCTTTCCGGCAAAGTGGCATCGGGATCGGCCACCATCAGGATGCGGTTGGGCAGTGACACGCTATAGGCGGCATCGATCAGCGCCTCGGTGGCGGCTTCGCCGCGATGGCCCAGGATGGTGACCTGCACCGCATGGGCATAAAGATCGGCGCCGTTGAGGAAACTGGCGAGCGCGAAGAAGTTGCGCCCGGCCTCGCCCGAAAAAGCCGCGATCTGGCTTTCCGCCGCCTCGCGCCAGGTCACATCGCCGGTGAGATACCACAGCCGGGCGAACACACCCACCAGCAGGCCGTTGCCCGACGGCGTGGCGTTATCGGCAATGATGCGGCTGCGCGCCACCAGGGTTTCGGCCTGCTGCGCGGTGAGGAAAAAGCCGCCATGCACCGGATCGGCATAATCGCGCTGGAGCACCTCGGCCCATTTGCGCGTCTGCTCCAGATAGGCCGGGTTGCCGGTGGCCTCAAACAAGGCCAGGGCAGCGCGCGCCATCGCCGCGTAATCATCCAGCAGGCCGGGATAGATCAGCTGATCCTGGCGCCAACTATGACCGAGCCGGTCGCCGCCCAGCATCATGGTGCTGGTGACAAAGCCATAGGCGCGTTCGGCCAAGGCGAGCCAATGCGGCTGTTTGTATTGCCGCGCCAGGCTGGCCAGGGCGGCGATCATCAGGCCGTTCCAATCGGCCAGCACCTTGTCATCCCAGCCCGGCCGGATGCGCTTGTCGCGCGCTGTCAGCAATTTGGCGCGGCAGGCGGCCAGCCGGGCCTCGCCGGCATCATCCAGCAGGTCAGGCGAAAGCGAACGGCGCAGGATGGTCTTGTGTTCCCAATTGCCTTCCGGCGTCACATCGTAATGTTCGGCAAAGAACGCGGCATCGTCGCCCAGCAGGGCATCGATCTCGGCCTGATGCCAGACATAGAACTTGCCTTCCTCACCCTCCGAATCCGCATCCAGCGTGGCGGCAAAGCCGCCGCCCTTGTCGCCCTGGCCGCCGGCGATCATTTCGCGTTCCAGCCAGGCCACGGTTTCCTCGATCCGCTGGCGCAGCACAGGCTCATGCGTCTCGGCTTCCAGCAGAGCAAAATGCTCGATCAATTGTGCATTGTCGTAGAGCATCTTCTCAAAATGCGGCGCCAGCCATTCGGCATCCACCGAGTAGCGCGCAAAGCCGCCGCCGAGATGATCGTAGATGCCGCCCTGCGCCATGCGCACGGCCGTGGTCAGCACGGCGGCGGCATAATCCGGCCGGCCGCTGCGCAAATAGGCGCGCCACAGCAATTCAAACACGCCACATTGCGGGAATTTCGGCGCTGCGCCCAGGCCGCCATGCACCGGATCAACATGGCTCAGCACCTGCTCGGCCATCTGGTCCAGGCTGGCGCGGTCGATGGCGACACTTTCGAGATTCTGCGGCCGCGCCATCTGGCGCAGGCCCTGCACCAGCATGGTCTTGTTCTTGGCGATGGCATCCTTCTTGGTGTGGAAGGCATCGGCAACGCGATGCAGCACGTCCATGAAGCCGGCGCGGCCATAACGCGCCTCGGGCGGAAAATATGTGCCGCCCCAGAAGGGTTCGGCTTCCGGGGTGAGAAACATGGTCAGCGGCCAGCCGCCCTGCTCGCCCAGCAGATGCAGCGCATTCATATAAAGCGTGTCGATATCCGGCCGTTCTTCACGATCAACCTTGATATTGACGAAGAGCCGGTTCATCTCGGCGGCGATGGCGGGATTCTCGAAGCTCTCATGCGCCATCACATGGCACCAATGGCAGGCGGCATAACCCACAGAAAGCAGGATCGGCTTGTTCAGCGCCTTGGCAGCAGCCAGCGCGCCGGGGCCCCAGGGCTGCCAATGCACCGGGTTATCCCTGTGCTGGAGCAGATAGGGCGAAGCGGCCTGATCCAGATTGTTGCGGTTTGCCAGCAGCAACGGGTCGCCTGACAAAGGGACATCGGTCATGCTAGGTATGCCTTTGGCTTGGTTGGTGTTATCCCAGCACAGGAGCGCCGCATGAAGATAACAGTGAACGTGGATTGTACGCCAGAGGAAGCCCGCGCTTTCCTTGGCCTGCCGGATGTGCAGCCGCTGCAAGAGGCGGTGATGGCACAGATGCAGGACCGCGTGATGAATTCGCTCAATGCCATGGACCCGGAATCCCTGCTCAAGACTTGGGCACCGCTGGGCTTGCAGAGCATGGAGCAGATACAGCGCTTTTTCCTGTCGCAGTTCAACAGCGCTGCCGGCGGCAACGGCAAGAAATAGGCGAAGGCCCGTATGACCCAGCTTCCCGACGATCCGGCGCCGTATTACAGCGCGCATGTCTTTGTTTGCACCAATGAGCGCCCGGCCGGCCATCCGCGTGGCTGCTGCAAGGCCAAGGATGCTGAAAAACTGCGGAATTACATGAAGGTGCGGGCCAAGGAACTTGGCCTTGAAGGGGTGCGGATCAACAATGCCGGCTGCCTCGACCGCTGCGAATTGGGGCCGACCCTGGTGATCTATCCCGAGGGCATCTGGTACAAGGCCGAGACTTTTGCCGATATCGACGCCATCCTGGAACAGCATGTGAAGGCCGGCGGCCGTGTGCCGGGCCTGATGCTGCGGCCGGAAGACGGCCCCTGAACCAAGCTCCCTTGAACAATCCGCCTTAACCGATGACCGACAGCATCTATGCCCTGTCCAGCGCCCCGGGCCGGGCCGGGCTGGCGGTGGTGCGGCTATCAGGGCCGGGCGCCGGGCCGGCTTTGCTGGCTCTGGCCGGCCGGCTGCCGCCGCCGCGCCTGGCCAGCCGGGCTTTGTTGCAGGACCAGATGACCGGGCCGATTGATGATGCCCTGGTGTTGTGGTTTCCCGGGCCGGCCAGTTTCACCGGTGAGGATGTGGCGGAATTCCATATCCATGGCGGCAAGGCGGTGCTGGCGGCGCTGTTTGCCGCCCTGGCGCGTCTGCCCGGCCTGCGGCTGGCTGAGCCTGGCGAATTCAGCCGCCGCGCCTTCCAGCATGGCAAGCTGGATCTCACCGCCGCCGAGGGCCTGGCTGATCTGATCGATGCCGAAACCGAAGCCCAGCGCCGCCAGGGTTTACGCCAGATGCAGGGCGAACTGGGCCGGCTTTATGAAGGCTGGCGCGCCCGGCTGCTCCGCGCCCTGGCGCATGTGGAAGCCGATATCGATTTCCCGGAAGAAGACCTGCCGGCCGGCATCGCCGCTGCCGTGGCACCCGGTATTGCCCAGCTACAGGGCGAGATAACGGCGCATCTGGCCGATAACCGGCGCGGCGAAAGATTACGCGACGGCGTGGCGGTGGTGATCCTCGGCCCGCCCAATGCCGGCAAATCCAGCCTGCTCAACGCGCTGGCGCGGCGCGAGGCGGCGATTGTCTCCGATATCGCCGGCACCACGCGCGACATCATCGACGTGCAGCTTGATCTCGGCGGCTATCCGGTGGTGTTGGCTGATACGGCGGGCCTGCGTGACACCGTCGACCGTATCGAGGGCGAGGGTGTGCGCCGCGCCCTGGCCCGCGCCGAAAGCGCCGATCTGAAGCTGCTGTTGCTGGATGCCGCTGCACTTGAAAACCTGCCGGCGGAAATCACCGCGTTGATTGACAATAATTGCCTGCTGATCGCCAACAAGATCGACCAGACCCCGTTGCCACCCGATGCCAGGCTGGCGGGGCGTCAGCTTTTGCCGCTTTCGGTCAGCAGCGGCCAGGGCCTGGATGCTTTGCTGATGGCATTGGAAACAGCGGTTGCGGCGCGTTATGGCCAGGCCGGTGACGCCAGCCTGACCCGCGCCCGGCATCGTGAAGCCTTGCAGCATTGCGCCGCTGCCTTGGAACGATTCCTGAGTGGTGCCGCGCCGGATGCCGAACTCGCCGCCGAGGATTTACGCCTCGCCGCCCGTGCCTTGGGCCGCATCACCGGCCGGGTCGATGTGGAAGACGTGCTCGACGTGGTGTTCCGGGATTTTTGTATCGGGAAGTGAGCGGGATTAGGTAGCAGGGGCACCTATGGTCGGGAGTGACCGATGAGGTTGTTAAGTGCTCTGGTTGTAGTGCTTATAGTCATAATGCTGATGAATAAAATCATGTCCACCTTTACGCACCAGAATCCTGCGATAGAAGCGCAACTGTGGCTGGCTCGGGCTCCCTGCATTTCCGAAAATATCGCTGTAGATCACGCGACCATATATCCAAATGTATGTCTCCCCGTTAAGGGCAGCGCGGCCATCTGCCGGAGTAGGGAAAGCATCTTCTTTTTCAATGATGAAAGTGGCGGATTCTTCATCTGGCCCTAGTGTGCGTCCGATTTGATCTGTTTCAATGCTGTCAAAAACCGGTTCAGGAGGCTCTTTGGAGATGCTGATTCCTGCCATGATTTCGATGGGGGTGCCGGGCGTCTTGCCATAATTTTTAAACTTGAAACGGAATCGCACTTTTCCTGGAGGATGCGGAGAGGTGGGATGATCGTTCATCCTGATCCCCTTCAAATAGCCCTCGGTAGTAATGTTTTCAATTATAACGAAGAAGCGCGCGCGTTCAGCTGAAACTATTGCATCAGAAGATTTAATAGCTGCTTTAACCGCAGCTTCGTTCTGCAACAGAGTTTTTCGGATATAAATAATACCAAAGCCACCCACAAAGACTTGCAGGAACGCCGCAAACACCATCCACAAGGCCGAATTTGCCATTTCCTGCTGGGCGCTAAGATCGTCCTTTTCTCGCTGGGTCTTGTCGGGGGAGTCGTCTTTGACTGCCTCGGTTTCAAGTGCGTCGGCGATGCGACGGAGAAAGTGCAGCAGCAGGTCAGGAGATATTCTGTTCCAGCTTTCTGTTGGCTCTGTCTCTATCTGAGCGGCGCCTTGATGCCTGCTTTTAGCTTGGGGTTCGACTTGCGCCTGTACTATAGCTATTGGTGAGAGGCACTGGCACGCAATCAGGAATCCTCCAATCGCAATGTAGTGAACCCAATTTCTTTTTGACATTAGATAAAAAAGACCTCCGTAAATTCGCGCCGCCTGATCTTATTTTTGATATTCTGCGCTGTCTCGCAAATTCCGATGCAGGCAGGTTGCCCATGGTTTCGATCACAGTCCGAGATTTACCGGATCAAGTGTATCGTGCGTTGCAGGTGCGGGCGGCAAGCCGTGGCCATAGCATTGAAGCTGAGGCACGGCTTATCCTGGAGTATGCGGTTAAGGCTGATCTGCGGATCAAGCTGGGTAGTCTGTTGGCCGAGACTGGCTTGGCGGCTGGCGGTGTTGATCTGAATATTGAGCGCGACAAACGCCCTGCCAGGGCAGCGTGTTTTGAATGATCCTATGGATCGGCCCGCGTGGCGATGCGTATCGATAGATTGGGATGACGATGAGCAAGCACCAGATCATTTATCATGACGGCAAGCCGGCTTTCGCCGTGGTGCCGTGGGAAGAATATCTTGCGCTCACGGGCGATGCCGCGCTTTCCGATGAAGCGGTGTTTGACAAGGCAAAGGCCGAGAGCAGCGAGATGATTCCGCTTGACGTGGTGGATCGCCTGCTGGCGGGTGAGAATGCAGTGAAGGTGTATCGCGAATTTCGCGGGCTGACGCAGAAGCAGCTTGCCGCCAAGGTTTTTCTCAACCCGGCTTACCTGTCGCAAATCGAAACCGGGCATCGGCGTGGCTCGGCGCGGAAGCTGCGCGAAATTGCCGATATTCTGCAAGTAGACCTCGACGATCTGCTGCCGAGCGGTGGTTTTGGCAAAGATGATTGGGAAGAAGCCGAGCCTGCCCAGCCGCATCCTCTGGGCTGGATGGCGCGGTGACGCTGGCTTTGCAAGACTATCCCCAGCTCGACACGGCGCGGCTGCTTTTGCGTGGTTTCCGCGACGATGACCTGGCTTTTATGCAGGTTTTTGCGCTGCGGCCGGCTTTGTGGCGTTATCTGCCGGGGCCGGAGCCGACGGCTGAGTTGGTGGCGGCCTATCACGAGGCGCGGCTACAGGCCCAGGCGCTGGGCCAGAGCGGCGACTGGCATTTTGCCGTTGAGCAGCGCGATAGCGGCTGCATGATCGGCACGGCGCGGCTGAGTATCCAGAGCCGCGAGCATAACAACGGCAGTGTGGCGGTTTCGCTGGATAGCGACACCTGGCGCCAAGGGCTGGGGCGAGAGGCGTTGGCGGCGCTGGTGGCTTTTGGCTTTGCCGAGCTTGGGCTGCATCGCCTGAGCGCCTTGGTGGATGTGGAGAATATCGCCTCGCAGCATATTGCCGAGGCTTGCGGCTTTGCGCGCGAAGGGCTGCTGCGGCAGAATTTTAACCTGCGTGGCCAGTGGCGCGACAGCGTGCTCTATGGCCTGCTCAATCCGGCCCGGGATTAAAGCGGCGCGCGGTTAAAGCAGGCTGGCGGCATCGCCGACTTTAATCATGCCGCCCTGGATCACCTTGGCATAGATGCCGCAATCCTGATGGCCGTAATGTTTGTTGAGCAGGTCGAGGGTTTCGAGGTCGCGCTGGCCGCTCTCGGGGTTGATCATGGTGGCCGGGCAGCGGCCAATGGCTTCGATCACTTCCAGCACCGCGCCGCCGATCTGGAGCTGCTTGCCGATCCAGGCCATTTCTGCCCAGGGCGCGGCGCTATCGAGCAGCAGGTTGCCGCGCATGCGGCGCTGATCGATCTCGCGCCCGGCATGGGCCGCGAGATCGGCCAGGCTGGCGCTGTTCTGGATCGAGATCAGGGGTAAATCCACATCGCTGAAGCTGATGCCCGGGGCTTCGGCCAGGCTGAGTTTGCCGCGGGTTTCGTTGGGCAGGCGGGCAACCAGGAAAGCGCAAAGCGCCTCGCTGCCGGCCGGCTCGGTGAGGTTGACCTCTGCCAGCACGTCCTGGCCGTTTTCGCTCAGGCTGACGCGGCAGCCGCTGGCATCGAATTGGCTGCGCAGGCTGGCAATCGCGGGTGTGCGCGCCCAATTGAGGAAATGCGCCTTCTTGGCCCAGGCCGGGGCGGCAGCATCATAGCTTGATGCGCCATGTGCCAGGGCAAAGCGGCGGTCGCCGGGCAGCGGCTGGCCGGGCTTCAGCTCGGCTTGTTGCAGGCTCTGCTCGTCGAGGCCTTTGACGGGATAACGGCTGATGCGGCTTAGGCTGATCTGGCTCATAAGCCCAGGATGGCACCGCTATATATATTGTCAATCCGGGCCATAAGTACGGAAGTAATACTAAATCGCGGTATAATACCTACATGTTCATGAAATGTACTTTTCTGTGTTTCACGTGAAACAACGCTGGCCCGGCATAGTTATTCACAGCTTCTGTTTCACGTGAAACAGAAGCCAGGATTTGCCGGTTACTGTTTCACGTGAAACAGAAAGGCTGGGTTACTCCTGGGCTGTGCCACGTCTGTGGATGAATCCTTTTGACGGCGCCGTTGCCTGGGGGTAGAACCCGGCGCCATGAAGCATAGCTATGATGTGATCGTGATCGGTGGCGGCCATGCCGGCTGCGAAGCGGCGGCGGCCGCGGCGCGGCTTGGCGCCCGCACCCTGCTGTTGACCCACAAACTAGAAACCATCGGCGAGATGTCGTGCAACCCGGCCATCGGCGGCTTGGCCAAGGGCCATCTGGTGCGCGAGATCGACGCGCTGGATGGCGTGATGGCGCGGGCAGCGGATCGAGCCGGCATCCAGTTCCGCATGCTCAACCGCTCCAAAGGCCCGGCGGTGCGTGGCCCGCGCAGCCAGGCCGACCGCAAACTCTATCGCCAGGCGATGCAGGCCATTCTGGCCGAGCAGCCCAATCTGGATTGCCGCGCCGGGGCGGTGGAAGACCTTTGTATCGAAGACGGCCAACTCAAGGGCGTTTTCACGGGAAAGGGTGACTTCATCGCCGCGCCCCGGGTGATCCTGACCACCGGCACCTTTCTCTCCGGCCTGATCCATATCGGCGAGGAGAAGATTCCGGCCGGGCGGGTAGGGGAGGCGCCGGCTCTGGGCCTGTCAAAAACCTTGGCGCGGCTGGGTTTTCCGCTCGGCCGGCTGAAAACCGGCACGCCGCCGCGCCTGGATGGCCGCAGTATTGACTGGTCCGGCCTGGAAATGCAGGCCGCCGACGATCCGCCGATCCCGTTCAGCTTCCTGACCGACCGGATCACCGTGCCGCAGATCGAATGCGGCATCACTTATACGTCCGAGGCCGGCCACGCGCTGATCCGCGCCAATCTGCACCGGGCGCCAATGTATTCCGGCCAGATCGAAGGCACCGGGCCGCGTTATTGCCCCTCGATCGAGGACAAGGTGGTGCGGTTTCACGAGAAACAGCGGCACCAGATATTCCTGGAACCGGAAGGGCTGGACGACCCGACGATCTATCCGAACGGCATTTCCACCTCGCTGCCGCGCGATGTGCAGCTTGATCTGCTGAAAACCATCCCCGGCCTGGAACGGGCGGTGATGCTGCGGCCGGGCTATGCCATTGAATATGATTTCGTTGATCCACGTGAATTGCTGCCCAGCCTGGAAACCAAGCGCCAGAAGGGGCTGTATTTCGCCGGCCAGATCAATGGCACCACCGGCTATGAGGAAGCGGCGGCCCAGGGGCTAATTGCCGGGCTGAATGCGGCCCTGGCGGCAGGCCAAGCCGGCAGTAATGCCGGCGACAAAGGTAGTGGCGCCGCGGAACCCTTCATCCTTGATCGCGCCGATGCCTATATCGGCGTGCTGATCGACGATCTGGTGACATTGGGCACCCGCGAACCCTATCGCATGTTCACCAGCCGGGCGGAATATCGCCTCAGCCTGCGCGCCGATAATGCCGATCAGCGCCTGACCCCGCTGGGTCTGGCCATCGGCTGTATCGCCAGCCCGCGCCGGCAGGTTTTCACCGCCAAGGCCGCAGCCCTGGCCGAAGCCCGCCGCCTGGCGCATGGCCTGAGCAAAAGCCCGGCTGCCCTGGCGCGCGACGGCATCGCGGTGAACCAGGATGGTCAGCCGCGTTCGGTGATGAACCTGCTGGGTTATCCCGGCATCGACATGCCGCGTCTGGCGTTGATCTGGCCCGAATTGGGCAATCTGGCGCCGGCGATTGTGGAGCAGATCGAGATTGATGCCCGCTATGCCGGCTATATGGAGCGCCAGGAGGCCGATATCCTGGCTTTCCGCAAGGATGAAAGCCTGGCCCTGCCGGAAAACCTGGATTACGACGCCATTGGCGGCTTGTCTGCCGAGGTGCGGCTGAAGCTGAAACAGGCCCGGCCGGCCACGTTGGGCCAGGCCGGGCGGATTTCCGGCGTTACCCCGGCGGCGCTGATTGCCCTGCTGGGCCATGTAAAGCGCCGGGCGCGGCGCCCGAATGCGGCCTAAACTGCTGTTTCATGTGCCAGGGCAAAAACCCAGTAGCGGCATCGGCTTGCCGGGCCAAACCGGCGTTTCACGTGAAACAGCAGCCGGGGGTGACGATGGCGCAGGCAGCAGTAACCAGGCGGCAGCATGACCCCCAATGAATTCCAGCAGGCCACCGGCTGCGATGCTGCCGCGCTGACGCGGCTGCAAATCTATGCCGCCCAATTGGTGAAATGGCAGAAGGCGATCAATCTGGTGGCGCCCAACACTCTGCCGGATTTGTGGCGCCGGCATTTCCTCGATAGCGCGCAGCTTTTGCCGCTGGCCGAAGCAGTGGCCGGCCAGCCCGGCATCTGGCTCGATCTTGGCGCGGGCGGCGGCTTTCCCGGCCTGGTGCTGGCGGCGCTGCTGCCGGAGCGGGCTTTTGTGCTGGTGGAAAGTGATACCCGCAAGGCAGTGTTCCTGCGCGAGACGGCGCGGGCGATGGATGTGCCGGTAACGGTGCTGAGCCAGCGTATCGAGGCGGTTTCACGCGAAACCCTGTTGCCGCGCGTGGCGGTGATCTCGGCCCGCGCTTTGGCGCCGCTGGCTGACTTGCTGGCCTGGTCGGCGCGTTTCGCCGATGCCGATACATTGCTGCTGTTTCCCAAGGGCCGCCAGGCAGAGGATGAATTGACGCTTGCCGGCAAATCCTGGACAATGCAGCGGCTCGACAGCCTGCCGAGCCAGACCGACCAGGCGGCGCGCATCATCCGGATCATAGGCCTCGAAGCAAAATGAGCACGGAACAAGAACACACCCCCGAAATCCTATCCAGCGCCACAGCTATACGGCGCCAGCCGCGTATTCTTGCGGTGGCCAATCAGAAGGGCGGTGTGGGCAAGACCACCACGGCGATCAATCTGGCCACGGCTCTGGCGGCGGTGGGCGAACGTGTGCTGCTGGTGGATAGCGATCCGCAGGGCAACGCTTCCACCGGCCTGGGCATCGGCCATGATGATCGTGGCGCCGGCACCTATCAGCTGCTGATGGGCGAGGCGACCTTGCAGGAGACCATCCACCGCACCAGCGTGCCGAACCTGTTCCTGGTGCCGGCCACGGTGGACCTTTCGGGCGCCGAACTGGAACTGATCGACATGGAGCGGCGCCAGCATCGCCTGGCCGATGCCTTTGATGCTGCGCATGATGCGCTGGATTTTGATCATATCCTGATTGATTGCCCGCCTTCGCTGACCCTGCTGACGGTGAATGCCATGGCGGCGGCCGATGCCGTGCTGGTGCCGCTGCAATGCGAATTCTTTGCGCTCGAAGGATTGAGCCAGCTGCTGCGCACCGTCGAGCGCGTGCGCGGCTCGCTCAATCCGGCGCTGGAAGTGCAGGGCGTGGTGCTGACCATGTTCGACAAGCGCAACAATCTCTCCGAACAGGTCGCCGCCGATGTGCGCGGTTTCCTCGGCGACAAGGTGTATGACACCATGATCCCGCGCAATGTGCGCATGTCGGAAGCGCCCAGCTTCGGCGTGCCGGCGCTGATCTATGATTTCCGCTGCCCAGGCAGCACCGCCTATATGAGCCTGGCGCGCGAAGTGATCCGCCGCGAACAGGCTTTGCGCGACGCGGCGTGAACTGCCATGCCTCAGCTCGATTCGGCTTTTCCCTGGGATCGGCGGCTGCCGCCGCTGGGCCAGTACAACAGGGCCAAGCCATGGAGTGAAGCACAATATCTGGCCGCATTGCGCGTCGCCCTGGTCGAACTTTTTGGCGCCCGGCTTGCCAAGGTAACCCTGTTCGGCTCACGCGCCCGTGGCGATGCCCAGCCGGAGTCAGATTACGATGTTGCCGTGTTCCTGCATGAACGCGCCGCGCTGGACGACCCGGCCTTTCTGCTTGCCGATCTGAGCACATCCCTGTTGTTCCGCAGTGGCGGCCGGGTGGCGCAATTCGTGGTTTTCGACGCCGCCGAACAGGACCAGCGCAGTACCATGCTGCTGGAAAATATCCGCCGCGAAGGGCGCGTATTGTGAAACCGGAAGCGGCGCATCTACTGACGCTGGCGGCGCGCTCACTGGCCGAAGCTGAATTGCTGTTCCGCGAAACCTGCGCGCTATTCGAGGCTGATGCTGATGCCTTGATCGCTGCTGCTGAAAGCGAGTCTCAATCATGATCGACGATCCGAAGAAGCGGCTGGGCGAGATGCCGGCCAAGCGTGGCCTGGGCCGTGGCCTGGCGGCGCTGATGGGTGATGGCGGCGGCGCGGCGGCGGGCGAGGCGGGGTCACGCGGCGGCCTGCGCGAATTGCCGATTGAGCAGCTGATGCCGAACCCGTATCAGCCGCGCAAGACTTTTGACGCCACGGCGATTGCCGCGCTGGCCGCCTCGATCAAGGAACGCGGCGTGTTGCAGCCCCTGGTGGTGCGGCGTTCGCTGGCCAAAGCCGGCATGTATGAGATCATTGCCGGCGAGCGGCGCTGGCGCGCCTCGCAGATGGCGCAGCTGCATCATCTGCCGGCGGTGGTGAAGGAGATCGACGACCGCCAGGCGCTTGAAATCGGCATCATCGAGAATGTGCAGCGAGAAGACCTCAACCCGCTGGAAGAGGCCCAGGCTTATCGCCGACTGACCGATGAATTTGCCTACACGCCGGAAAGCATCGCCGAGGCCATCGGCAAAAGCCGCAGCCATGTCGCCAATACCCTGCGGCTGTTGCAACTGCCCGAAAGCGTGGTGCAGTTGCTGATCGACGGCACATTGACCGCCGGCCAGGCGCGGCCGCTGATCGGCCATCCGCAGGCCGCCGATCTGGCGCGCCAGATCGCCGAGGGCAAACTCACCGCGCGCCAGGCGGAAAACATGGCCAAGGTCAGCAAGGCGCTGCAAGGCGGCGACACCGCCGGCAAGGCGCCGAAACCGGGCGATAATTCCAATCCCGCTGCCGCTGCGGTGCCGAAGAAAAAGGACGCCGATACCCTGGCCTTCGAGCGCAGCCTGAGCCAGGCGCTGGGCCTGGTGGTGGAGGTGGAGGTGGGCGAAGATGGTGAAAGCGGCCGCCTGATCCTGAATTACCGCCGCCTCGAACAGCTCGACGATCTGGCGAAAAAACTCAGCCGTAGATAATGGCGGGCGCAGATAATGGCGTATCGGCCGGATATTGAGGTTGATGCCGAAAGCGGCAAGATCAAGCTGTACGATTCCGCTGCCAAACTCGAAAAGGAATTCTGGGGCTGGTTTCTGCTCGCAACTGCGGTGCCATTTCTGCTTTTTCTGTTCGCCGATGGGCTCGCCTCGGTGGAGACCAGAAAGGCTAAAGGCTTATGGCCGTTTCCGCTGGCGCCCTATCTGGCCGGGCTATTCTTTATATTCGTTTCGATCTACCGCGGCTTTCGCGTGCACAAGCGTATGTTGCATCTTGGACCGGCGTTGGTTTTGTCCCGCGAGGGCCTGATGGATCACTGGCTCGGTATCGGCACCATTCCCTGGACCTATATCCGCGCCCGGCGCGGCAAGTCGAACTGGTTCTTGCGCCCGGCGGTGCGGCTGGAGCGCGACCGGCTCGACGACTGGCTCGGCACCATGGCAGACAAACAATGGATGCCAAAAAGCGGCTGGTTGTCTCGCGCCGAATCCTGGCAGCGCCGCGTCGGCCTGTCGCAAACCGGCGGCACATCACTGGCTCTGGATGTGGATGACATCCTGTGGCTCATTAGCCGGCATATGCCGGTGGAGGGTCTGCCGGAAGGCTACCAGCCAAAACACCCGGCTCTGATTGGCCTCAATACACGGTCGCGATGAACGGCATCAGGAGCCGGCCTGCGGAGTGAAGCCGATGGCGCGGTGGAATTCGGCATCAAGCCGGGCCGCCATATCGGGGCTGTGGTTATCCGCAATCATGGGCATCGGCTCGGCCAGCTCGGCCTGGATGAAGGCATCCAGTAGCGGCCAGCGCGGGCCACTGCCGAGTTCGACGGTGGTGGCCTTCAGCCGGCGCAAATCCTCCAGCGCCTCGGCCGCCGCGCCGGGCAGGGCGCAGCCGGCCACCAGGCCGGCCAGATGCATCGGCAACGCGCTGCCCGGATTGCGCCGCAGGAAACGCAGATTGAGCAGCGGCCGCAGCACATAGAAATAGGTCTTGAGTTTTACGGTGGCCTTGCCGTCGAAATGCCGCGCCGCCTGGCGTTCGGCAAGCTGGTGGTAATGATAACCAGCGGCGCGGCGCCAATTGGTGTGATCGCTCAGGCGCAGCAGGTTGGCGCGGGTGATGCCGTCGCAGTGATAGACAATCGGCGACGCCACCCATTCCAGCAAAGTGGGATTGCCGCGCGCCAGCAGTTTGAGCGCCTTGGCAATATCCCAGCCATTGATATCCAGCACTGGATCGACCGGCCGTTCCACCACATCGCGCAGCGGCACCAGGCGCAGGTAATCCGCCACCGGCCGGGCATAGACAAAGCGTACGTCATAATCGCTGTCGGGCGAGGGGAAACCCCAGGCCCGGCTGCCGGATTCAATGGCAAACAGGATGCGGATGCCATGCCGGTTTTCCAGCCCGGGCAGCACGGCCTCGATACGGCGGGGCATGTCAGCATCTGTCATTGTGTCATCGCCTTGGCGGTTGTGCGGATGGCGGCGATGCGGCGTTCACGGCATTGTGCCGGCGTGTTGCCGCCGCCTGCCGACGCAGCCACAACATACAGCCGGCGCAGCAGATCGGCTTGCGGATAGGGGCGTTGCTCCAGGCCAAGCCGGCCGCGTGCATCGGCCTGGCAGATCAGCAGCAGCTTTTCCAGCCGGGCTTGGTCCTGCCAGTCATGGCTTAATGCTGCCAGCAGATCGTGCACGGTGGCCGGGCGCAATTCGGCCGCCTTGTGCACCAGCAGATGCCAGCGGCAGGCCGCCAGTGCCAGGTCGGTCCAGTCTGCCGGCAGGTTGAGCCGGGCGCCCAGGGCGTTGATCGGCACCAGGCCGCTTTCCTCATGCCCGAGATGGCGCGGCCATTCAGCCGGCGGGGTGAGGGCCTTGCCCAGATCATGCACCAAGGCGGCATAACGTAAGGCCGGGTCAAGGCTCAGGCCGCAGGCCTGGCGCAGCACCAGCAGGCTATGCCGGCCGGTATCGATCTCGGGATGATGCAGCGGGTTTTGCGGCACGCCGAATAACGCATCCAGTTCGGGCAACAAGTGGCCGAGGCGGTTTTCGGCGCGCAGTGTTTCCAGCAACCGCCAGGGTTCCGGCCCGGCCAGGGCCTGGCGAAAAACCAGGCCAAAATCCGCCTCGGTCAGCAGCATCATCCTATCCCTTCACACAAACCACCTGGCGCAGCACATGCACCACATCCACCAGGTCGGCCTGGGCGGCCATCACGGCGTCGATATCCTTGTAGGCCATCGGCGTCTCGTCGAGCACATCCATATCCTTGCGACATTCCACATGCCGGGTTGCCGCAATATGGTCGGCTAGCGAGAAGCGTTTGCGTGCCTCGTTCCGGCTCATGGCGCGGCCGGCGCCATGGCTGCACGAGCAGAAGCTATCGGCATTGCCCTTGCCGCGCACGATGAACGAACGCGCCCCCATCGAACCCGGGATGATGCCCAGTTCGCCCGCGCCAGCGCGCACCGCACCCTTGCGGGTTAGCCAGACATCGCGGCCAAAATGATGCTCCTGCTGCACATAATTATGATGGCAGTTGATCGCCTCGGCCCCGGTTTGCAGGTCGGGAAAGTGCTGCACCAGGGCGGTGATGACACGCTGCATCATCACCTGCCGGTTGGCGGCAGCAAAATCCTGCGCCCATTGCATGGCCTGCACATATTCATCAAACAACGCCGAACCCTGTGGCAGAAAAGCCAGGTCGGGATCGGGCAGGTCAACATGCCAGCGTTCCATCTCGCGCTTGGCCAGCGCGATGAAATGGCTGCCGATGCGGTTGCCGATGCCACGCGAGCCGGAATGCAGCATCACCCACAATTGGTCGGTCTCATCCAGGCAAAGCTCGATGAAATGATTGCCGCCGCCCAGCGTGCCAAGATGCGCCAGCGCGGCTGTGCCACGCAACACTGCATGCCGCTCGCACAGTCCGGCATGGCGCTCGGCCAAAGCAGCTTTTCCCGGTCCGGCCTCGGCCCAGGCGGCCAGGGATTCGGCCGGCGGCTCGCCATAGGCACCCCGGTCGCGCCGGGGGTCGCCATTATGGCTGCGGCCATGCGGCACCACGGCTTCGATAGTGCTGCGGATCGCTGCCAAAGAATCGGGCAGTCTGGTCGCAGGGATGCTGGTGCGCCGGGCGATCATGCCGCAGCCGATATCCACCCCCACAGCTGCCGGCACGATGGCGTTGCGAAACGGGATCACGCTGCCCACCGTGGCGCCGATGCCCCAATGCACATCGGGCATCGCTGCCACATGGTGGTGCACAAAGGGCAGACGGCTGAGATTCAGCAACTGGTCGCGTGCCGCCTGCTCCAGCGGCACGCCCTTCACCCAGGCCTTGACCGGCACCTTGTCGCCGCCAAGGAAAACCGGCCCGCCGGTTTTGTCTTGCTTGGTCATGATTTTTTAAATCCCAAAAAACAAAAAAACCCCTGTCGCATCGCGGCAGGGGTGTGGTTGGCGGCTGATCGAATGGCGGCGCTGTGCCGTTTCGTCTATCCCCTCTCCTGCCCTGCCATGCCGCCAGACATGCTGGCGCTATGGCGATAACCGCCCAGGCTATAACGACCCAGGCCGACGCAGCTGGCGTCGGTAATGGCTTTTTCAAGTGCCGGGTTGTGCTGCGGGCGGGACATTGGGCGGGGTCATTCCAAGAGGAGATCGGATGAGCAGCGTTTATTATGGGCTGCTTACCCTGTCAATAACAAAATCATTACGGGTATTTTGGCCTCAGAAAAAAAGGCGCAGCAAGACGGCTGCCGCCGACTCCAAGACAGGCAGCGCCAAACAATCGCCATAATGCAGCCTATTTCATGGGCAATTGAGCGCAAGATGCTGTATAATTATGCATCATATATAGGCGGTGGATAAAAAGCCGGCGCGATTCGCTGTGGATTCGCCCACGAATCGATAGGGAATCCCGATTTGTTGCACCGCAGAGCAGTGGCACGGTTCTTGTAAACCCATATTCCGAGGCGCGCACCAGGGTGGGTCAGCCGGTCCGGACAAAGTGCGACGGGCGGCGATCGGCAGGTGGTGCGGGTCACCAAGCAGGAGGTTATCGACAATGCCACGTCTTTCCGTTTCGGCGATGCCCGCCGTTTCCCAGACTTACGGCCGCCAACTCGGCTGGCTGATGCTTGCGCTGGCAGCAATGCTGGCGCTGTTGCCGTTCCATGCCTTCGCCGCCGATGAAGCGCCGAAGTTTGATACCGGCGACACCGCCTGGATGCTCACCTCCACCGTGCTGGTGCTGATGATGACCATCCCGGGCCTGGCCCTGTTCTACGGCGGCATGGTCCGCAAGATGAACGTGCTCACCATCATGATGCAGTCCTTCGCCATCACCTGCCTGGTGACGGTGCTGTGGATGATCATCGGCTACAGCCTGGCCTTCTCGCCGGGCAACGCGATCATCGGCGGCTTCGGCAACCTGTTCCTGTCCGGCATTGCCATCGACAGCGTGAACGATCTGGCCAAGACCATCCCGGAATCGGTGTTCCTGACCTTCCAGCTCACCTTCGCCATCATCACCCCGGCGCTGATCACCGGCGCCTTTGCCGACCGCATGAAATTCTCGGCCATGCTGTGGTTCATCGGCCTGTGGCTGATCTTCGTCTATGCGCCGGTGGCCCATATGGTGTGGGGCGGCGGTCTGATGGGCGAGATGGGCGTGCTCGACTTTGCCGGCGGCACCGTGGTGCATATCAATGCCGGCATCGCCGGCCTGGTGGCCTGCATCGTCATCGGCAAGCGCATGGGCTATGGCAAGTCCAGCCATGCGCCGCATAACCTGACGCTGTCGATCATCGGCGCCAGCCTGCTGTGGGTCGGCTGGTTCGGCTTCAATGCCGGCTCTGCCGCCGGTGCCAATGTCAATGCCGGCATGGCCATGCTGGTGACCCAGATCGCCACCGCCGCTGCGGCTCTGGCCTGGATGTTTGCCGAGTGGATTGCCCGTGGCAAGCCCAGCGTGCTCGGCATCATCTCCGGCGCCGTTGCCGGCCTGGTTGCCATCACCCCGGCTGCCGGTTTTGTCGATCCGATGGGTTCGCTCATCATCGGCCTGATCTCCGGCGTGGTCTGCTTCGTCTCCGCCACCAGCATCAAGAATGCGCTCGGTTATGACGACAGCCTGGATGCCTTCGGTGTCCATGGTGTTGGCGGCATCGTCGGCGCCATCCTCACCGGTGTCTTCGCCAAGGCGGCGATTGCCGGCAAGGATGCCCCGCTCGGCCTGCTGGACGGCAATGGCGGCCAGGTGCTGACCCAGATCTATGGTGTGCTGATCACCATCGTGTTTACCGGGGTTGTCACCTTGATCATCCTCAAGATCGTTGACTGGACCATCGGTCTGCGTGTCGACGAGGCCACCGAACGTGACGGCCTCGATCTCAATCTGCACGGCGAGACGGTGCAGTAAGACGCGCATACTTGCAGCCCGGGCCGACACACCCACCCGTTTGCCCGGGCTGCATCTTTTCTCTTCCCGCCGCCTAGCCAATCCCCTACTCTCAGTGTGTGATTACCAGTCATAGTCGAATTGCAGAGCAAAGATCTTCAGGGGAATGCGATGCCCGCCTTCGATGAAATGACCGACGCCGCGGGTGGCGTGCGCCTTCCCTACCAGGGTTATGCCAAGTGGCTGAAAAACGCCCCGGCCGACATGCCGGCGAAGCGCCGCCACGAAGCCGACACGCTGTTCCGTCGCCTCGGCATCACCTTCGCCGTTTATGGCGAGGGCGGCGACACCGAACGCCTGATCCCCTTTGATATTGTGCCGCGTATCCTGGCCGCCTCGGAATGGGCGCGCCTCAAACGTGGCCTGGAGCAGCGGGTCAAGGCATTGAATGCCTTCCTGCACGATATCTACCATGACCAGGAGATCATCCGCGCCGGCAAGATCCCCGCCGACCTGATCCTGGGCAATGAGCAATTCACCACCGCCATGGCCGGCTTCCGCGTGCCACATGGCATCTACACCCATATCGCCGGCATCGATGTGGTGCGCACGGCCGAGAATGATTTTTTTGTGCTGGAGGATAATGCGCGCACGCCGAGCGGGGTCAGCTACATGCTGGAAAACCGCGAAGCCATGATGCGGCTGTTCCCGGATCTGTTCGGCCAGGTGCGCGTGGCGCCGGTTGGCCATTATGCCGATGCCTTGCTGCAAACCCTGCGCGAGGCAGCGCCGCCGAATTGCAATGAAGAACCCACCGTCGCGCTGCTGACACCGGGCGTCTACAACTCGGCCTATTTTGAGCATGTTTTCCTGGCCGAGCAGATGGGTATCGAGCTGGTGGAAGGCTCCGATCTGGTGGTGAAGGACCGCATCGTCTACATGCGCATGGTCGGCGGCCTCAAGCGGGTGGATGTGATCTATCGCCGGCTGGATGATGCTTTCCTCGATCCGCAGGCCTTCCGCAAGGATTCGATGATCGGCGTGCCGGGCCTGTTCGCCGCCTACAAGGCCGGCAATATCACCATCACCAACGCAGTCGGCACCGGCGTGGCTGATGACAAGTCGGTTTATCCCTATGTGCCCGACATGGTGCGCTTCTATCTCGGCGAAGAACCTTTGCTTGCCAATGTGCCCACCCACATCCTGCGCCGGCCGGATGATCTGAAATACACCCTGGAGCATCTGGCGGAGCTGGTGGTGAAGGAAGTGCATGGCTCGGGCGGCTACGGCATGCTGGTCGGGCCGCGCGCCAGCAAGGCCGAGATCGAGGCTTTCCGCGCCAAGATCATCGCCAAGCCGGAAGCCTATATCGCGCAGCCGACTTTGGCGCTTTCCACCTGCCCCACCTTTGTCGAGCAGGGCCTGGCGCCGCGCCATGTTGACCTGCGGCCGTTTGTGCTCTCAGGCAACACCACCCGCATCGTGCCGGGCGGCCTCACCCGCGTGGCTCTGCGCGAAGGCTCGCTGGTGGTGAATTCCAGCCAGGGCGGCGGCACCAAGGATACCTGGGTGCTGGAACCTTTGCCGGGCGAAGTCATGCCAGAGGAAGATACCGCCGAGGGCCAGGCGCAGTCCCAGTCCCAGTCGGCAGGAGGCGCCTGAAATGCTCAGCCGCGCCGCCGATAATCTCTACTGGATGATGCGTTATGTGGAACGCGCCGAAAATATGGCGCGTATGCTGGATGTGACACATCGCATGTCGCTGATGGGTGCCGATACCGGCATGAACCAGTGGGATGCGGCCCTGATCATTGCCGGCGCCGACAAGCCGTTTGCGCTGCGCGGCGGCAGTGCCACGCCGCGCTCGGTGATCGATTTCCTCGCCTTCGCGCCGGATAATCCCTCCTCCATCGCCGCCTGCCTCAAGGGCGCGCGCGAAAATGCCCGCGCCATGCGGGCGCAGATCACCAACGAAGCCTGGGAAAGCATCAACGCCGCCTGGCTGGAAATGCGCACCCTGACGCTCGACAAGGTGGAAGCCGATGGCCTGCGCGGCTTTTTTGATTGGGTGCGGGATCGCTCGCATCTGTTTCGCGGCGTGGCGGAAGGCACCATGCAACGCGGCGATGCCTATCGTTTCATGCGGCTCGGCACGCTGATTGAACGCGCTGATTCCACCGCGCGTATCCTGGATGTGAAATACCATATCCTGCTGCCCAGCCCGCGCGATGTCGGCGGCGCCGTGGATTATTATCAATGGGGCGCGCTGCTGCGCTCGGTCTCGTCTTTCCGCATCTACCGGCAGATCTACCGCGACAGCATCACGCCGCTGCGCGTGGCGGAATTGCTCATCCTGCGTGATGACATGCCGCGCAGCCTGCATAACTGCTTCGCCGAGATTGTCGATATCATGCAGCATCTGCGCCAGCATTACCGGCGCGATTATGAATCGGTGCGGCTGGCCGAAAGGCTTTTGATGAAGCTGCGTTATGGCAGCATCGACGAGATCGTGGCCAAGGGCCTGCACGAATATCTCACCGAGGCGATCGACCAGAATATCGAACTGGGCAGCATGATCGCGCAGGATTTTATGCATTCGACGTGAGGGCTGGTCGCCTTCAACTCCAACCACCCCCCGCCCGCGCGAAAAATCGTCATGCCCGGGCTTGACCCACTGCTGTCCGGTTTAGTTTTTTGTCGGAGCGTCGAAAGACCCGGCATTACTGAGGTTTTGGAACTTCGTGCCCTGAGCAGACAGGAAATCAGCGCTGCTGAAATATCACGGCGCTCAAATCCATCACCCTCTCCATCGTCATGCCCGGGCTTGACCCGGGCATCCCATTTTCCCAGGAATTCAGGCATATTTTTGCAAAAACGGGATGCCCGCTTTCGCGGGCATGACGACTTTCTGGGGGGCGCTAACAGCGGCATCGGATTAAACCGGACAGCAGTGGGCTTGACCCGGGCATCTCATTTTTGACTGTTTTACGATAATTTCTCCAATTGGAGAAAGATCCCCGGGTCAAGCCCGGGGATGACGACGGAGGGGAGGCTCAATCGGACAAAAGTTAAACCGGACAGCCGTGGGTCAAGCCCGGGCATGGCGATTTAGGTCAATTGCGGAAATGCTGCGCAATGCGACTCTGTGCTGCCGCATCGGCCTGATACCGCACCGCCACCATGCCGTCTTCCACCCGCACCACTTTGGCCGTGGCATCAAAGCTGATGCCGATGCTTTTGATTTCGGCGCGCAGCCGTAGGTCGTCGCCCATACGCGGCGCCGGCTCCATGCGGCCGAAAAGCAGGCCATACTGGCTCCAGTTTTCGGCGCGATAGCTCTTGCCATTCACGGTCACGCTGTCATTGGCGCCGCAATCAAAGCGGCTGTCGCGGCGGCGCTCGGCCAGGCTGGCGCCGCTGCGGTCGAAGAAGGCAACCAGGCCGGCCAGTTCCTTGGCCTGGAAGGCCAGATTCTGGGTGGCGGCGCTGGTTTCTTCCACCAGTGCGCCGTTGCGCTGGGTCATCTCGTCCATATTGGCGATGGCGGTATTGATCTCCTGCATGGCTTTCGCCTGCTCGCCGCTGGCGGCGGCAATATCCGCCACCAGGTCGCTGGCCTGCTTGATCGCGGTGACAATCTCCTCCAGCGAACGGCCGGTCTGGCTCACCAGGTCCACGCCAACCTTGACCTGGGCATTGGAGCTTGAGATCAGGCCCTTGATATCCTTTGAGGCATTGGCGGAACGCTGCGCCAGGCTGCGCACCTCCTGCGCCACCACCGCAAAGCCTTTGCCGGCCTCGCCGGCACGCGCCGCCTCCACGCTGGCATTCAGCGCCAAAAGGTTGGTCTGGAAGGCAATCTCGTCGATCAGGCCGATGATGTCGCTGATACGCTGCGCGCCGGCTTCAATCTCGCCCATTGCCTGCACGGCCTGCTGCACCACCCTGCCGCCCTTGGCCGCGGTGTCGCGCGCCGTGGCGGCGCGGTGATTGGCGGCCTGGGCATTCTCGGCCGTCTGCCGCACGGTTTCAGTCACCTGCTGCATCGCCGCTGCCGATTGCTCCAGCGTCGCCGCCTGGCTTTCGGTGCGATGCGCCAGATCCTGGGTGCCGGTGGCGATCTCGTCGGCCGAGTTGTTGACATTGCCGGCGGTGACACCGATCTGGCCGGTGATCTCGCTCAGCTTGTCGATGGTGGCATTGCAATTTTCCTGCAAGCGCTGCAACTGGCCGTCATAGTCGCCATTCATGCGCTTGTTGAGCTGGCCATGCGCCAGCGCATCCAGCACGCCATCCAGTTCGTTCACCGCCTTGGCCATGGTATCCACCACGCCATTGATGCCGGCGGCCACATCGCGCAGGAAGCCGCTTTTGCCTTCCAGCGCCACGCGCTGGCTGAAATCGCCATGCTGGGCGGCCTGCACCAGGCTGGCCACCTCGCCCTGCACCAACACCTGGCCGGTCACATCGCGCCATTCCATGGCGGCGCCCAGCCGTTTGCCGGTGGCATCAAAAACCGGCACCACGATGAGGTCGAAGGTCATGCCGCCAAGCTTCAATGCGGTGAAATACGGCGCCTTCAATTCGGCCAGCAGGCGCTGCTGATGCGCCGGGTTCTTGTGGAAGCCGTCGATATTGCTGCCCACCAGCTTGCTGGCGTCAAAATGCGGCAGGTCGGCACGGATCGCCGTCTGCTTGGCACTGAAGGTTTCCTGGGCGGCGCGGTTGATGAAAAAGATGCGCCGCTCTGTATCCACCAGCATCACCGGATTAGCCATGCTGTTCAGGGTTTCGCGGGTCTGCAAGCCGGTGACGATACGGTCGCGCACCACCAGCAGGCCACGCATTGCGCTGCCGATTTCATCCTGGCGCTCGCTGCCCTGGGTGTTGATATCCACCTTGCCGTCAGACAGGTCGGTCATGCCCTGCACCAGGCGCAGGATCGGGCGGGCAAAGGCGGCGCCATAAGGCAGGCCAATCGCCAGTGCAGCAACCAGCGCGGCGATGAACACGGCGATCAATTCCCATTCAACTTCGTTCAGTGTCTCGAATACCTGGCTCGACGGCACACGCACCAGCACTGACCATTCCAGGCCGGGATAGCCATAGGCGCCAACGCTGTGGAAATAGCCGGTCACCTGCCTGATGCCGCTGCGTGAATTGATGCTTTCCATGCCGCCGGAGCGTTTCGCCACCGCCTCGCGTGCTGCAACCACGCCATTCTCGGCCAGATTCAGCCGGCCAATCGTGCCCCAATCGCGCTGGTATTTGCCGCCGGCCAGCTTGCCGTCATCATAATCCACCAGCAGCACGCCCTTGGGATCAAGCACCGAGATCAGCGCATGATCCATACCGCCGATCTCAAATTGTTTATGCGCAGCTTCGGCAATGTCCTCCACCAGTTCCATGCCGGCAAAATTGGCCCATACCGCCACGGTCTTGCCGGCTTCATCCTGCACCGGCGCGGCAAAGATCATGGCAAAATCACTGCCGGCATAAAGCCCGCTCAGTTCGGCATGGCGCATCGGCTGCTCCACCACGCTGCCGGTAAAGCCGTCTCGGCCCTGGAGGAAACGCCCGGCCAGCACCGCTTTGAGCCAGCCGGCATCGGCATAGCTGCGCTGGTAAAGCGCGGCGGTATCCAGCGGTTTGCCGAGGGCGTCCTTGCTGTTCACCGCCAGCACGCGGCCTTCCGGCGAAACCAGCAGCATCAGCTTGTAGATGCCGTAATTGACCATGTAGCGGTCCATCGACAATACCAGCGGGTTGTTCGTGGCGCCCGGGCGGCCCCAATTGGCCGGGTCGAGCGCGGCGCTGTTATAGCCAAAGGCCTGCACATCGCCGTAACGTTCGAACAGGTTGCGGTCGATCACATCGGAGACGCTCAAAGCCATTGAGGCGAGCCGGTCGATGCCGTCCTGACGGAATTTTTCCACCTGGTAGAACAGGATACCGCCCAGCAGCAGCAAGGGGATCACGGCAAAGGCCACCAGGGCGGCAACGATCTTGCCCCGGATACCCAGTTTCAACTTCGGCATGGTCAACTCCCGGCAAACAGAAAGGCGCCTGGCGATTGGCCGGCGCGCGTGCAGTGGTGTCTGAATTCTCCACCGAAAGATGCCTATAGGCGCGACGCTTTTCACATAACTTTAAGGTAAGAAACTGCCCTGTTAGCGAGAATTAACGAGCCATGGCAGCATCTTGCGCTGGCGCCGGGGCTTCAAGCCGGCATCCGGCTGCGGCTATACTCATAACCATGTCACCAGCCGGGATTACCGTTTCATGACCTATTGCGTTGGCCTCAACCTTCAGGACGGGCTGGTCATGCTGGCCGATAGCCGCACCAATGCCGGCGTCGACAGCATTGCCACTTTCGGCAAGATGCATCTCTGGCAGCAGCCCGGCGAGCGGGTGCTCAGCCTGTGCACCGCCGGCAACCTGTCGCTGAGCCAGTCGGTGGTGTCGCTGCTCAATGGCGGCTTTGTTGATCATGAGGGCCGCGAGCATGATCTGCTCAAGGCCGGCCGTATGTTCGAGGCTGCCGGCATTGTCGGCGCCGCGATCCGCGAAGTGGCGCGGCGCGATGGCGAGGCGCTCAAGCAGCAGGGGATCGAGCCCAATCTTTCCATGCTGCTGGGCGGCCAGATCCTGGGCCGGCCGCCGCAGCTTTACATGCTGTATTATGCCGGCAATTTTATCCGTGCCACCCAGGACACGCCGTTTTTGCAGATCGGCGAGGCGAAATACGGCAAGCCGATCCTGGATCGGGTGATCCGGCCCGATACCTCGCTGTTGCAGGCGGCGAAATGTGCGCTGATCTCGATGGATTCCACCCTGCGCTCAAATATCTCGGTCGGCCTGCCGCTCGATCTGCTGATCCTGCGCAAGGATGAATTCAAGCCGGCGCTGCATCGCCGCATCGATGCCGATGATCCGTATTTCAACGATATCCGGGTGCGCTGGAGCGAAGGCCTGCGCTCGGTCTTCGCCACCGTGCCAGACCCCGATTGGGGGCTGTGAGCCGGTTGCCTCAGGCGCTGCCGGCGCCGAAACCGTAGAGCCAATCCAGGCTGGTGTAGAAATCCGCCGGGCTTTTGGCGCCGAGCCAGGCATTGCGCGCCAGACGCTGCGCGCCGGCCGGGTGATAGACGTATTCGCCCATGGCGCGCGAGGCCAGTTGCAGCCGCGTGGTGCGCGGCAGCCGGGCGGCGGCATAGGCTGCCAAAGCCGCCGGAATATCATCCGGTTCTGCGCCGAGTGTTTCACCCAGGCAGACCGCATCCTCCAGCGCCATGCAGGCGCCCTGGGCCATGTACTGCGTGGTGGGGTGGGCCGCGTCGCCCAGCAGCGTGGTGCGGCCATGCGTCCAGCGGGCGATGGGCTCGCGGTCGGCGGTGGCCCAGCGCTTCCAGCTTTTGGGCAGGTCGATCAGCTGGCGGGCGCGGGGGCAGATGTCCTGGAAGTAGCTCTGCACTTCCTCGCGGCTGCCCTCGGTCACACCCCACTCCTCGGTCTCGCGGCTGTGGAAGGTGACGACCACGTTGTACTGCTCGCCGCCGCGCAGCGGATAGTGCACCAGGTGGCAGTGCGGCCCCACCCAGATGCTGGCGGCATTCCAGCGCAGGTCCTCGGGGAACTCTTCGCGCTCCACCACGGCGCGGTAGACCACATGGCCGGTCACGCGGGCCGGGTCGCCCACGTACTGCTGGCGCACCACGGACTTCACGCCGTCGGCACCGATCAGTGCCACCCCGCGCCAGGCCTTGCCATGCTGGTCGAAGGCGGTGACGCCGCTGGCGTCCTGCTCGACGCGCTCGATGCGGGTGTGCGTCTGAAAGGTGACGCGCCCGGTGGCCAACGCGCTCTCCAGCAGGCAGTTGTGCGCATCCACGCGGTGGATCACCGCATAGGGGTTGCCGAAGCGGGCACGGAAGGCCTCGCCCGTGGGGATGCGGCCCACCTGGTACTCGTCCAGCGCGTCATGCATCACCATGCAGTCGGTGAACACCGAGCGGCTGCGCGCCTGCTCCCCCACGCCCAGGGCATCGAAGGCATGGAAGGCATTGGGCCCCAACTGCATGCCGGCACCGATCTCGCCGATGGCCGGCGACTGCTCCAGCACCTGCACAGCAAAGCCCTGCCGCACCAGGGCCAGGGCCGCTGCCAGCCCGCCAATGCCACCGCCCGCCACCAGCACGGGAAGGCCTGCGGCGCGCTCATTTGTCTGCTCCATTGCTCACCTCTTTATTGCATTTAATCAGCATACTGATGATAAGTGTAGCAACATGACAGACATGAACGCAAGCTGTCGTTACCCATTTTTGCCGCAACAAGCGCATCAAGGGTTTTCACCGAGCGCATGCGCCGTTTGCCGGATCTATGATTTTCATCAGCACACTGTCAATCAGTCATCATACGATCCATCACACCTCCAGGAGGCACCCGTGAACCCAACCACCAGACGCCCATTACTCCTATCACTTGCCTGCGCGGGCATGCTGATGGGCACTGCGGGCACCAGCCATGCCCAGGGCAGCGACTTTCCGAGCAAGCCGGTCACGCTCTACACCGCCTTTGCCGTGGGCAGCGGGCCCGATGCCGTGCTGCGGCTGGTGGCGCACAAGCTGTCGACCCAGTGGAAGCAGACCGTGACGGTGGACAACCGCCCCGGCGGAGGCGGCTTCATCGCCATGGATGCGGCCAAGCGCGGCGCGGCCGACGGTTACACGCTGCTGCAGCTCGACAGCGAGCACCTGGCCGCCGTGCCGCACCTGTACAAGAAGCGCAACGTCGACACCCTCAAGACCTTCGACCCGGTGGCGCCGCTGTTCCGCACCCCGTTCATGGTGGCGGTGCCGGCCCAGTCGCCCTGGAAGAACATGACCGACCTGCTGAACGATGCCAAGGCCAAGCCAGGCGGGTTGAGCTATGGATCCTGGGGCGTGGGCAGCCCGGGCCACCTGGGCGGCGAGTGGCTCGAATCCATCACCGGCGTGCGCATGACCCATGTGCCCTACAAGGAGGTGAGCCAGCTNNCATGCAGGCGCCCTGGGCCATGTATTGCAGCATCGGATGCGCGGCATCGCCCAGCAGCGCAACGCGGCCATCAACCCAGTTTTCCTGCGGCTCGCGGTCACACAGCACCCAGCGTTTCCAGCTTTCCGCCGCATGGATGATGCGCTGGGCGCGCGGCACCACATGGGCAAAGCTGGCCCGCACCAGTTCAGTCGGCACCGGCTCGCCGGCCACGGCTTCGCTGGCATCGGTATGCACCGTGGCCACCAGATTGAACACTTTCCAGCCTTGCAGCGGGTAATGCACGATATGGCATTTCGGCCCGGCCCACAGCGTGGCGGCATTCCAGCGCAATTCCTCCGGCATCTGCTCGGTGGGGATCACCGAACGATAGGTGGTGTGGCCGGAAACCCGCGGCTCGCCATCGCCCAACAGCCGGGCGCGCACCGCCGAGTGCAGGCCGTCGGCGCCGATCAGCGCCTGGCCTGGCAGCCTTTCGCCATTTTCAAGCAAGGCCACCACGCCGGTGGTTTCATGGGTGTAATCCACCACGCGGGCAGCGGTGCGCAGGACAACACGCGGATCGGCGCGGCAGCCTTGCAGCAACACGCCGTGCAGATCAGCGCGGTGGATCACGGCATAGGGATTGCGGAAATGCTGGCGGAACGCCGCCTCCAGCGGAATGGTGCAGATACGCTGGTCTGACACCGCATCCATCAGCACCAGGCCGTCAACATACACTGCCTTGTCGCGCGCCAGGGCGCCGACGCCGAGGCGGTCCAGCGCATGAAAGGCATTGGGGCCGATCTGGATGCCGGCGCCGATCTCGCCAAGATTGCCGGCCTGTTCCAGCACCGTGACTTGCAGCCCCTGACGTGCCAGCGCCAAAGCCGCCGCCAGCCCGCCGATGCCGCCGCCTGCCACCAGTATTGTCATGCCGCCCGCTCCCCGCATTCCGGCCCCAGCCGCTTTATCTGTATGCGGTTTTCTACCCGGTGATGAATCCGCTGTCACCATCGCCAGCACCATCCTCCTCGGCGCGGCGCTCCGGCATTGCGAACACGGCTTTCTGCGCCGCCAGGATTTCGCTCAGATGCACAAACTGGAACCGCCGCGTCTTGAGCCGGTCGATATAACTGTCGATCACGCTCAGCGCATGGTCGATCTTCGAGATATTCTCGCCAAGCTGCCAGAATTTCTCATTGGCACTGAGCAGGAAATTGACAAAATCGGCCGAGCCGGTCTGATGCACAAACAGCTTGTCGAAGCTGTCGTTATATTGCTGCAACAGGCTGTGGATGATGCGTGTGGCATAGACCATGCCCTTGGCCACCGCATCGCGGTCGGCATCATAATCCTTGCGGTTTTCCCGGGCGACATAATCCACCGGCTCGCTTTCGCCAGCCAGCCAGGTGACCAGATCCATCAGCCGCTGCTTGATCCGCACATATTCGTATTCAAAATACGAGATGCCCTTCCAGCCATAAAAAACCTCAAAGGTCTTGTCGGGCGGGATGGCAAAGGCCTTCGCGATATCGCGCAAGGCTTCCATGTCATCCAGGAACCACAGCTTGTGCACCAGCTTCTCAACCCGTGCGGCACGATCCGGCGCCGTGGGCGGGATCAGTGTCTGCACCATCTTGTCAAAACGCTGATTGATGAAGGCGCGCACCGCCTCGTATTCCTGCGGCGTGATGGCGAAATAGGCTTCATCGGCCTGGATGCCCTTGCTTTGCAGCCGGTCCTTGACCAGAAACGGCGCATAGGACGGGATCGAGCAGAAGGCATCGATGATGGTCTGGTCGCGCTGGCGGCGCGGATCGTCAAGCGTTTCGCTGAGCAGGCCGGCATCCTGCAAGGCACGCCAGCCGCCGCGCATCCGCGGCAAATACGAGATGCCGCCTTCGCCCAGCGCATCCACGTTATAGGGAATCACCAGCTTTGTTTCGGTGTAGTTGCCGAGTGAAAAATCCGAAACCCGCGTGGTGGTTTCCTTGACCACAAAACAGCGGTTGAGCCGCGCATTGGCAAAGAGTGGCTGGCGTTCTGCGCCATCCTCCAGCGGCGGCGCAGCAGCCAGCGCGCGCGTGAACAGCAGCGTGGCATAAACCCGCGACGTGCTGGAATTCAGCGTCGCGAGGAATTTTTCCTTGGCGTTTTCCATCGGGTCGGCATCCTATCCGACGCCCCCGACGGGCGATAGTTCGCCCGCCGTTATCAACTGCTCACATCAGAGCCGGAAGAAGCCCACGGTCTGCGCCAGCTGGTCGGCCTGGCCGGCCAGCGACTGCGCCGCCGCATTGGTCTGTTCCACCAGGGCGCCGTTGCGCTGGGTCATCTCGTCCATATTGCCCACGGCAACATTGACCTCCTCCAGCCCGGTGGCCTGTTCGGCCGAGGCGGCGGCGATCTCGGCCACGATATCCGACACTTTCTTGATCGCGCCGACAATCTCGTCGAGCGACTGGCCGGTCTGGTTGACCAGAGCGGCGCCGCTGCGCACCTGATTGTTGGATTCCACGATCAGCGCCTTGATATCCTTCGAGGCATTGGCGGAACGCTGCGCCAGGCTGCGCACTTCCTGCGCCACCACGGCAAAGCCCTTGCCGGCCTCGCCGGCGCGGGCCGCTTCCACGCTGGCATTGAGCGCCAGCAGGTTGGTCTGGAAGGCAATCTCGTCGATCAGGCCAACAATATCGCCGATCTTGCGCGCACTATCCTCAATCCGCGCCACCGCCGCCACCGCATCGGCCACCACGCTGCCCCCCTTGTTGGCGGTCTCGCGCGCCGTGGTGGCAAGCTGGTTGGCGGCCTGGGCGTTATCGGCATTCTGCTTCACCGTGGCGGTGATCTCGTGCATCGAGGCCGCAGTCTCTTCCAGGCTGGCGGCCTGCTGCTCGGTGCGGCCGGCCAGATCGGTGGAGCCGGCGGAGATTTCATGCGCCGCATCGCGCACCGCATGGGTGGCGGTGCCAAGCTGCTGCACAATCTCGGTCAGCTTGGTTGCCATGCGGTTGGCATCCTGCTGCAATTCGGCAAACACGCCATGATGCGTGCCGGCCATGCGGGCGCCAAGATCACCATCGGCCAGCCGCCCGAGCACATCCGACAATTCACGCAGCGCGCCATCGGTGGTGCCGACCAGGCGGTTGACGCCTTCGCCCAGCTTGCGCATCACGCCATCAAGCTGATCGGTGGCAATACGCTGCGCCAGATCGCCATTGGCGGCGGCCTGCACCACCTGGCCCACGGCACGATCCAGCGCCGCTTCCTGCTCCTGCCGCTCAGCCTCATGCTGCTGGCGCTGGCTTTCCTGCTCGGCGGCGAGGCGGCGATTTTCCTGCGCATTGCGCTTGAACACCGCCAGGGCTGCCGCCATGCGGCCAATTTCGTCGGCGCGGGCTTCTTCGGGGATCGTGGTTTCCAGTTCGCCCTTGGCCAGTTGCTGCATGGCGCCGGTGATCGCCATGATCGGCCGGTTGATGCCGCGCGCCAGCAACACCGCAATCACAGCGGTGAGCACCAGCGAACCGATGGCAATCGCCAGCAGCACCAGCAAAGCGTTGCGTGCTTCGGCAGCCTGCCTGCTGGTATCGGCGACGATTTCCACCACCGCCACCGGCTGGCCGGAATAATTGGTCATCGGCGCGGTGAGCACGGCGTAATCGGCGCCATTGCGGCTGCCGCTGCCCAGCTGGATTTCCCCCCGCATCGCCGCTTTGAGAGCGGCGGCAGAAGCCATCTGCTCCTTGCGCGTGGCGGCATAGAGTTTGAAATTGTCGCCATCGGGCAGATGGATACTCACCTCCACCTTGCTGCGCGCCTTCATGCGTTTGACAAATTCCTCGCCCAGCACGGTGCCGGTATCCACCACGCCGATCAGCTTGCCATCGGCACGCAGCGGCACGCTGGAGAAGATCGAAAGATTGTCGCGGCCCGGCTCGATGCCGCTATGGGTGCGGTTGGTTTCCAGCGTCTGCTTCACGGTCAGGCGCCGCGCCAGCACATTATCGCCAAAGGCAGTGGGATTATGCGAACGCATGAAGGCGATGCCCGGCGGCACCTGCACGGTGATCAGGCCGATACCCTGGCGCTCGGTGAGGAATTTCATGGTTTCGGCCAGCACGGCCAGGCCGGCGGCGCGATCCTGCTTCACCACCGCTTCCTGCACGGCGCGCAAACCGGCCACGGTGTTGCTGACGGCTTCGAGCGCACGGATTTCCTGCACCACACCATCCTGCACGTCGCTGTAATAATCGCGCATCTGCTGCTCGATATCAGCGCGCGCATTGCTCAGATTGTCGGCCACCATATAAGCGGCAACGATGCCGATGCCGAGAAAGGTGGCGGCCAGCATGGCGGCGACAATACGCGCGCCGATGGAGCGTTGCAGGATCATGGACATTTCCCCCGATACTAAAAAACGCGAGTGATGCGTGTTCGGGGGATCATCCGGCCTTGCCAGGAACTTGGCAAGCATGCCCGCAATGTCAGTGTAATATTAGTTTGCGCTCAGGCCGGCTGCCACGCATGCCAGGACCACAGGCAACAAATTCTGTCAGATTCTTCGCGTAACAGATGCGTATCTCACTCAACGCATCATCTTTCACGATCAACACCATATGGTCACGCTTGAGGCCAAGCGCGGCATTAGCATTCTGGAATGCGTCCAGCACCGCGCCGGCGGTGTTCGGCCCGGGCGTCAGGGCGGGCAGCGTCAGGCGCTGCATCACTTGTTCCTGGGCGGCAAAATACGCTGCCATGCCGAGGCCGCTGCACGCGCCATGTTTGGCCCATTGGCAATTCATCAGCGCAGCGCTGGGCTGGCGGCAGAGATGGCGCCGCAGCAAGGCTTCCGGCACAGCCGCAGCATCCGGCTGGCAATATTGCGGCCAGGGCTGATTGCTGCCGGGCCGGGTTTCCTGATATTGCGGCCACAGGCCATGCACCACAAAGCCGAAGCGATTATCGGCGCATTGCAGGCGGTTGCCGCGCGCCTGGCGCGGTTCGGCGCAGAAAGCCGGCGACCAGCTCAATGCCAGCACATAATAATCAAACTGCCCCGCCACACCCCGGCTTGGGCCTTGCTGCGCACAGGCACGGCTTTCCAGCCGCTCCGGCAGGCGGCAGGTGGTGGCCTCGGCTCGCAGCGGCGCGGGCAACAGCAGCAGCAGAAGGGCGACAAGCAGGCGGATCATCGGCTAAAGATTCACCAGCCGGCATTCAGCCGCAAGCCCCGGAAGCCACCATGCCCGCCAAGCCGAAAAAGCTGCCGCCCGCCACCATCCACGAGATTTTCGCCCGCCTCGCCGCCGCCGAGCCGGAACCAAAAACCGAACTGAACTATGTCAATGAATACACCTTGCTGGTGGCAGTGGTGCTATCCGCCCAGGCCACCGATCTGGGGGTGAACAAGGCCACCAAGGCGCTGTTTCAAACCGTGCAGGATCCGGCGGCGATGCTGCGCCTGGGCGAAGCCGGGCTGAAACAGCATATCAAGACCATCGGGCTGTTTAACGCCAAGGCCAAGAATGTGATCGCGCTGTCTGAAAAGCTGGTGCGCGAGCATGGCGGCGCGGTGCCGCGCAACCGCGATGCCTTGCAGGCCCTGCCCGGGGTGGGCCGCAAGACCGCCAATGTGGTGCTGAATGTATTATGGGGCGAACCCACCATTGCGGTGGATACGCATATTTTCCGGGTGGCTAACCGCATCGGCCTGGCGCCGGGCAAAACCCCGCTGGCGGTGGAGCTGGGGCTGGAAAAAGTGGTGCCGAAAGAGTTCATCCAGCATGCGCATCACTGGCTGATCCTGCATGGCCGCTATATCTGCAAGGCGCGCAAGCCGGCCTGCCCGCGCTGCCGTATCCGCGACCTGTGCCGCTTCACGCCGAAGACGGAAGACGTCGATTGACGGGCTATCTGCTCGACAGCAACGCCTATGACGCCATCCTGCGCCATGATGATCTGGCGCGGCTGCAACAAGCCGACCTGGATCTGATCGCCAGCGGCATTGTGCTGGCGGAATTGCGCCAGATCGCCGCTGCCGAACGGCGGCAGGCTTTGCTTGCGCTGTTTTTCACCCTGCATGGCAGCGCGCCGGAAATCGCGCCCAGCCTGGCCAGCCGCGATGCGCTTTTGCTGGCCGAGGCCCGGGCGGCAGATGCCATCCTGGTGAGTGACGACAAGGCTTTGCAGGCGGCCGGCGCGGTATCCTATGCTGGCTTTCGCGCGCTATTGTAGCCCGGCAATCACCTTGCCAAGCCGGCGGCGGTAAGCGTGGAAATCAACAAAGATGCCGTGTTCGCCGGCATCCTGCGGGCGCGGCCCGGCGCAGAATTTTTCGATCTGGCGGCGCAGCGCCGCACCGGCCGGCTTGTCGCGCGCCGCGATATAGGCGGCGATGGCTTCGGCCTGCAACATGCGGCCCTGCCAGCCGATGCCGGCGCCTTCCAGCAGGCCGCAGACATAGAGGCCGGTATCGCCGGGCGGAAAGATGTTGAGATGCAGATGCGGCGCCGGTTCGCGCCAGTTGAGCAAGGCTGTGTCGATAAAGGGAAAGCTGATGCGATAGCCGGTGGCCAGCAGCACCAGATCAAAGGCTTCGGCGCTGCCATCCTGGAAAAACACCAGCTCGCCGGCAAAACGCTCGATCGGCTTGCGCACATGCACATCGCCCTGGCCGAGATGCTGCAACACCAGGGAATTGACAATCGGCGTGCGGTCATAGAGCCGGTGCTTCGGCTTCGGCAGGCCAAAACGCTCCGGCGGCCCGACCAGGATGCGCAGCACGGCTTCATGCAGCAGCGAGCGCAACGGGCGCGGCAGCACAAAGCGCTTGTTGTGATTGCCGGCATCGGCCGGGCGGCCGGCAAAAAATTTCGGCACAAAGTGATTGCCGCCGCGCAAGCTCCAGGCCACCGATTTGGCGCGATGCACCGCATCCACCACGATATCGCAGCCGGTATTGCCGGCGCCGACGATCAGCACCCGCTTGCCGTCAAAAATATCCGCTGTCTTGTAGGCTTTGCTATGCAGCAGCTGGCCGCTGAACTGGCCCGGTATCGCCGGGATATTGGGATCGCTGAGATGGCCATTGGCAATCACCAGGCCGGCATAAAGCGCGCTGCTGCCATCGCTGAACGAGACCTGCCAGCCGTCACGCTGGCGGCTGACACTGCGCACTTCGGTATTCAGCCGGATCTGCGGATAGAGATCAAAATGCCGCGCAAAAGCCCGCAAGTAGCTCTGCACCTGATCATGGCGCGGATAGGCCGGCAGGTTTTCATCCATCGCCAGATCGGCAAAGGCCGTGGTGCCTTTTGACGAGATCAGATGCGTGGAGGCATAAACCGCGCTGGCCGGGCCGCCATAAAGCCATTGCCCGCCGATATCGGCCTGCGCCTCCACCACCTCAAACGCGATACCGGCCTGCTTGAAAGCTTTCGCTGCGGCCAGGCCGGCCGGGCCGGCGCCGATGATCAGATGTTTCATGCGCGGGCCTGCCAGTAGCGGTCAAAGGCGGCGGCGCTGTCATAGGCCGGCACATAGCCGAATTGCGCCTTGAGCCGGGTGTTATCCAGCACCGGGCGGTATTGCAGGAACAGCACCTGAGCCGGGCCGAGATTGGTCAGGCCAAGCCGGTTGGCGGCCCAGAGCGCGCCGCGCATAACGCCCGGCGGCAGCGCCAGATAAGGCTTGCCGATGCGCGCCGCAATCTGGCGCAGGGTGAGCGCGCCATCGCCGGCCAGATTGTAGATGCCGGCTGGCCCGGCTTCCTGCAAAGCTGTGGCATGCTGCAATGCGCCCACCACATCACTTTCGGCCACAAAGCTGAAGGGTGTGCTGGCGCCCAGCAGGCCGGTGATCAGCGGGCGTTCAAATATCGCCGTGATCTGGTTGGCGACGCCGGGGCCAAGCACGGTGCAGGGCCGGAACACCACCTGTTCCAGTGCGGGCTGCATCTGCCGCCAGCGCGCCAGCATTTCCTCCACCAGGCGTTTGTTGCGGGCATAGGGAAAATCCGCATTGCCGCGCAGCGCATCGGTTTCGCAGAGCGGCACCGGATTATCGGCATGGTAGCCATAGGCGGCGCCGCTGGAGGTGACCACCAGCCGCCGCACCCCGGCCGCCTGGCAGGCTTGCAGCACATTTTCGGTACCGCCCACATCGATGGTATAATCCAGCGCCGCATCGCCGCCCGCCGCCACCACGGAAGCCAGATGCACCACCACACGCGGCCGGATTTGCTCAAACAGGCCGCGCAAGGCGGCGCCATCGCGGATATCGCCCTGGTGAAAACCGGCCTGGGCCGGGCAATCCGCCAGGGCGCGGCGATCCAGGCCGATCACCGGCTCGCCGCCGGGTATTGCTGCCAGCCGCTTGAGCAGGGCCGCGCCGATGAAACCGGCGGCGCCGGTGATGAGCACGCTCATGCCTGGCCCGCCTTGCGATCCTGGCGGCGCCAGAAACTGGCCAGGGTCCAGCCCGAAACGATATGCCAGATGCCCCAGCCGGCGGCGATCAAAGCCGCGCCGCCCAGGGCATCAAAATGATTCAGGATCAGCGCCAGGCCGAGGCCGGAATTCTGCATGCCGACCTCGATGGTGATGGCGCGGGTATCAGGCCTGTTCAGCCCGGCGATGCGCGACACGCCCCAGCCGACGCTGAGCGCCAGCGCGTTATGCAATGCCACCAGCGGGATGATGATGCCCAGGAAACCGAGCAGGTATTTGCCATTGGCGATGGCGGCGGCGGCAATGAACAGCACCAGGAACAGGAATGAGCCGGTTTGAAACGGCTTGCGCAGCCGCGCCGCCAGGGCCGGCCGCTGATGCGCCAGCAGCATGCCGGCCAGCATCGGCAGGCCGAGGATGGCGGCGGTGGACAGGATGAAGGACAGCGGCTCGATCTCGATCTGGCGCAAAAGCGCGGCGGTATCGGGATTAAGCCCGGCCCAGAACAGGATGTTGAGCGGCGTGGAAAGCACCGCCAGCACCGAGGACAGGCCGGTGACGCAGACCGAAAGCGCCGTATTGCCGCGCCCCATATGAGTGATCAGGTTGGACAGGTTGCCGCCCGGGCAGGCGCCGACAATGATCATGCCCAGCGCCACGGATGGATGCGGCTTGAGCAGCATGGTCAGCGCCCAGGTGGCAGCCGGCAGCAGCAGCACTTGCGCCGCCATGCCCAGCAGCGGCGCAAATGGCTTGCGCAACACGGCGGCAAAATCGCTGAGGCGCAAATCCAGCGCCACGCCGAACATGATCAGGGCCAGCACTAGGCCAAGCACGAGCTGTCCGGTGCTGTCGAGCCGCAGCACCACCTCGTCTATCGCCATGGCTTCCCCCGTTATGCCAGCCTGCTATGGGCCAGTCTGCTATCTCAGGATGCAGCTTTGCCCGGGGTTGGTTGGGTTTTCAAGAGCGCGCCGACACAATCCGCATCAGCCACGCTGGCGCCACGGCGCCGCGCCAGCACTTCGGCATGCTGCACCCGCAGCGAGGCCGGGGCATCGCCGGGATAGAGCACAAACAGCAGCACGCAGGCCGGCTGGTCAGACAGATACTGCCAGATTTCCGCCGGTGCCTCGCGCCGCACCTGGCCCGGCGGGCCAAACAGCGCGCGTAATTCGGCTGCCGTCTTGGCCACGGCATCCTGGCTGATCGGGCGGCGCGGCGGCTCGCCCGGCACAGCCGGCGGCGGCGCCAGCACCAGATTCAGGTCTTCCTTCGGCTCGGCCGGCACAACCACCGGCGCTTCAACCACCGGCGGCGGCTTGGGCGCAGCACCACAAGCCGCCAGCACCAGAAGCAGCAGCGCCGGAAGGGCGCTGCGCAGGAATACAGACATGTTGGCCGCCGATTACTCGGCGGCGGCAGACGTGGCGAGGCGGCCGGACGCCACGGTCTGCACCGTGCCGCTCAATTCGCCGCCACATTCCACTTCGATCTGGCCATAGGCAATCTCGCCCATCACCTTGCCGGTGCCGCGGATCAGCAGGCGGCCGCGCACACTGAGCTTGCCTTCAAAGCGGCCACGGATTTCGGCTTCGTCGATCTCGGCGGCGCCTTTGAACTGGCCGGTTTCGGCGATTTCGACAAAACGGCTGTCGCTGAGCGTGGCTTCCACCTTGCCCTCAACCACCACCTTGTCGCAGGCGGTGATCTGGCCGGTGAGGCTGATTTCGCGGCCGATGATCAGCACCTTGGGCTCGGGTGAATCATTCCGCGGCGCGGCGGCGCTGGAGGCCGGCATGGCCGGCACCGGGTTGAACACGGTGGGCGCGGCAGCCGGCGTGGCCGGGCGCTGCTGGCCCAGATCCATCGCCGGGCGCTTGGCGATTTCGGGGCGGAAAGTGGGGGTGCCGGAAGCGGGATTGTCGCTCATGCTGGACGGTCCTTGATTGGCGGCTGCGGGAAAGACGGAAGGATTGGGCAGGCTGGGCCGGCCGAAGCGCTGCAAATGCAGCGGCACCGGCGGCAGGTCGTCGGCGGCGGCCTTGAGCGGCGCCGGCGCAACGGCAACGGGTTCAGGCTCGCCCATTTCGGCCGGCGGCGCGGCGCTGCTGCTGGCCAAGGCCACGGCCGGCAGTTCCTTTGGCGGCGCTGCCTTCGGCGGCGGCGCGGCGGGCAATATGGCGGCGGATGACTCTACTGGCTTCTTGCGACCAAACATGCGGTAACCCCTCATCCCTGATGCTGTACCAACCACCGGACGCCCTGGCCTGGCCGCTCTGGCCTCACCCCCGCCGTGGCATCCCTGGTGCCGCCGGCAGACGCTTGAAGATATGGACCATAAACGCGGTGGCGACGATCGGCACAACCAGATTTAGCAGAGGAATGGTTAACAGAAGAACAATGAGCAGACCAGACAACCACAAGTCGCCGCGATGGCGCCGCCGCAGCATTTCCATCTCGCCGCGCGGCAGATAACGGCTGGCGACCAATTCATAATATTCGCGGCTGACCAGATAGCCGTTCACGGCATAGAATAACGCCAGCTTGAGCGGCGGCAAGAACAGCAGCAGCAGATAGAGCGGCAGCAGCAGCAGGTTGATGCCCAGCACGGTGAGCAGGAAACGCAGCGATTGCAGCAGCGAAGCGGCCGTGGCAAGCGGTTTGCCGGGCGGATCGGCCGGATAGTATTTCGCTTCCACCGCATCGGCCACATCATCCAGAAACAGGCCGATGGCGGCGGTCATCACCAGCGGAAACAGCAGCAGCTTGAGCAGGAAGGCGCCCAGGCCGGACAGCACCGCGATCAGGCTGTCCAGCCAGCCGGTGCCGGTGGTGGGCAGCAGGCCGATGCCGTACCAGACGGCAAATCCCAGCAGCACAAACACCACAATGGAAATGCCCAGGCTGCGCAGCAGCACGCGCCGGAAAGCCGGATCGGGCAGCTGCGCAATGGCCAGGCGAAGGGCCGCAGCGATCATCGCGGCTCCACCGGGTTATGCGTGCCGAGCGCCAGGTCGGCTTCAAGCAAGGCCGATAGCGCCAGCAATTCCGCCTCGCCGCGCGGCCGCGCCACCAGTTGCAGGCCAACCGGCAGGCCGGATTTGGTGAAGCCGACCGGCACCGAAATCGCCGGCGTGCCGGTGAGCGTGACGGCGAAGGTCAGCACCAGCCAGGAGATGTAGGTATCAAATTTGCGGCCATTGACCTCTTCCAGATAGCGCACGCGATGATCAAAGGGCGGCGCCACCACGGTGGGCAAAGCAAGGAAATCATGGCGTTCAAAAAACGCCGCGATGCGGTTATAGAGCGCACCCTGCTGCTGCCGTGCGATGGCAATTTCCTCGGCGCTATGCTGCAAGCCCTTCTGGGCATTCCAGATCACTTCCGGCTTGACCAGTTCCTGCTTGTCCTTGATGCGCGGCCACACACTGGCGGCGAAGTTGATGGCGCGCAGCACCTGGAAACAATCCTCGGCATCCTTGAAGCTGGGGGCGCGGTCATCCACCGTGGCGCCGAGTTTTTCCAGCCGGCGCATTGCCGCCTGGCACACCTCCACCACTTCCGGGTCAACCGGGCAGAGTTCCAGATCCGGGCTGAAGGCGATGCGGCAGCCGCCGGCAAAACGGCTCGGCAGCCGGCCCAGCGCCAACTGGCGATCCACGGCGGCGACAAAACTTTCACCCGGCGGCGGCAGGGTGAGCGGATCGCGGGTATCGAGGCCGCTTTGCGCATCCAGCAGCAAAGCCACATCGCCCACCGTGCGGCCCATCGGGCCGTTCACCGCCAGGGTGTCAAACGGCAGCGCGCGCGGCCCGGTGGCAACCCGGCCCGGCGACGGCCGCAGCCCGACCACGCCGGCAAAGCTGGCCGGAATGCGCAAAGAGCCGCCCAGATCGGAGCCATCGGCCAGCCAGACCTCGCCGGTGGCCACCGCCACCGCCGAACCGCCGGACGAGCCGCCCGGGGTGAGCGCGGTGTTCCACGGATTGGTGGTGGTACCGAACACATCGTTGAAGGTTTGTGCGCCGGCGCCGAATTCCGGCGTATTGGCCTTGGCGACAATCAGCGCGCCCTTGGCTTCCAGCCGCTCCACCGACCAGTCCGAGCGGGTGGAGATATGATCGGCAAAGGCGCGGCTGCCCCAGGTGGTGCGCACGCCAGACACTTCAACCAGATCCTTGATCGCCATCGGCAGGCCATAGAGATAGCCCGGGCCGGGATTTTCCGGCCGCTCCAGCCGTGCGGCGGCAGCGCGCGCACGCTCGAAGCAGCGCGTCGGCAGCGCATTCACCTTCGGCTCCACCTCGGCGATACGCGCCTCGGCGGCATCAATCAGTTCGGCGGGGGTGAAATCGCCGTTTTTCAGGCCATCCACGGCCTGGCGCGCCGTCAACCGGATCAACTCGTTCATAGTGTCCTCATCCTCCACCGAATTGCGTTCTTTTCATGGCCGGGGTAAGGGAGAGTAACCATAAACTTTCACACCGGGTAGGCTTCCATGACCGTTACCAACTCCACCCCAGCCGACAAGCGCGGCGTTCTGGCGATTGGCAATGCCATCGTGGACGTGCTGGCCCAGGTGGATGATGGCTTCCTGCAACAGCATGGCATGAACAAGGCGCATATGACGCTGATCGATGCCGAGCGCGCCGAAGCCATCTATGCCGCCATGCCGGCCGCCAAGGTGCGCATGTCGGGCGGTTCGGCAGCCAATACCGCTGCCGGCATCGCCATGCTGGGTGGTGCTGTGCGTTTTGTCGGCCGCGTGCGCAACGACGAGCTGGGTGATGCCTTCAGCGCCGATATCCGCAAGATCGGCGTGGGTTTTGACACCAGCCCGGCCCAGGACGGCCCGGCCACGGCGCGCTGCCTGATCCTGGTGACACCGGATGCCCAGCGCACCATGAACACCTATCTCGGCGCCTGCGCCCAGATGACGCCCGAGGATATCGACCCCGCCGCCATTGCCGCCGCCCAGGTGACCTATCTGGAAGGGTATCTATGGGACCAGCCGCATGCCAAGGAAGCCATGCGCAAGGCGATGCGGCTGACCCATGAAGCCGGCGGCAAGGTGGCGATGACGCTGTCTGATGCCTTCTGCGTTGAACGCCACCGCGCCGAATTCCAGCATCTGGTGGAGCATAACATCGACATCCTGTTCGCCAATGAAAGCGAGATCGTGTCGCTGTACCAGACCAGCGATTTTGACGGCGCCTTGCAGCATGTGCGCGATCATGTCGACGTGGCGGCGCTGACCCGCTCGGAAAAAGGCTCGGTGATCCTGGCCGGGCAGAATGTGCATATCATCGATGCCGTGCCGGGGGTGAGCGTGGTGGATACCACTGGCGCCGGCGATCTTTACGCTGCCGGTTTTCTGCATGGCTATGTCGAAGGCTTTGACCTGCATGCCTGCGGCCGGCTTGGCAGCCTGTGCGCGGCGGAAGTGATCAGCCATGTCGGCGCCCGGCCGCAGATCGATCTCAAACCCTTTGTGGCGCAAGCCCTTAAGGGTTGATCGCAACCGTCGTCATGCGCGGACTTGATCCGCGCATCTCTCCTTGGCCTGCAATTCTTGGAAAAGACGAAAAAGCGAGATGCGCGGATCAAGTCCGCGCATGACGAGAGGGGGAGAAACCTGCCCTAAAAATGCGGCCGCGATCTTGAAGCATACATATCGGCTGCCGCCATATATGATAGTTGGCGCACAAATATTATTCATTGCGGCAACGGCTTGAACCTGGGCGGCGGACCTCTACGCTGCCGCCCGGTTCAGTGAAGGAAAGCCTTGCCCATGTTCAGCCGTTTCACACGCCCGATCTGCCTGCCGGTTTTCTGCCTGCTGGCGCTGCTGCTCGGCAGCGGCCCGGCCCAGGCGGCCGAAACCATCCGCATCGCCTTCATTGATGCGCTGTCCGGCGGCGCGGCGGCGGTGACGCAGAACGGCCTCAATCATTTCCGTTTCATGGCCGAGCGCCTGTCAAAAGCCGGGCGCAGCTACGAGATCGTGGCCTACGACAACAAGCTCAGCCCGCAGGAAAGCATCGTGGCGGCGCAAAAGGCGCTGGATGCCGGCATCCGCATCATCGCCCAGGGCAATTCCTCGGCGGTGGCGGCGGCTTTGGTGGATTTCCTCGACAAGCATAACGAACGTAATCCCGGCCAGCAGGCGCTGTTCCTGAATTACGCCGCCATCGACCCGGCATTGACCAATGACAAATGCTCGCCCTGGCATTTCCGCTTCGATGCCCATGCCGATATGAAGATGCAGGCGCTGACCAATTTCCTTGCCGGCAAGGCTGCGGTGAAGCGGGTTTACCTGATCAACCAGGATTATTCCTTCGGCCAGGCGGTGCGTAAATCAGCGCTCGACATGCTGCAAGCAAAACGGCCCGATATCCAGATTGTCGGCGACGAATTGCACCAGATGGCCAAGATCACCGATTTTTCGCCTTATGTGGCCAAGATCAAGGCCAGCGGCGCCGATAGTGTGATTACCGGCAATTGGGGCAATGATCTGGCTTTGCTGCTCAAGGCCGCCGCCGATGCCGGGCTCAATCTGGATTGGTACACCTATTACGCCAGCGGCATCGGCAGCCCCACGGCGGTGCGCCAGACCGGGCTGGCACATCGGGTTTATGGCGTGATCGAAGGCCAGGCCAACGATCCCGGCGCCGATGCCGATGGCATCGAGAGCGCCTATCGCGCCCGTTTCCAGGGCAGCTTCAATGTGCCGCGTATCCGCGCTTTGATGGAAATGCTGGATCAGGCGGTAAGTCGCAGCCCGGGCGATCTGTCGGCCCGGGCGCTGGCGCGGGCTTTGTCGGGCGCCGAATACCGCACCATGTATGGCGCCACGGCGCAGTTGCGCCGCGCCGATCATCAATTGCTGCAAGACCTGGTGATTGCCTCGCTCGGGCCGTTGCAGGACGGCATGAAATTCGATGAGGAAGCCACCGGCTGGGGCTGGCGCAGCATGGGCCGCATCGCCGCCCAGGCCACCGCCCTGCCCACCAGCTGCAAGATGCCGGCGCTGTAGTTGCGGGAATATGCCTGGGCTTGTCCCACGGCTGTCCGGTTCAGGTTTTTGATCGTTGGCTGCGGCCAGAATTCACAACTAAGTCGTCATGGTCGGCGGCGGCCGACCATCCACGAGTCGTTGGTTTTCCGCCGGTAAAAAAAGCAACACATGGATGGTACGCCTTCGCGTACCATGACGATCTTTGTTATGGGACACAGGCTGGTGATGATGCTGGGCGGAAGGTCCCCCAAAGTCGTCATGCCCGCGAAAGCGGGCATCCATTTTTTGCCGGAAAATTAAATAAAAACTAACAAAATGGGATACCCGCTGGCGCGGGTATGACGAGTGTTGAGCATGCTGCTGGGCGCTTAATTCCGGCCCAGATCGATCGCTTCGATTTCGCGGGCGGCGGCTTCGGCAGCTGGCGTGTCTGGCGCCATCAGGCGCAGCTGGATCAGATCGGCGCGGGCGCCGCGCCGGTCGCCTGCTGCATGGCGCAGATAGCCGCGTTCCAGCAAGGCTTCGACATTGCGGCTGTTCAGCGCCAGCGCGGTTTCAGCATCTTCCAGCGCGCCGGCCGGATTGTTGCGCAGGCGGCGCGCGGCGGCGCGCAAGGCCATGGCATCATCGCGGGTCGGCGCCAGGTGCAGCACATGGTCCAGATCGGCCTCGGCGGCGGCATAATCGTTCAACTCGGCCAGCGCCTGGGCGCGATCCAGGCGCAGTTCCAGCGCATCGGGCCGCGCCGCCACGGCGATATCGAGCAATTTCCGCGCCCGGTCGGCCAGCCCGGCCAGCAGCCAGGCATTGGCCGCCTGGGCGACCAGATCGGTGACCAGATGCGGCGCCTGGGCCTCGGCCTCGGGCAACAGCTTTTCCAGCCGGTCGGCGGCATCGCCGTAATGTTTCAGTTCAAACAGCGCCAGCGCCGCGCAATGGCCAGCCGGCAGGCCACCGCCGGTAGCCTGCCAGCTCTGCGCCGTGGCAAAGGCTTCCTCGGGCCGGCTGCGCGACAGGTTGAGGCAATCCTGATAGCTCACCGCATCCAGCGCACGCTGTGCAAAGGCCGGTGCAAAGGCTTGTGGCGATGCTTGCAGCAACAGCAGGCTGACCAGCAGAATGGGGCGGAACAACATGGCCTTGGACATGGGGTGGAAGATGGGGGCGCAGACTGCCGCCCGCAACCCCGAAAGGCAAGCAGGAGCAGCCCGCCTTGAGCAATCCCCGGACTTTGTTCTGTTTTGGCCTGGGTTATAGCGCCCTGGCGCTGATCGAGCGGCTGCGCCGGCAGGACGGTGCGGCCAACTGGCTGTTCGCCGGCACCAGCCGCAATGCCGAGAAATGTGCCCGGCTTGCCGGCCAGGGCATCGACATGCAGCTCTTTGACGGTACGGCGCCGCTCGGCCGGCCCGACAGCCTGCACCAGGCCGAATATGTGCTGATTTCCGCGCCCTCGGAAGCCAGCGGCGATGGCGACCCGGTGCTGCGCCAGCATGCCGAGGATCTGGCCCGGCGCCGCGACCTGCGCTGGATCGGCTATCTCTCAACCACCGGGGTTTATGGCGACCAGGGCGGCGCCTGGGTGGACGAGAGCATGCCGATGACACCGAGCCAGCAGCGCGGCCGGCGCCGCGCCGAGGCCGAGGCGGCGTGGTTTGCGCTTGGCGCCGGGCATGGCCTGCCGGTGCATAGTTTCCGGCTGGCCGGCATCTACGGCCCGGGCCGCAGCACGCTGGAAAGCCTGCGCCAGGGCAAGGCGCATCGCATCATCAAGCCGGGGCAGTATTTCTCGCGCATCCATGTTGCCGATATCGCCCAGGTGCTGCATGCCTCGATGCTCAACCCCAATCCCGGCGCGGCCTATAATGTGGCCGATGACGAGCCGGCGCCGCCGCAGGAGGTGGTGGCCCATGCCGCCGGCCTGCTCGGCATCACGCCGCCGCCGGAAGTGCCGTTTGAACTGGCCGAGATGACGCCGATGGCGCGCAGCTTCTATGCCGAAAACAAGCGCGTCTCGAACCGCCGCATCAAGCAGGAACTCGGCGTGACATTGCTCTACCCGACCTACCGCGAGGGCTTGGCGGCGTTGCTGCAAGACTGAGACGGATCAGGCGAGACCGAAAACGGTTTCGATCAGCAGGGCGATATCCTCGGGGCGCGAGAGGCGGTGGTCGCCATCCTTGAGCAGGGTGAGGCGCACATCGCCGCCTGAAAAAGCCTGGATAATGCGCAGCGCATGCTGCCACGGCACATCGGGATCGTTCATGCCTTGCAGGATACGCACCGGGCAGGCCAACTCAATCGGCCGGTCCAGCAGCAGATGTTGCCGCCCTTCCACGATCAGATGGTGGAAATACTCATAGGGCTGATCGGAATATTGTGACGGCTCGCGCAGCACGCCGTCACGTTCCAGCACGGCGCGCTGCGCCGGCGTCATCTGCGCCCACATCAGGGCTTCGGTGAAATCCAGCGCCGGGGCGATCAGCACCAGGCCGGCGCAGCGCGTGGGCCGCGCCAGAGCCGCCAGGGTGGCGAGCCAGCCGCCCATGCTGGAACCGATCAGGATCTGCGGCCCGGTTGCCACCTGATCCAGCACTGCCAGGGTATCGGCCAGCCAGCGGCCGATGCTGCCCTGGCTGAAATCGCCGCTGGATTGGCCATGGGCGAAATAATCAAACCGGGTGCAGGCCCGGCCACGCGCGCGGGCCGCCGCTTCCAGCGCCAGCGCCTTGCTGCCGGTCATGTCGCTGCGGAAACCGCCGCAAAACAACAGCCCAGGCGCCGTGTCGCTGCCGGGCAGATGGGCATAGGCCAAGCGCTGGCCATCGGGCCGGGCGAGAAAATTAGGGGGGCTGGGCATATCGGTCATACCCAGAGTCGTAACCAAGCCGCGCAGTTCTTGCCAGGGCCAGGGCTTTGCTATAGTCGGGGGGCAGAAAGTTGCAATCCGCCGCATGTCCGACTCCCTGACCGATCCGATCGCCAGCCGCCCGCCGGCCGTGCTCCAGGTATTGCCCGCCCTGGTGACCGGCGGGGTGGAACGTGGCACCGTGGACCTGGCCCGCGCCCTCGCCCTGGCCGGCTGGAAATCCTATGTCGCCTCGGCAGGCGGGCCGATGGTGCGCGAACTGGAACGCGCCGGGGTGCAGCATTTCACCCTGCCGCTGGCGAGCAAAAATCCGCTGGTGATGCGCAAGAATGTCGCCCGCCTGGAAACCTTGCTGCGTGACCTGCCGGTCGACCTGGTGCATGCCCGCAGCCGCGCCCCGGCCTGGTCGGCGCGGGCCGCCGCGCGGAATTGCGGGCTGCCTTTCGTGACCACCTTCCACAATGCCTACAAAGCCGATAACTGGCTGAAAAAGCTGTGGAATTCTTCCATGGCCAAGGGCGACCGGGTGATTGCCATCTCGCGCTTCGTGGCGGATTTTGCGCATAGCCGCTATGGCGTGCCGTGGACCCGGCTGACCACTATTCCGCGCGGCACGGATTTGACCAAATTTGATCCCACCCGGGTCAGCCCGGAGCGCATCACCCAGCTTTCGCGCGCCTGGCGCCTGGAGGATGGCCTGTCGGTGATCCTGCTGCCCGGCCGGCTGACGCGCTGGAAGGGCCAGGCGGTGTTGCTCAGGGCGCTGGCGAAGCTGGCGGAAATCCGCGGCAAACGCGATTTTGTCGGCGTGGTGCTGGGCGACCATCAGGGCCGCGAAAGTTATCGCAACGAACTTTATGCCCTGGCCGAGCAGCTTAAGCTGGGCGGCAGCCTGCGCCTGCCCGGCGATTGCCGCGACATGCCGGCGGCGCTGATGCTGGCCGATGTGGTGGTTTCGGCCTCCACCGAGCCGGAAGGTTTTGGCCGTGTGGCGGTGGAGGCCCAGGCCATGGGCCGGCCGGTGATCGCCACCGATCATGGCGGGGCGCGCGAAACCGTGCTGGAGGGTGAAACCGGCTGGCTGGTGCCGCCGGGCGATTCCACCGCCCTGGCCGAAGCGCTCAACCGGGCTATTTCGATTAGCCCGGAACAGCGCGCCGCCTTGCGCCAGCAGGCCATCGCCCATGTGGCAGCGCATTTCACCAGCGAGGCGATGTGCGCCGCCTATATCCAGGTCTACACGGATTTGCTGTTCGGGCCTGAAGCCGGAACCGGCACATGACCCTGGCGGCCGGTGTCGCGGAACCGCAGGCCGAGCCGCAGCGCCTGCTGGTGATCAAACACGGCGCGCTGGGCGATTTTGTGCAGGCTTTGGGGCCGATGCAGGCGATCCGCGAGGCGCATCCGCAGGCCCATATCACCCTGCTGACCACCGCGCCCTATGCCGAATTGGGCCGGCGTTCCGGCTTTTTTGACGATGTGTGGGTGGATACGCGGCCGCGCTGGTTTTCTTTCGGGCAATGGCTGGCCTTGCGCCGCAAGCTGATTTCCGGGCGTTTTGGCCGGATTTACGATTTGCAGACATCAGGCCGCTCGTCGCGCTATTTCTACCTGCTGCCCAAACCGCGCCCGGAATGGTCGGGTATCGGCCTGGGCCGGTCGCATCCGCATGCCAATGAGCGCCGCAATCTGATGCACACGCTGGACCGCCAGGCCGAGCAATTGCGTTTGGCCGGCATCAGCCGGGTGCCGCCGCCGGATCTGAGCTGGGCCGATGCCGATATCGGGCGCTACCGGCTGGAACCCCGTTTTGCCCTGCTGGTGCCGGGCGGCTCGGCGCATCGGCCGGAAAAACGCTGGCCGGCCGAGAAATACGCCACCCTGGCCCGGGCACTCAGCGCCGATGGCATCCAGCCGGTGCTGATCGGCACCAAGGCCGAGGCCGAGCTGATTGCCGCCATCAAGGCGGCGGCGCCGAAAGCCGCCGACCTGTTGGGCCGCACCAGCTTTTTTGACCTCGCCGCGCTGGCGCGCCATGCCGTGGTGGCGGTGGGCAACGATACCGGGCCGATGCATCTGTTCGCCGTGGCCGGCGCGCCCTGCCTGGTGCTGTTCTCGGCCGCTTCCGACCCGACACTCTGCGCACCACGCGGCCAGCAGGTGCGGGTGATCCGCTCGGCCAAGCTGGCAGAGGTCAGCGTCGAGGAAGTGCTCGGCGCCCTGGCGCTGATAAATCAATTGTAATCCGAGGTCTTCGCTCTAATATGACCATTGGTCATGACCATGGTCATGCGATCGGAGGCGAACCATGACCCGGATGATAAAAGCCAGTGAATTCAAGGCCAAATGCCTCAGCCTGATGGATGAGGTGGCGGCCAGCGGCGAAGCCATCACCATCACCAAGAATGGCAAGCCGGTGGTCACTCTGGTTCCGGCCCGCAAACCAAGCTTCGAGGAGGCTTTTGGTTCCATGCGAGGCCTGATCCATATCAGAGGTGACATAATCGCCCCGGCCTCAGAGCCAGAAGACTGGGAGGTTCTGCGCGATTGATCCTGCTCGACACCCATGCCCTGATCTGGTTCCTGCAACGCCCTGAAGCCTTCGGCATTATTGCCAAGCGGCAATTGCAGGATAATTTCGCAACCGGCCGGTTATCGGTATCGGTGATCAGCTATTGGGAAATCGGCTTGCTGGTGCATAAAGGCCGGCTCGGGCTTGATGTCAGCCCGATCCGGTTTCGCGAAATGGCTATTGAGCGCGGTATCAGCGAATGCTCCCTGGATGGCCGCGTCGCCCTGGAAGCCGCCGCCCTCGACCTGCACCCAGATCCGGCCGACCGTTTCATTGTTGCCACCGCATTGGCGCAGACTGCCACGCTGCTGACCGCCGACGAGAAGATACTGGGCTGGGCGGGGCCGCTGCTGCGCCAGGATGCGCGGCTTTAGGCTCTGGGCCAAGCCCCGGGCCAAGTGGCAGGGTTGACAGCCACCATTCATGCTCTAGGCTGCGCCGCCCGAGTATTCCGGCTTGTTTTCAAAGGATTCCGCCATGTCCACCGATGCCGCCGCGCCCGAGATTCGCCTGACACTGCCTGATGGCAGTGTGCGAACCTGCGCCGCCGGCAGCACCGGGGCGGATGTGGCTGCCAGCATCGGGCCGGGTCTGGCCAAGGCGGCGTTGGCGATCCGGCTGGATGGTGTGTTGCGCGATCTGAAGCAGCCGCTGCGCCAGGATGCGCGGTTTGAGATCGTGACCATGAAGGACCGCAACGAGGCGGAAGTGCTGGAGCTGATCCGGCATGACGGCGCCCATGTGCTGGCCCAGGCGGTGCAGGAATTGTTTCCCGGCACCCAGATCACCTTCGGCCCGGCCACCGAGGACGGCTTCTATTACGACTTCGTGCGCGACGAGCCGTTTACGCCGGAGGATTTTGGCAAGATCGAGCAGCGCATGGCCGAGATCGTCAAGCGCGACCTGCCCATTGCGCGTGAGGAATGGCCGGCCGACAAGGCGGTGGCTTATTTCCAATCCATCGGCGAAACCTACAAGGCCGAATGGGTGGCGGAAATCGCCAAGCGCGGCGAGGCAATCTCGATCTATCGCCAGGGCGACACCTGGCTCGACCTCTGCATGGGTCCGCATCTGCCCTCCACCGGCAAGCTGCCGGTGGCGTTCAAGGTGATGAAAGTATCCGGCGCCTATTGGCGCGGCGATGCCAAGAACCGCCAGTTGCAGCGGGTTTATGCCACCGCCTGGCGCGACCCGAAGGAGTTGGACGCGCATCTCAAGCGGCTGGAAGAAGCCGAGAAACGCGACCATCGCCGGCTGGGCCGCGAGATGGGCCTGTTCCATCAGCAGGAAGAAGCCGCCGGCATGGTGTTCTGGCATCCCAAGGGCTGGACGCTGTATCGCACCCTGGAACGCTTCATGCGTGAACGGCTGGAAGCCGCCAAGTATGTCGAGGTGAAAACCCCGCAATTGGTGGATCGCAAGCTGTGGGAAGCTTCCGGCCATTGGGAGAAATTCCGCCAGAACATGTATATCGCGGAGAATGAGGACGGCATCCGCGATTATGCCGCCGATCCCAGCGAACGTATCTTTGCGCTCAAGCCGATGAACTGCCCCTGCCATGTGCAGATTTTCAACCAGGGGCTAAAATCCTACCGCGACCTGCCTTTGCGCATGGCCGAATTCGGTTCCTGCCACCGCTTCGAGCCGGGCGGCGCTTTGCACGGCATCATGCGGGTGCGCAATTTCACCCAGGATGACGCGCATATCTTCTGCACCGAAGACCAGATCATCTCGGAAAGCCAGGCTTTCTGCTCGTTGCTGCAAGGCATCTACAAGGATCTGGGCTTTGCCGAATTGCGGGTGAAATTCTCCGACCGCCCGGCCACCCGGGCCGGCTCGGATGCGATCTGGGACAAGGCCGAGGATGCGCTCAAGGCGGCCTGCGAGGCGGTGGGGCTGGATTACACGCTCAATCCCGGCGAAGGCGCCTTCTATGGCCCGAAGCTGGAATTTGTGCTGCGCGACACTATCGGCCGCGACTGGCAATGCGGCACCTTGCAGGTGGATTTTGTGCTGCCGGAACGGCTCGGCGCGGAATATGTCGGCGCCGATGGCGGCCGGCATCGCCCGGTGATGCTGCATCGCGCCATCCTGGGCAGTTTCGAGCGTTTCATCGGCATTTTGCTGGAGCAATATGCCGGCAAGCTGCCGCTCTGGCTGGCGCCGTTGCAGGTGGTGGTGGCGCCGATTGTCTCGGATGCCGATGGCTATGCCGAGCAAGTCGCCGAAGCGCTGGGCCAGGCCGGCCTGCGTGTCGATACCGATCTGCGCAACGAGAAGATCAATTACAAAATCCGCGAACACAGCCTGGTGAAAGTGCCGGTGCTGGCAATTGTGGGCAAAAAAGAGGCTGAGCAAGGAACGGTCACTTTGCGCCGCCTGGGCGAGGAAGCTCAAGTAACCATTGCGCTGGCCGATGCGGTTGCTAAATTGGCCGCCGAAGCGCGCATGCCGGCTTCACATTGAATTTTCAGACCATCGTCAACATCGACAGGAGATCGCCATAGCCCGCCCGCCCTTCCAGCCCGCACCGCCGCCGAAGTCCGATGGCCCGCGGGTTAATTTCGAGATCGACGTGCCCCAGGTGCGCCTGATTGATGCCGCCGGCGAAAATCGCGGCGTCGTTTCCATCCGCGAAGCCATCCGCCTGGCTGAGGAAGCCGGCCTCGATCTGTGCGAAATTTCGCCCAATGCGTCGCCGCCGGTGGCCAAGATTCTGGATTTCGGCAAGTACAAATACGAAGCCCAGAAAAAAGCCGCCGAAGCCCGCAAGAAGCAGAAGGTGATCGAGATCAAGGAAATCAAGCTGCGTCCGGGTATCGACCAGCATGATTACGAGGTCAAGATGAAGGCGATGCACCGCTTCCTTGACGAAGGCGACAAGGTGAAGGTGACCTTGCGCTTCCGTGGCCGCGAGATGGCGCACCAGGAACTCGGCATGAAGGTGCTGGACCGCGTGCGTGACGAACTGGCCGAAAAGGCCAAGGTCGAGCAGTCGCCGAAGATGGAAGGCCGCCAGATGACCATGGTCATCGCGCCGAAATAACCACCACACGACGTCATGGCCGGGCTTGACCCGGCCATCTCATGCCGGCAATCGGCGGGGGCATGGCGATATAAGGGCAGGGAAACACCGCATGAGCAGCGCGAATAGCAGCACCGTGAAAGCCATGATTGCCACGGCCTGGGGCGGCCCGGAAAGCCTGGTCTATGACGATCTGGCTGTGCCCGAACTGGGTGCCAAGTCTGTGCGTATCCGGGTGCATGCGGCGGGGCTGAATTTCCCTGACACGCTGATGATCGCCGGCAAATACCAGTTCAAGCCCAGCTTCCCGTTTGCCCCCGGCATGGAATGCGCCGGTATTGTTGAAGCGGTGGGCGAGAAGGTGCGCGACCTCAAGCCCGGCGACCGCGTGCTGGCCACCACCGGCCATGGCTCGTTTGCCGAAGCCGTGGTGACCGAAGCCAATAACGTGTTCAAGATTCCCGACAGCATGAGCTTTGAGCTGGCTGCCGGGTTTCCGATCACCTATGGCACCACCTATCACGCGCTGGTGGATCGTGGCCGCATCAAGAAGGGCGAAGTGCTGCTGGTGCATGGCGCTGCCGGCGGCGTTGGCCTCAATGCGGTGGAACTGGGCCGCGAACTCGGCGCCACCGTGATCGGCACTGTGGGGTCAGACGAGAAGGCCGCCATCGTCAAACAATATGGCGCCAGCCATGTCATCAACTATTCCACCGAGAGCATCAAGGATCGGGTCAAGGAACTGACCGGCGGCAACGGCGCCGATGTGATCTATGACGCGGTGGGCGGCGATGCCTTCGACCAGTCACTGCGCTGCATTGCCTGGGATGGCCGCCTGCTGGTGGTTGGTTTTGCTTCCGGGCGTATCCCGGAAGCGCCGGCCAATCTGGCGCTGATCAAGGGCTGTGCCATTGTGGGCGTGTTCTGGGGCGCCTTTGCGGCGCGTGAGCCTGACAAGAACCGCGCCAATTTCGCCGCCTTGTTCAGCCTGTTTGAACAGGGCCGCTTGAAACCCCATGTCTCTGCCAGTTTCCCGCTGACCCAGGTGCCGCAGGCCATGCAGGCCCTGCTCAGCCGCAAGACCACCGGCAAGGTGGTGATTACCGTGCCGTGATGAAGCCTGTGCCGTGAGCGGGCCGGTTCAGGCGCAATACGAGGCCTATCCCTATCCGGCGCGCGACCCGGCCGATGAGGCGCGGCGCCTGATCACCGGCAGCCCGAGTTTTCTGCCGGAAGTGAATCATTACCTGTTTGCCGGGCGGCGTGATTTCCGCCAGCCATTCCGCGCCCTGGTGGCCGGTGGCGGCACCGGCGACGGCGCCATCCAGCTGGCGCAATATCTGCAAATCGCCACGCAGCAATTGGGTGGGGCGCAGCATGAAGTGGTCTATCTCGATCTCTCGGCGGCTTCGCGCCAGATTGCAGAAGCGCGCGCCGCCGCGCGCGGCCTGACCAATATCCGCTTCATCACCGGCTCGCTGCTTGATCTGCCGCAGCTGGCGCCCGGGCCTTATGATTACATCGATTGCTGCGGCGTGCTGCATCATCTGCCGGTGCCGGCCATCGGCCTCAGCATTTTGGCGATGCAGCTGGGGCCGCAAGGCGGGCTGGGCCTGATGCTGTATGGCACGCTGGGCCGCGAGGGGGTGTATCCGTTGCAGGCTGCCTTGCGGCAAATCCTGCCCGAGGAGGCGACGCCGCAAGAAAAGCTGGCGCTGACCCGGCAATTGCTGAACGAATTGCCGCCCCAGCATCCGTTCCGGCGCAATCCTTTCCTGCATGACCACCAGAGCGGCGATGCCGGGCTGTATGACCTGCTGCTGCATAGCCAGGATCGCAGCTACCTGGTGCCCGAGATCGTTGAATTGCTGGATACCTGCGACCTGGAGCCGGTGGCCTTCATCGAACCCTGCCGCTATGACCCGCTGAGCTACCTGAAAGACGAGCGGCTGCGCGAGCAGGCGGCGGCGCTGCCTTTGCTGGAACAGGCGGCGCTGGCCGAGCGGCTGTGCGGCAGCCTGAAAACCCATGTGCTGTATGCCGCGCCGCGCCATCGCGCCGCCGCCTGCCCGGCCTGGCCCGACGATCCGGCGCTGATCCCCGGCCTGCGCGGCCTGCCGCCGGCAGCTTTGGCGGCGGCTTTGGAGAAAACCGGCAAGCTGACCGTGACCTTTGAGCAGGACCGCCTGGAATTGCCGGCACCGGAAGGCGCCGGTGCCATCGTGGCCTTGCTGGATGGCCGGCGCAATCTGGGCCAGATCGCCGAAGCCCTGGGCCTCAACTGGGCGCAATTCAGCGCCGCCTATGCCCCGGTGCATGCCCTGCTCACCGGCGTGAACAAACTCTACCTGCGGCTCTGAGCGTCTATCACCGGGCTTGACCTTGCGGCCTGCTATTGTCATTCTATGTACGAACTGGTTCGTACATAGAATCCAGAAAGGCCGGGACCATGCCAGGGGCAAAGCCGCACAGCGCCACCACGCCGATGCTGACCTCGATTGCCACCGTGTCGATCAGCGGCACGTTGAGCGAGAAGTTGCAGGCCATCGCGGCGGCCGGTTTCCAGGGCGTGGAGATTTTTGAGAATGATTTCCTGGCCTTTGACGCCCCGGCCCGCGCGGTTGGCCGCATGGTGCGCGATGCCGGGCTGAACATCACGCTGTTCCAGCCGTTCCGCGATTTTGAGGGTCTGCCGGAGCCGCAGCGCAGCCGCGCCTTTGAGCGCGCCGAGCGCAAATTTGACCTGATGCAGGAACTCGGTACCGAGCTGATGCTGGTCTGCTCCAATATCTCCCCCTTGGCTTTGGGCGGCATCGACCGCGCAGCGGCGGATTTTCACGAATTGGGCGAACGCGCCGCAAGGCGTGGCCTGCGGGTGGGCTACGAAGCCCTGGCCTGGGGGCGGCATATCAACGACCACCGCGATGCCTGGGAGATTGTGCGCCGGGCGGCGCATCCGAATATCGGCCTGATCCTCGATTCATTCCACACCCTGGCGCGGCGCATCGATCCGAATTCGATCCGCGCCATCCCGAAGGACAAGATTTTCATCGTGCAACTGGCCGATGCGCCGCGCATTGATATGGACCTGCTGTATTGGAGCCGGCATTTCCGCAACATGCCGGGCCAGGGCGACCTGCCGGTGCTGGATTTCATGCGCGCCGTGGCCGCCACCGGCTATGATGGCGTGCTGTCGCTAGAAATCTTCAACGACCAGTTCCGCGGCGGTTCGCCGCGCATGATCGCCATGGATGGCCGGCGTTCGCTGGTGGCGCTGATGGATCAGGTGCGGCGCCAGGAACCCGGTATCGCCATCGCGGTGCCGGAAATGCCGGACCGTATCGCCGTGCAGGGGGTGGAATTCATCGAATTCGCCGCCAGCGAAACCGAGGCGGCCAGCCTGGCCGGCTTGTTCCGCAGCCTGGGCTTCCGCCAGGCCGGGCAGCATAAATCCAAGAATGTCGCCTGGTGGCGCCAGGGTGAGATCAACCTGGTGATCAATACCGAACCGGAAGGTTTTGCCCATGCCGCCTATCTGCTGCATGGCACGGCGGTATGCGATATCGGCCTGTCTGTGGAGGATGCCGCCGCCACCCTGGCCCGCGCCCGGCAATTGGGCGCCGGCATTTTTGAACAGGCGGTGGCGCCGGGTGAATTGGCCATCCCGGCAATTCGCGGCGTGGGCGGCGGGCTGCTGCATTTCCTGGATCGCAAAAGCGACCTGGCGCGGGTGTGGGAGATCGAATTCACCCCGGTTGCCGATGACAGCCAGGCGGAGGCCGCCGGCCTGACCCGCATCGACCATGTGGCGCAGACCATGCCGCATGACGAAATGCTGACCTGGATTCTGTTCTACACCAGCCTGTTCGCCACCCGCAAAACCCCGCCGGTGGATATTGTTGATCCCGCCGGCCTGGTGCGCAGCCAGGTGATCGAGAATGCCGATGGCAGTTTGCGCCTGACCTTGAACGGCGCCGAGAATGACCGCACGCTGGCCGGTCATTTCCTGGCCGAGCGTTTCGGCTCGGCGGTGCAGCATCTGGCCTTTGCCAGCGACGACATCTTCGCCACCGCCGCCGCCCTCAGCCGCAATGGCTTCAAGCCGCTGCCGCTATCGCCGAATTATTATGATGACCTGGAGGCGCGTTTCGGCCTGGAGCCCGATCTGCTGGCGCGGCTGCGCGCCGCCAATATTCTGTATGACCGCGACGAGGCCGGCGAATATTTCCAGCTCTACAGCCCGAATTTCGGCGGCGGCTTTTTCTTCGAGATCATCCAGCGTCGCGGCTATGCCGGCTATGGCGCACCCAATGCGCCGTTCCGCATCGCGGCGCAGAAACGCCATCTGGCGCCGGCCACTGCCTTATAGCCGTAAAATATAGTCAATTGTGAGCCATAAGGAAGCGACTATACTGCCGGCCGGGTTTACCCATTTCCGGTATCGACATGAAAAAATTTGCGCCTGTGGTTTTACTTGTGGCCGTGCTCATCCTGGCCGCAGGCGGTAGTGGTTACTGGCTGGGCCGGCAGCAGGCGCAGACCAGCCCGGCGCCACAACAGGCCGCAGCCGGCGAAGTGTTGGAATATCTGCGCCATGCCGTGAAACGCGCCAAGCCGGCGGCGGATGATCCCTATTATTATGTTGATGACGAAGACGACGAGCGTGTGCGCCGGCGCCCGGTGGAACAGGTCTGCCTGGAATTCAGCCGCCCGCTGGCCGCCGCCGAGACTTATCAATCCCAGATCAAGGCCGCCGGCATCGAGCGGCTGAATATCAGCATTGCGCAGCAGGCTTTGTGCCTGGGCGGCTGGCCGGCCAATACCACCAGCCTGGACCTGACCCTGCCGGCCGGCCTGGCCGCGGCCGATGGCGCCAAGCTGGCGCAGGAAGTGCGATTGCGGGTGGATTTCAACCTGCCGGCCACCGAGAAATTTGTTGCCTTTGCCGGCAGCGGTTTGATCCTGCCGCAAGTGGCCGCCACCGGCATCGCGCTGGAAACCCGCAATCTGGACCGCATCCGCCTGCGTGTGCTGCGTGTCACCGATGCCAATGTGATGCGGCAATGGCCGAAGCAGAAGCGCAGCCATGACGAGGATGACGAGGATTACTATTACGACAACAGCATCAGCCGGCTGCTGGCCGGCGGCGCCTATATGGTGTGGGATGGCACCATGGCGGTGCAGAATCGCGGCAATGAGCGTGTTGTCACCAGTTTCCCGCTGACCCGCATCCTGCCCGAGCGCCGCCCCGGCGCCTATCTGCTGGTGGCCGAGGAAGACGGCCGGGCGGCCAATCGCACCTCGTTCTATTCTTCCACCCTGCCGGTGACGCGCTGGGTGGTGGAAACCGATATCGGCCTCACCGTGTTGCAGGGCGAGGATGGCCTGCACCTGATCGCGCGCTCTTATGACAGCGCCAAGCCGCTTGGCGGCCTGGATGTGGCCCTGGTGGCGGAGAATGGCAAGGATCTGGGCCGCGCCCGCACCGATCCGGCCGGCCGCGTGCAGTTTGAGCGCAGCCTGTTGCAGGGCCAGGATGGCAACCGGCCGCAGGCGGTGTTTGCCTATGGCGCGGATGGCGCCTTCGCCTTCCTTGATCTGAACCGGCCGGCTTTTGATCTGGCGGATCGCGGCGTTTCCGGCCAGCCGGCTTTGCGGCCGATCACGGCTTTCCTGTATGCTGATCGCGGCATCTATCGCCCGGGCGAACGGGTGCAGCTTTCCGCCCTGGTGCGGCGCGACAGCGCCGATGCCCTGGCCACACCGCTGACCCTGGTGATCCAGCGCCCCAATGGCGCCGAATTCCGCCGCCACACACTGCGCCCCGATGCCGGCGGCGGTGTGCATCTCTCCAGCGAATTGCCGCCCGGCGCGGCACGCGGCCTGTGGAGTGTGCTGGCCTATGCCGATCCCACCGACAAGCCGGTTGGCCGGCTCAGCTTCGAAGTGCAGGATTTTGTGCCGCAGCGGCTGGCTGTGCGCGGCAGCCTGGATGCGGCGCTTTACGATCCGGCGGCGCCGCCGGCCCTGCTGCTGGACGCACAATGGCTGTATGGCGCCCCGGCCGCCGATTTGCAGGCTTTTGGCGAATTGCGCATCAGCCGCGATGGCACTGCGTTTCCGAACTGGCGCGGCTGGCAGATCGGCCGGCATGACGATGCCTTTGAGGATGTGCTGCTGAAACTGGAAGCCGGCAGCACCGATGCCGAGGGCCGCGCCACGATCAAACTGGCCGGCAGCGCGCTTGGCTCAACCTTGCCGCTGAAAGCCAGCACCAGCTTCGGGGTGTATGAGCCGGGCGGGCGCGCCACCGAGGAACGCCTTAGCCTGCCGGTGCGCCATCGGGCGCTGTTCCTGGGCATCAAGCCCGGCTTCGAGGATGGCCGCGTGGCCAATGGCAGCGAAGCTGTGCTGGCAGTGGCGGCGATTGATGCCGAGGGCCGCCAGGCCGAACGTGCCGGTGTGACCTGGCGGCTGGAACGCGAAATCTGGGATTACATCTGGTATCGCGATGAAAAACGCGGCGGGCGCTGGACCTATCGCACCACGGTGCGGCTGGAAGCTTTGCAAGGCGGTGACTGGGCCTTGGCCGCCGACAAGCCGCAGGAATTGCGGTTTGTCACCACGCCCTGGACCCGCTATCGCCTCACGGTGGAGGACAAGGCCAGCGGTGCCGCCGCCAGCTATCGCTTTGCCGCCGGCTATGGCAGCAGCGCGCCGGACGAGGATATCCCCGACAAGGTGGCGGTGAGCGCCGACAAGCCGCTTTATCCGCTGGGCAGCACGGCGCGGGTGGCGATCAAGCCGCCCTTTGCCGGCGAGGCCATGGTGCTGGTGGCCAGCAACCGCATCCTGTGGTCGCAGCAGATCACGCTGCCGGCCGAGGGCGCCAGCATCGATGTGCCGGTGGGCGCCGATTGGGGCGCCGGGGCTTATCTGCTGGTGGATCTGGTGCGGCCGCTGGATGGCGGCTCGGCGCGCGATCCGGTGCGCGCCATCGGCCTGACCTGGCTGCCGATTGATAACAGCGCGCGCCAGCTTGCCGTGGCCATGACGGCGCCCGACATCGCGCTGCCGCAAAGCCGCCTGACCCTGCCGGTGGCGATCAGCGGCCTGGCGCCGGGCAGCAAGACCACGCTGACCGTGGCGGCAGTGGATGAAGGCATCCTGGCGCTGACACGTTTTGCCAGCCCCGATCCGGTGGAGCATTATTTCGGCAAACGCCGCCTGGGCGTGGATCTGCGTGACGATTACGGCCGGCTGCTGGATGGTCAATTGGGGCCGGCAGGCGCGTTGCGCCATGGCGGCGATGAAATGGGCGGCGCCGGCTTGCAAACCGTGCCGACCAAAACCGTGGCGCTGTTTTCCGGCCCGGTCAGTGTGGATGCCGAGGGCAAGGCCAGCATCGATTTTGAGCTGCCGGATTTTGTCGGCCAGTTGCGGCTGATGGCGGTGGCCTATAACGAAAGTCAGGTGGGACGCGGCGAGGCCCGGCTGCGGGTGCGGTATCCGCTGGTGGCCGATGCCTATTTCCCGCGTTTCCTGGCCCCGGGCGACACAGCGCGGATGACATTGTTTGCGCAGAATGTTGACGCCCCGGCCGGTGATTACACGTTCCGCCTGAGCAGCACGGGCGTGGTGCGGATCAACGGCCAGCCGGAAACCGCGCTGGCCTTGCAGCCGCGTGAGGCGCGCCAGGCGGCGTTTGAGATCAATGCTGACACCATTGGCACCGGTACGATACGGCTGGCGGTGAGCGGCCCCGGCGGTATCGGCTTCAGCCGCGAATGGGAAATCGCCAGCCGCTCGGCGCATTACCCGGTGACGCTGGAACAGCGCCACAGCCTGGCGCCGGGCGAGGCATTGACGCTGGGCCCGGAATATCTGGCGCCATTCCATCCCGGCAGTGCCAAGGTGATGCTCAACCTCAGCGCCATCCGGGGCATCGACCTGCCCGGCCTGCTGCAATCGCTGTACCGCTATCCCTATGGCTGCACCGAGCAATTGACTTCAGTGGCCTTCCCGCTGCTCGGCTTTGACGATTTTGCCCTGCTGGGCGCCAGTTCGGCGGCGGAAACCGAAGCGATCCGGCGCCGTGTGCAGCAGGCGGTGGACAGCCTGCTCGACCGCCAGGGCGATGACGGCATGATCGGCCTGTGGCGCGCCGGTGATCGCGGCGCCGATTCCTGGCTGATCGTCTATGCGGTGGATTTCCTGCATCAGGCCCGCGCGCGTGGTTATGTTGTGCCCGATGATGCGCTGGCCCGCGCCAAGCGTTTCCTGCGCCAGTTGAGCGAAAACCGCAGCAGCGGCGCCGATGAGGAAATCTATGGTTATGGCCGCGAGGCCCAGGCCAGCCAGCAACGCGCCCGCGCCTATGCGCATTACCTGCTGGCGCGTGGCGGCGAACCGCAGCGCGATGCCCTGCTGCGGCAATTCGGCGAACTGGAACGCAGCCCCGGCAGCGGCAGCACCGGCGCCTTTGTGGCCGCCACGCTGGCGCTGATCGGCGAGCGTGACCGCGCCCTGGCCTTGTTCCGGCGCAGCATCGCCCCGGCTTCCGGCCCCGCCGCAGCAAACAACCCCGCCTTGCTGGCCAGCTTCTACGGCTCGGCCTTGCGCGATCAGGCCCTGCTGGCGGCTTTGGCCACCGAAACCCTGGGCGCCACGGCGGCGGCGGCTTTTCTGGAGCCGCTGGAAAACACCACGATCAACATTGAACGCCTCAGCACCCAGGAAAAGGCCTGGCTGCTGCGCGCCGCCAATGCGGTGAAACGCAGTGCCGTGCTGCGGCTGGATGATAACGGCCAGGAACGCAGCTTCGGCAATGTGGTGGCGGCCAGCCTGACCCCGGCCTTGGGCGCCATCAGCAGCGGGTATCGCCTTACCAATCTTTCGCCGGCGCCGATCAGCGCCAGCCTGGTGGTGCATGGTGCGCCGCTGACCGCGCCGCGCGCCATGGCCAACGGCTTCAGCCTGAACAAGAATGTGTTCGATACCGATGGCAAGGCGGTGGAGCTGAGCGATGCCCGGGCGATCCGCCGGCATGACCGGCTGGTGGTGGTGCTGGAAGGCCAGGTGCGCGACCGGCTGTATCATCAGGCGGTGCTGGCCGATCTGCTGCCGGCGGGCTGGGAGATCGAAACCGTGCTGCGGCCGCCGCGTGGCCCGGATGAAGCGCCGGTGCCGTATCCCTGGCTCAAGCCGCTATCGGTGCCGCAGATGCTGGAAGCGCGCGACGACCGCTTTGTTGCCGCCTTCGAGCTGAACAACGCGCAGCGCCAGCAGCGTTTCAGTTTCCTGTTTGAACGCGAGGATGGCTGGCAAAACCGCATTTTGGGCCTGGGTAATGAATTCCGCTTTGCCTATGTGGTGCGGGCGGTGACGGTGGGCCGCTTCACCCTGCCGGGCGCCAGCGTGGAAGACATGTATCGCCCCGAACGCATGGCGCGCAGCGCTGCCGGCAGCATTACGGTGTCAGAATGAAGCTGGCGGTGGCGGCATGAAGCTGGCCGGCCTTTTGCTGGCGGGCGCTCTGCTGGTCGGCAGCGGACTGGCCGGGATCGGGCTGGGCCTGGACCGGCTGTTGCCGCTGGATACCACGCGCTACCGGGAGAGCGGCCATCTGGTGCGCGACCGCCAGGGCGAGGCGCTGCGTTATCTGCCTGCCCGCGATGGTGTATGGCGGCTGCGCATCACGCCAGAGCAGGGGCTGGAGCAGGTGGATAGCCAGTATCTGGCCTTGCTGCTGGCCTATGAAGACCGCCGCTTCCATCAGCATCCCGGCATTGATCCGCTGGCGGCGGGCCGCGCCTTGCTGGGCAATCTGCAAGCCGGGCGGATTATTTCCGGCGCATCCACCCTGACCATGCAGGTGGCGCGGCTGCTGCATCCGCAGCCACGCGGCTGGCAAGGCAAGGCGATGCAGGCGTTCCGCGCCCTGCAACTGGAATGGCATTACAGCAAGGCCGAAATCCTGGCGATGTATCTCACGCTGGCGCCGTTCGGCGGCAATATCGAAGGCGTGCATATGGCCAGCCGGCTGTATTTCGGCAAGGAACCGCACAGCCTCAGCCTGGCCGAAAGCGCTTTGCTGATCGCACTGCCGCAGGCGCCGACCTTGCGCCGGCCGCTGGTCAATCCGGCGGCGGCGCTGGCCGGGCGCGAGCAGGTTTTGCGCCGGCTGGCGGCAGCTAGGCAGATTGATGCCGCCGCGTTGAGCATGGCGCTGGCGGCGCCGTTGCCGGCCAAGCGCCACCGCCTGCCCTTCCTGGCGCCGCATCTGACCGGCGCCGAGGCCGCGCGCCAGGCGGCGCCGGCCGTGATCGATACCAGCCTGGATGCCGAATTGCAGCGCCGGCTGGAGGGATTGGTGCGGCGCGAAGCCGGCTGGTTCGCCGATCCGGCCAGCATCGCCATCGTGGTGGACGATCTGCCTGGCCGCAACATCCTGGCCGCCATCGGCGGGCATGACTTTGCCGGCCGGCAGGGCCAGGTAGACATGACCCGGGCATTGCGCTCGCCCGGCTCGGCGCTGAAGCCGTTCATCTATGCCCAGGCGCTGGATGCCGGCCTGATCCATCCGGAAACCGTGATCGACGACCGGCCAACCCGTTTCGGCAGTTATCTGCCGCGCAATTTTGACCGCCATTTCCAAGGCCGCGTCACCATCCGCGATGCCTTGCAGCAATCGCTCAACGTGCCGGCGGTGGCGGTGTTGGAGCGGCTTGGCGCCGGGCAGTTTGTGACCGGGCTGCGGCAATTGGGCATCACCCTGGCGCTGCCGCCGGGGCGCGACGAGGCCGGCCTGGCGGTGGCGCTGGGCGGTGCCGGCATCAGCCTGCGTGATCTGACCGCGCTGTATGCCATGCTGGCCGGCGATGGCATTTACCACCCGCTGCGCCATGCTGCGGCAGCACCGCTCGGTACCGGCCAGATGGTGCTGCGCCCGGCCGCAGCCCGGCAGATCGGCGACATCCTGGCCGAGGCACCGCGCCCCAGCGGCATCCAGGGCAGCGCACATAACCCGGCCGACCGCATCGCCTACAAGACCGGCACCTCCTATGGTTTCCGCGATGCCTGGGCGGTGGGCTATACGGCGCAGCATGTGGTGGGCGTCTGGGTTGGCCGGCCCGATGGCACGCCGCGCCCCGGCGCCTATGGCCGCAACACGGCGGCGCCGATCCTGTTCCAGGCCTTCGATATCCTGGGCGGACGCGGCAGCATAACAACGCCGCTCAGCGCCGAAGCGGAAAACGCCGCGCCGGCCCGCCTGCCGCCGCCTGCCCTGCGCAGCTTCGCGCGCCACCAGGCTGGCATGGGCCAGGCCGTTACGGACCATGACGGCCCGCGTATCCTGTTTCCGCCGGCCCAGGTCGAACTGGCCTTGCCGGCTGCCGGCAAACAGCAGGCCGGCAAAGCGCATGGCGCCAGCGGCGCCGTGATGCTGGAAGCACGCGGCGCGCTGCCGCTGCGCTGGTATGTTGATGGCCAGCCGCTTACCAGCGATGCGGCCGGCAGCAGCCAGGGCCGCCAGGTGGAATGGCTGCCGCCGGGGCCGGGCTTTTTCCGCATCAGCGTGGTGGATGCCGAGGGCCGCAGCAGCAGCCTGCGCACCCGCCTGGTGGCCGACGAGAAAAGCTGATCGCGCCACCAGAGCCATATTCCGGCCGTCGTATTTTCGCCCGAATGCGCAGGCATTGTGACCAGCCTGGATTTCCGCTTGGGGGTGCGGGCAAACAGGTGTATGAAGAAATCTGTGTCATAAATCTGTAACATACGATTTGGTCAGGAGTGTTTCACGTCGATGAGTGCCACTGCGCTGCTGCTTGATCTCTGTGCCGGCATTGCCCTGCTGCTGTGGGGTGTGCGCATGGTGCGCACCGGCATGACGCGGGCTTTTGGCGCCCGGCTGCGCCGGGTGCTGAGCAGCACCACACGCAACCGCTTCTCGGCCTTTGCCGCCGGTATCGGCGTTACCGCTCTGCTGCAATCCGCCACCGCCACCGCCCTGCTGGTGGCCTCTTTCGCCGGCCGGCGCCTGATCGCGCCAACCGCTGCCCTGGCGGTGATGCTGGGGGCCGATGTGGGCACCACGCTGGCGGCGCAACTGCTGTCGCTGGACCTGCATTGGATGGGGCCGCTGGCCCTGGTGGCCGGCGTGGCGTTGTTTCTCTCCACTGAAACCGGCAACCGCCGCCATGTTGGCCGGCTGCTGATCGGCTTCGGCCTGCTGCTGCTGGCCCTGCGCCTGATCGTGGCCGCTTCCGAACCCTTGCGCACCGCGCCGGCCTTTGCCGCCGCGCTGGCGCCGCTGGAGCAGGAGCCTTTGCTGGCCGTGGCTTTGGCCGCCCTGCTGACCTGGGCGGCGCATTCCAGCTTGGCCATGGTGCTGATGCTGGCCGGCCTGGCCAGCGCCGGCGCGATCAGCGCGCCGCTGGCCCTGGCTTTGGTGCTGGGCGCCAATATCGGCGGCGCCGTGGCGCCGTTTGCCGGCACTGCCGGGCAGCCCGCCGCCGCCCGTCGCGCGCCGCTGGGCAATCTGCTGATGCGCGCCGCAGGCGTGGTGATCGCGCTGCCTTTGCTGCGCTACATGCCGGATTGGCTGGCCTGGTTCGGCGCCGATGGCGCCCGCATGGCGGTGAATTTCCACACCGCCTTCAACATCGCGCTGGCCCTGCTGTTCCTGCCGTTGCTCAACCCGCTGGAAAAGCTGTGCCGCCGCCTGCTGCCGGAAGCGCCGAGCGCCGAGGAAGCCACCACACCGCGCTATCTCGATACCGGCGCGCTTGATAATCCCGGCGTGGCGCTGGCCGCCGCGGCGCGCGAAACCCTGCGCCTATCGGATATTGTCAGCCGCATGCTGGACGATGCCATCACCGTGTTCAAGACCGACGATGCCAGGCTGGCCAAGGCGGTGGAGCAGGCCGATGATCAGGTCGACAAGCTGCATGAGGCGATCAAGCTTTATCTGACCGAATTGTCGAAGCATGAGATGGATGCCGAGGAAAGCCGGCGCTATGTCGATGTGCTGACCTTCACCACCAATCTGGAGCATATCGGCGACATCATCGACAAGAACCTGATGGAACTGGCGGCCAAGAAGATCAAGCACCGCCTGCATTTCTCGGCCGAGGGCATGGCCGAACTGGCTGCCTTTCATGGCCGTGTGGCCGGCAACCTGCAAATGGCCTGCAATGTCTTCATGGCTTCCGATGCCAAGCTGGCGCGGCAATTGCTGCAAGAGAAGGCCGGCCTGCGCGAGGCCGAGCGCCAGGCCGCCGAAAATCATTACCGCCGCCTGGCGGCAGGCCGCACCGAAAGCATCGAGACCAGCGCCATCCATCTCGATGTGATCCGCGACCTCAAGCGTATCAACAGCCATCTCACCGCCGTGGCCTATCCGATCCTGGAGCAGACCGGCGAACTGACCGCCACCCGGCTGCGCGCCCGCGAGGCCGAGACCAAGGCCGCCAGCGGCAATCCGGGCCATGCCAATCCGGGCCGCGCCAAGCCGGCCTGACGGGCTGCGCTGGCGTAATCGTTCAATGCAGCCGCCGCGCCGCATGGCATAATGGCGCCATGCCAAACACGCCATCAAACCATGCCAGCGCGCTGCTCACCCGGCTGGTGCTCCAGGGCCTGGCGGCCGAGAATCCGGCCTTGCTGCCGCCCGATCTCGGCCCGCTGCCCGATGCCTTGCGGCAGGCGCATGTGGATGCCGGGCAAAAACGCCGCCTGCTGGAATATGCCCTGGCGCGTTCGGATGCCGCCACCCTGATCCGTGCCGGGCGCGGCATCTGCCGCCAGGGTTTTGCGCCGCCGCTGGCAGTTTTGCTGCGCGCCGCCGACATGGCCGGGCTGGCGCAGCAATGGATGCGGCTGGAGCGGTATTTCCATGTCCGCAACCGCACCCGGCTGACACTTTCCGGCAGCAACAGGCTGCTGGCGGAACGCTGGAGCCTGAACGGGCAGGCGCCGGTGCGGGCGGAAAACCTGCTGATCCAGGGCCTGCTCTGGGGATTGCTGGAACGCTTCGGCGGCCAGCAGGTGGGTTTGCTGGCCGGGCCGGATGACGCCACCTGGCACTATACCTGGCAGGCGGTGCAACGCCCGGCAGCAGCGGCATCAATCAGCCAGCGGCTGCCCGAGGCAGCGCCCTTGCCGGTGGGCGCGGCAGGGCAGAAACTGGCGCAGTTTCTCGGCCGCGATCCGGCCCAGGGCTGGCGGCTGCAACAGGCGGCAGGCGCGCTGCGGCAAAGCCCGCGCGGCCTGCAACGCGCCTTGGCTGCCGAAGGCACCAGTTTCCAGGGTCTGCTGCGTGGCCTGCGTATCCGCGAAGCCTGCCTGCTGCTGCTGCATGAAGATTGGTCGCTGGCCGAAATCGGCTATGCCTGCGGCTTTGCCGATCAGGCGCATTTCCAGCGCCAGTTCCGCGCCGCCACCAATCTCACCCCGGGCGACTACCGCAGCCTCGGCCTGGGCCGCAGCTGAAACCGGAATTCACCACACAGCCGTCATGGTCGGCGCAGGCCGACCATCCACGAGTGTTTTATTTTCCAGTGCTGAAAAACGTGGATGGTACGCCTTCGCGTACCATGACGATCTTTGTTGGAAAGCCAGGCAGGTACTTTCTGTTCAATCCACAATGAACAGCTTGGCGCCCGTGCTGGTGCTGGAACGGTGCGGCTCGGCATTGTCGGCCACCTGGTAGCTCTGGCCCGGGCCGAGGGTGAAAACCCGGCCATCCTTGAGTTCAGTGACCAACTCGCCTTCCAGCACAAACAGGATATGGCCCTTCACGCACCAATGATCGGCCAGATAACCCGGCGTGTAATCCACCCGGCGCACCCGGATCGGGCCGAACTGGCGCGTGCGCCAGATCGCCATGCCGGTTTCGCCCTGGTGTTCGGTAGCCGGCATACTGGCCCAATCGGTGGTGCCAAAGGGAAGCTCGTTTATCTGCATGGTCATAATCCTGGCGGCTGGCACGGCTTTTCAGCTTTCGATTGCCGTATAATCGGTTTTTTGCCACGTTGGTAGTATTCCGATTCGCCCCATTGGTTCAGCCATGCGCCTTCACTCTACCTTCGGCCTGTACAAGCCTGCGCTGCTGTTGTTGCTGATCCTGGCCGGTTGCAATAGCGGCAACCAGGATACGCGGCCGGTGACCACCGCCCCGGCCACAGCCCCGACTAGCCAGCAAGCCGTCACAAGGCCGCTGCCGGTGCCGCAATACAGCGCCGCGCTGGATGGCCAGCTTAAGGCTTATGACGAAGCCACCCGGCTTTCCACCAATCCGCAGGTGAAGATCGAGAATCAGTATAACAAGGCCAATGCCCTGCAACGGGCCGGCCGCCCGGCTGAGGCCATCGCGGTGTTTGAAGGGATTGTCAAAAGCTGGGGCGACAGCACCGAGCCTAATCTCAAGCGTTTTGTCATTTCGGCGAAAATGTCCATCGCGCAGCAATATCGTGTGCTGAACCGGCCGGATGAAGCCTATGCCGCCTTCGAGGCTGCCGTGGCCAGCGCCGGCAGCGGCAAGGATGATCTTTACAAAAATCACATCGCCACCTCGCGGCTGTTTCAGGGCGAGGTGCTGATCGACCAGCGCAAATTCACCGAAGCCGCGATCCTGCTGCGGCAGAGCATCGCCGATCATTGCGCCAGCACCGATCAGCGCCGCATCAACACCTGTGCGCGCAGCCGGCGCCATCTGGCCTGGGCGCTGCAACAGCGCGGCCTGCTGGATGATGCGCTGGCGATGCTGAATGAAGTGATCGCGCAGCATGGCCGCGGCACCACGGCGGAATTGCGCCTGGAAACCACCATCGCCCATGCCCGCAAGGGTTTGCTGTTTACCGAGCAGCTGAAACGCCCGAATGATGCCATCGAGGCTTATGGCGAAGCGGTGAAAACCGGCATGCTGGCCAACACCGCCGAAGCGCGCGCCTGGAGCGCATTGGCGCTGGTCAATCGTGGTGTGGCGCTGAGCAATCAGGGCCGCCGCCAGGAAGCCATCGACAGCTACGACCTGGCCATGCTGTATTTCGACAGCTACAATGAGGCAGGACTGGTCAATCCGCTGGGCCGCGCCCTGCTCAACAAGGCCGCGCTGCTCCAGGCCCTGGGCCGCCCGGCCGAGGCTTTGCCGGTTTACCAGGCGGTGCTGCGCAAGGCCGGGCAGGCGCGGCCCGGCCCACAGCTCGATCTGGTTGGCCAGGCGCAGATCGGCAGCGGACGTGTGCTGCTGCGCTTGCAACGTTTTGATGAGGCGATTGCCACTTTCGACAGCGCCATCAACCAGCTGGGCAACAGCCCGCGAACCGACTTACGCGAAATAGCCGCCCAGGCCGCCAGCGCCAAGGCCAGCGCCTATCGGTTGCAGCAGGGCCGCATGGATGTGATGAAAGCCCTGGGCAATGTCGAGGCGGAATTGCAGGCCGAACGCGCCAAGCCGGAACCGGAGCGCAGCCGCGGCGTGGCATCGAAACAGCTGTTGCGCGCCACCACCTACATGGTGCTGGGCATGCTTGATGAAGCAATCAGCGCCTTTGATGGCGTGGATGCGGATTTCGGCACCAGCCAGGACAGTATGGTGCGCGGCTTTGCCGCCCGCGCCTTGCAGGGCAAGGCCCTGGCGCAGCAAAGCCAGGGAAAAAACACTGAGGCAGGCGCAACCATGCGGCATCTGATCGAGCGCCACAAGGATATGCGCGAGGGCACCACGCCGCAGGTGGTGCGCGAAGCCGAACAATGGCTGCGCGCCCATCCGCAGCATGAGCCGGTGGGCTAAAGCCGGTTCACCAGCCGAGTTGCCGGCTGGCGAGGTCTTTCATGATTTCCTCGGCGCCGCCGCCGATGGCATTCACCTTCACCTCGCGGTAGATGCGCTCCACCTTGGCGCCGCGCATATAGCCGGCGCCGCCAAAAATCTGCACTGCTTCCGAGGCGCAGAAGGCCAGGGTCTGGGTCGCCTGGTTTTTCAGCATGCATAATTCGGCCACCGGGCTTTCGCCCTGATCGAGCCGCCAGGCGATGTTTTCCAGCATCGCCTCGGTGGCGTGAATCTGCTGCGCCATGTCCACCAGCTTGTGGCGGATCACCTGATGTTTGATCAGCGGCTTGCCAAAAGTCTCGCGCTGGCGCGCATAGGCCACCGCTTCGTCATAGGCGGTGCGGGCAAAGCCGGCGCAGGAAGCGGCCAGGCCCAGCCGCTCATCGTTGAAATTCAGCATGATGCCGAGGAAGCCGGCATTCTCGGCGCCGATCAGATTGGCCGCCGGCACACGGCATTCGTCAAAATGCAGCGTGGCGGTATCCGATGCCCACCAGCCCATCTTGCGCAGCGGCGTGCGTGTGAAGCCGGGCGTGTCGCGTTCAATCAGCAACAGCGAAATGCCGCCCATGCCGGTGCCGCCGGTGCGCAAAGCCACGGTATAGTAATCCGCCCGCATGCCCGAGGTGATGAAGGTTTTTTCGCCTTTGACGATGTAATCATCGCCATCGCGCCGCGCCGTTGTGCGCAGATTGGCGACATCCGAGCCGCCGCCGGGTTCGGTGATAGCGAGAGCGGAAATTTTCTCGCCGGCCAGAATGCCGGGCAGCACACGCGCCTTCAATTCATCGCTGCCCAGCTTGGCGATTGGCGGCGCGCCGATGGTGTGGCTGAGTAGCGAAGCACATACGCCGCCGGCGCCGCCGCGCGCCAGTTCCTGCCCGGCAATCACGGCAAAGAAACGGTCGGCTTTCACGCCGCCATAAGCTTCCGGGAAATTCAGTTGCAGCAGGCCGATGGCGGCGGCCTTGCGATAGAGTTCACGCGGAAATTCGCCGGCCTCGTCCCAGGCATCGGCATATGGCTCGATCTCGCGCGCCACAAAGCGGCGCAGCTGCTCGCGGAAGGCTTGATGTTCGGCGCTGTAATAGGGCGAGGCTTGCTGCATCTGGCTAATCCTGCTGTGGCGGCCTGAGCCGCGCCATCATCACCACATCGTCGTAGCGGCCATCCAGCTTGCGGGCGCGGCGCCGCACGCCTTCGGTCTCGAAGCCGAATTTGCGATACAGCGCGATGGCCGGTTCGTTGGAGGCATAGACCTGCAATTCCACCCGCTCGATCCGGGTGCTGCGCGCCAGATCAAGCGCCACGCGCAGCATGGCGCTGCCCAGGCCGAGGCCACGGAATTTCACATCCAGCCCCATGCCCAGGCGGCCGACATGGCTGTAGCCCGGCCGCAGCTCATCCTCGGTTTCCACATAGATGTCGCACCAGCCGACAATGCCATCAATCGGGCATTCCGCCACCACAAAGGGCAAAGCGCGTTTCAGCATGTTGCCGAGGAAAAACTGCGCCTGCTGCACCTTGGGCGCCGCCGTGAAGGCGATATGCACCCGCTCTCGCGCCACACGATCAAGGCAGGCGCGGAATTCCTCCAGATCGGCGGCGCGGATCGGCCGGATGCTGGCCGGCAGCGGTTTTTCGGCTGCATTCATGCGCCAGACTCCAGCGGCTTGAGCGCCGCCAGCAATTGCCGCGTTGCCACCTGGTCGCCGGGCTTCACCGGCACGCTGTCCAGCACACCATCGCGTCGCGCCGTCACCTCATGCTGCATCTTCATCGCTTCCAGAATCACGATACGCTGGCCTTTCACTACAGGCTCGCCGGCCTCGGCCAGCACGGCAACAATCCTGCCATTCATCGGTGCGCGCAATTCGGCTTCGCCGGCACCAGCATCGCCGCCACGCGGGCGATAAAGCTGGTCGCTGAGGCGCAAATCCAGCGCGCCGAGTTTGAGCAGCAGGTCGTCGCCGTCAAATACCGCCCTGAAATCCATCGCCTCGCCGGCAATCACGGCGCGGCCGGCATCCGGCAGCGTGATATCCAGGGCTGCACCATTCAGCAGGATACGATACCCGGCCGGGCCAAGCGGCAGTATTTCGCCCTTGAGGCTTTCGTCATTGCAGCCCAGTTCAAACGGCGAAGCCAGCACGCCATTGCTTGACCAGGCCAGGGCCGGATCGTGGCCGCAGGCGCGGGCGGCGCGGGCGTAACACAACACGGTGGCCAGGCCGATGGCGCGCGCATCCGGGCGCGGCGCGGCGATCTCGGCAAAAAACTGCGGGATGAAGCTGGTGCTGGCGGCGCCCTTGGCAAATTCCGCATGGCGCAGCAGATCAATCAGGAAACCACGATTGGTGGTTATGCCGAGCGCGCCGGTCTGTTCCAGCGCGTTAAGCAGCCGGCGCAAGGCGGTGGCGCGATCCGGGCCATGGGCAATGATCTTGGCGATCATCGGATCATAATAGGGCGTGATCTCCTGGCCTTCGCCAAGGCCATGATCCACCCGGATACCCTCCAGCCCGAGCGGCGGCTGCCATAATGCCAGGCGGCCGGATTGCGGCAGGAAGCCTTGATGCGGCGCCTCGGCATAAAGCCGCACTTCGATGGCATGGCCGTTCAGCGCCACGGCTTCCTGCACCAGCGGCAACGGCTGGCCGGCCGCCACGGCAATCTGCCACGCCACCAGATCAAGCCCGGTGATGGCTTCGGTCACCGGATGCTCCACCTGCAACCGGGTATTCATTTCCAGGAAATAAAAATCGCGGCCATTGCCATCGAGCAGGAATTCCACCGTGCCGGCGCCGACATAGCCGATGGCACGCGCTGCCGCCACCGCTGCCGCCCCCATGCGGGCGCGCAGTTCGGCATTCACGGCCGGCGAGGGCGCTTCCTCGATCACCTTCTGATGCCGGCGCTGCACGCTGCAATCACGTTCGCCGAGATGGATCACATGGCCCTGGCTATCGGCAAAAACCTGGATCTCGACATGGCGCGCATCGATCACGGCTTTTTCCAGGATCAGCTCGCCGGAGCCGAAGGCATTTTCGGCCTCTGACCGCGCGCCCTGGATCGCCGCCAGCAACGCGGCGGGTTCATGCACCAGGCGCATGCCGCGGCCGCCGNNNGCCGCCGCCGCCGGCCGCCGCCTTCACCATCACCGGCAGGCCGATGCGCTGCGCCTCGGAAAGCAAAGCGGCATCCGATTGATCCTCGCCCTGATAACCCGGTACACAGGGCACGCCGGCTTCGATCATGCGCCGTTTTGCCGCCGCCTTGTTGCCCATGGCCGCAATCGCCGCAGCTTNNGCCGATAAAAACCAGCCCGGCAGCGGCCACGGCGGCGGCGAATTCGGCATTCTCAGACAGGAAACCATAGCCCGGATGGATCGCCTGGGCGCCGCTCTGGCGCGCTGCCGCCAGCAGGGCATCGGGGTTGAGATAACTCTGCTTCGCTTCCGCCGGGCCGATGCACAAGGCGGCATCAGCCAGCCGCATATGCGGCGCGCCGGCATCGGCTTCGGAATACACCGCCACGCTGCGATAGCCCAGCGCACGCGCCGAGCGGATCACGCGGCAGGCAATCTCGCCGCGATT